>NZ_CP072133.1:2197500-2285000 GCF_017638925.1 Pseudoalteromonas xiamenensis
CAGACACGTCGAGCAGGTACGAAAGTAGGTCATAGTGATCCGGTGGTTCTGAATGGAAGGGCCATCGCTCAACGGATAAAAGGTACTCCGGGGATAACAGGCTGATACCGCCCAAGAGTTCATATCGACGGCGGTGTTTGGCACCTCGATGTCGGCTCATCACATCCTGGGGCTGAAGTCGGTCCCAAGGGTATGGCTGTTCGCCATTTAAAGTGGTACGCGAGCTGGGTTTAGAACGTCGTGAGACAGTTCGGTCCCTATCTGCCGTGGGCGTTTGAGAATTGAGAGGGGCTGCTCCTAGTACGAGAGGACCGGAGTGGACGAACCGCTGGTGTTCGGGTTGTCATGCCAATGGCATTGCCCGGTAGCTACGTTCGGAATCGATAACCGCTGAAAGCATCTAAGCGGGAAGCGAGCCTCGAGATGAGTTCTCACTTGGAGTTTAACTCCACTAAAGGGCCGTTGGAGACTACAACGTTGATAGGCAGGGTGTGGAAGCGCTGTGAGGCGTGAAGCTAACCTGTACTAATTACCCGTGAGGCTTAACCATACAACGCCAAAGTGGTTTAAGTTGTTAGAAGTTGAGTATTGACTAAAGTAGACAACGACAAAGTAAAAGACATTAATATCAGAATTCCAGATTTAGTTTACTTGCGGTAGCGAGTAGACGACCAGCTTATGCTTGGTGACAATAGCGTTGTGGACCCACCTGACCCCATGCCGAACTCAGAAGTGAAACGCAACAGCGCCGATGATAGTGTGGCAGCTGCCATGTGAAAGTAGGACATCGCCAGGCTCTAATTAAAAGAAAGCCCGATTCGAAAGAGTCGGGCTTTTTTGCATTTTAACGTTAAATTGCATTACTGTTATACCAGACTGGGTAGTCAGCTCTATCCCAATGCCGAACTCAGAAGTGAAACGCAACAGCTGGAAGGCCAGCCCCGGCCGATGATAGTGTGGCAGCTGCCATGTGAAAGTAGGGTGACGAGGAAGCGAAGATTGATAATCTCCGCAGTCCGAGGAACGCAAGCGAAGCGCAGCCGGACCAGGCGTCCCCGACCATCGCCAGGCTAGGCGCCCCCGACTCTTAATTAAAGAAAGCCCGATCCGAAAGAGTCGGGCTTTTTTGCATTTTAACGTTAAATTGCACTACTGTTATACCAGACTGGGTAGTCAGCTCTATCCCAATGCCGAACTCAGAAGTGAAACGCAACAGCTGGAAGGCCAGCCCCGGCCGATGATAGTGTGGCAGCTGCCATGTGAAAGTAGGGTGACGAGGAAGCGAAGATTGATCATCTTCGCAGTCCGAGGAACGCAAGCGAAGCGCAGCCGGACTAGGCGTCCCCGACCATCGCCAGGCTGGGCGCCCCCGACTAGGCGCCCCCGACTCTTAATTAAAGAAAGCCCGATCCGAAAGAGTCGGGCTTTTTTGCTTTATGTGTTTTAAAAAACTCAAACCAACTCAACAAACAACGCCCAACAAACCAAGTTCGGTGTTGGAATACCTCCCTGTAGCATCATACCTCGGACACCCTGACCACATTTCCTATAAAGCAGCACACAATGCTCACGCTGTTTCTTTAACTATGCATCTTGGTTGCTTTATTCGAAAGACTTACCCTAGTCATGCTGTTGGATACGCTGATTGCCATTTTGGGTGAATGCGATACGGATCGATGCTGGTTGGACTTACAGAGCAGTTGCAAAATCGCGAGAGAGCGTTGTAGGTGAGGGGTAGCCGATACGGTATTGGCTGTAGTGGGAAGCTTTGATTTCCAAATGTCAGAGGATGCTGTAGCTGAATTAAAGGTCGCGTTGAATCAATTATCGTGATTATTGATCTGAAAGTGCGCTACCACGTCAAAAGGGCCGCGGTAGCGCGACATATTTAGGCTTTTTTAACGAACTCTGATTTCAACATCATGTCGCCGTTACCATCCACTTTACAATCGAGATCGTGGTCGCCATCGACAAGGCGTTTGATGGTAGCCTTAGTGCCAATCTTTAATACTAAAGATGAACCTTTTACCTTTAGGTCTTTAATCAAGGTTACTTTGTCGCCATCGGCAAGCTGAGTACCATTTGAATCTTTAATGATGAGTGCATCTTCATCAACGGTCACTTCGTTTGGATTCCATTCATGCGCACATTCAGGACAAACTAAATTAGCTTGGTCTTCGTAAACGTATTCTGAACTGCATTTAGGGCATGGTGGTAAAGCTGAGTCTCATGTGAACCTCTGTTATGGATCTTTGAATGCCGAAGCATTAATTTATGATAATCACATTATAATAAAATTATAATCATCAGTCAGGTTTTGTGTGCAATTATGCGTCTTAATTCTTTTCTTCGTTTTCCAATTCTAGCTTGGTGAAGTCAACATCGTGTTGCTCAAGGTAAGTCCGAATAAGCTGACGCACGACTTGAGAGGGGGTTCTGTCTTGTTCAGCACACAGTTGCTCAAAGGCCTTTTTCTTGCGCGGATCGAGCAATACGGTAAATCGAGCTGTTTTTGTTTCCATTGTGTTGCCTGCTTATTTGATACTGCTGCGAAATTATAGACTGAGAGCGAATCACAATAAAGAAAGGCCCTCATATAGGCCTTTCACTTTGCAATGTTGCTGGATGTAAAAGGGCTAGAACAAACCATAGCTTTCCGTTTCTTCCGGTTCATATTCTGACAGGTGCTCAGGGCGGAAGATGGCGGATGGGTCGATAATTACGGAGTGTTTCTCGCCGCGTTTGATTAATCCTTTCATCATGCGCTTGGTTTGAGGGTCGATATCAAATCCAACGTTGGTTAATTCATGTAACGACTTCACTTCGCTTTCATCACAGCGGACATTGTCTTCTACTTGATCAACTAATAAGCCTACATGTGGGGTACGACCATCTAACGTGGTGAACACGATAATCGGTTTGTGGTCTAGATCGATTTGTTCCCTGGCAGATTCAAATAAACGAATGAGTTTTACGTAGGTTGTAACACGCTCTTTTTCCAACAATTTCATTGCGCCTTCTTTGTCCCCTTTGTCACACATGTTGAGCAAAGTATCGGCAAGGGCATGTAAACGCGTATGTGGCTCTTCAAACCGACTTAATAGCGCCTTCAAATCTTCATTATCCGTTTTGAAGCTATAGTACCAACGACCAAATTCACATTGATGTGGATCTTTGGCTTTAGTAAAGGCTGCTCCTGATAGAATGCTTTGTTCCAATGCTGAAAGCCACGCAATATGGTCTTGTTCGCGCTCTTTAAGGAGATGAGTCAGATTCTTTATGATTTCAAATGAGGATTGGTCATTCAAAATAATACCCATATCAAAGATAGGCGTTGGTGTACCCATATAGTCTTTAATACCGAGGAAGCTGGGGTTTTTATTCGGTAATGAAGTGAGATTACCGTCATAGCGTTCGGTTAGTAGGATATCCAAGATTTTTAAAGAGATTGTTTTATGCCCGACTTTAAAGTTGATTAAGTCCATATCGTCCCCTGCTAGCTGAATGCTCTAAGAATAGTACATTATTGATAATATGAGCGAAAAACAACGTACTTATTTCGCTGTGGATGATTAAATAGTGCTTGAAGCTTGTGGTCTTCAATACGAACGTCTTCCAGTTGCGTCATAAGGCATGTCTTATCAAATGGTGGTTTGCAACGGTTTAGCGCCTGAGTCGTCACATAGGCGTTTAAATAGCCTTCAAATGCTAAGCGACTTACCGTTATGTTGTTGTGTTTCGCGAGTTGCTTGAACTCTTCACAAAGCTCAACATCACAATCTAAAGGATCGGGCACAACTTCTGTTGTCATGATGGTTTCGGGTTTAGTCAACCGAGCATAAAGTGCATTGCTAAAGGCGAATGAAACGGTTGAATAGATAAAAGTGCTTTTTGACGCTTCTGCTTTTTTAATAAACTCGGCGAGTGGGTCGTATGTACCAACCATTGCTACGGCCTCTGCGCCGCTCGTCGCGATGCGTGTCAACGCTTTGTCTATGTCTTGAGTATTGCGGCGAAAGCGTGCGATGGTGATGGCGGTGAGGTTCATGTCTTTTAAAGCTTTTACTAAGCTTTTTTCCAGTGTTAAACCAAATTCATCCGCTTGGATGAGCAACGCAATTTTTTTGAGCCGCTTCTCTTGGGTCAGAAATTGGATTTGCTCATACGCTTCTTGCTGATAGCTCGCACGCAAGTTAAATACGTGAAATGTCGTTGCTGAACGTAAAAAGTCGGCACCAGTAAATGGCGTTATAAAGGGCAGCTGACTACGCTCGAGAAGTGGTTTGATTGCCCACGAGGTAGGAGTTCCCATGTAGGTAAATAACGCATCCACTTTGTATTCTTCGATGAGTCGCTTGGTGTTTTCTACTGTTTTTGGTGGCTCATAACCATCATCAAGCTTTATCAATTTCAGTTTGTGCTGATGAACTCCACCTCGTGTGTTTATGTCGTCAAAATGCAGTGACGCACCTTCGCTTAGTTGGATACCGATTTGCCGTGCAGGTCCTTCAAATGCAGCAGACATTCCAAGCTTATATTCTGTAGAGTCTGATATGGCCTCAGAAGAAAATAATAAAGAGGACAGCCCTATTAAGGCTGCAGATGAGAGGTTACTCTGTGTTTGAAATAAAAATTTGCACGACGTCATTCAGCTCTTGCTCTATTTGCTTCTTACTCAATTTGGGCAGATCATTAAGCGACTCAGAGAGTAACCAGCCTTGCAACACATAGCGAATGATTCTGACTTGCTGTGATGCGCAAAGGAGTGCAAGTGACGTTGGATGGTCAATAAGCCATTGCCATATCACAGGTTGTAGTTCTGCCATACTTCGACGCGTTATCGGCAAAAATACTGTTTTCTCCAACTTTTTCGGCAAAATATTGTCGCTCTCTGCCCATAAGCTTAGCACCAATTGGGCATCGAGTAGTTTGAAGTACGTCAATAATTGGTAAGGTAATTGACGATAGAATGCCTGACTCAATGTAATGACGTGGCTGTCGAGCGCGAGCTGTCTCGCTTTTAAGACCAGCGCAGCATGTTCACCGCTGACCTTATCGAGTTTGTATCCCAATTTCACAATACGGAATTGATTCTTAAACCAAAAAGACAGCAGCTCATGGTTTGCGCCAAAACTACTGCCGATGAAAGCAACATCAGAAGCGAGGCATTGTTCAATTTCATGCAAAAGTTGTGAACCTAAACCAGTGTATTGAATTCCAGGTGCAACCGCAATTCTTACGATGCGCGCCAAGCGTTGCGTACACCAATCCGGGTTTTGGCTTAGTTGAGCAAGTTGCTGAGCCAGCAAATGACCTCTAGGACGACGTGACCCCTCGACAATGGCACTACTTAACTCGCTCGAGAGTCCACCTTCAATAGCAACAAGGCATGCGGCGATGATTTTACCCTTGGCGCGCAAGACATAAACGGATTGATTTGGCGTATCGAGCAATTGCCGAAGATCATTGACCGACGTTTGATAGTGAGAAAGCACGAATAAACTAAAGATTTCTTGCAATAAGTGGTCGTCGTTTATCAACAACGTCGATTCGATAGTAGCAAACTCGACGTGATCAACATCGACCACATCCTCATAGCGGCAATCTAGGGCAAATAGCTGATTAATTCGCTGTTCCAGCGGATCCGCTGCAGCAAATCGAAGCGGATTATCAAGGTGAATGGATAAACACTGAGGCGCAAATTTACGCAGTTTTTTCAAGAACTTTAATGTATAACCTCGGCCATTACCTTCATAGCCAATTAGTGTGCTGGAAAACACGCTGCAAGGGTACTGTTTTATCAAATCGAGCAGCATAGGCACTGGAATGGCCGCTGCTTCATCGACGAATAGCACATCACATTTGGGCCGTTCGCGCAGTATTTGGTCCGGTGGCAAAAACTGCAGGTTTTTATACTGAGCTAAGTCGTTTAGCGTATCCTCACTCGCCCCTAAATGGCGGAACGTTGGTGCGATTGCGTGCCGATGTGGAGCACATAAAATAAAAGTTTTATTTGGCATCGCTCTGGCGATAAGCCCCAAACTGCTCGACTTCCCGCGACCTCTGTCTGCACTTAAGACGACCGGTAATGTCCGTTTGGTTTTGAGCGCATGTACGATTTGCTCTATCGCCGAGTTTTGCTGTGAAAAATCTGGAAATACAGGCGTTTGAGCCTTTGCGCATTGAGGCAAATGTAAACCATATTGTTCAGAGAGGCGCCACTGATTCGTGTCTGTAAGTTTAGCGGCTAATCGAAGGAGAAAATGACTTTGAGCGATGTCACATTCTGCAGAGCACCATTTTTCAAGCGCGGGATCGCGGAAATTCCCAAGGTGCTCTAACTCAGGTAATAATAAAACCAGTAATCCCCCTGCTTTTACCGTTCCGCTGAGGGCGGACAGTTTGTTTGGGATCACCCCTGAATAACCATCGTAAATGGCTATCGGCCATTCCTGCCCTAAAATTTGGTGTAAGTGCTCAGGCCATGTTGCATCAGTGAGATCTCGTCAGACTGGCTGAGGATGCAACATCCTTCACGTTCAAACAGAAAGTGAGTTGCCGCATAGCAAAAATCAGCCGAGCCAGATATGACCAAGAGCTGTCGATGGTGAGCCGTCGACAGCGTAGCTCGTGCCTCATCGATTAACGATTTAAAGTGGTTGAAGTCGCGCATAAGCGGTGACTAACCATTTAGAACCGACATCATCAAAATTCACTTGGATACGTGATTGTGCGCCGCTGCCTTCGTAATTTAATACCGTGCCAGCACCAAACTTGGCATGTAAAACACGTTGACCCAACGTAAAGCCACTATCCTCGAATACCGCATGCGTAACGGTAGCACTGAAGCGCCCAGCCGATGTTGGGCGAGTCACTTGAGTTTTGATGCGGATTTCTTCCACACAATCTGTTGGTAACTCACGAATAAAGCGAGAAGGGCTATGGTATTTCTCTTGTCCGTACAAACGACGGCTTTCTGCATGACAAATATAAAGCTTTGTCATCGCACGCGTCATGCCCACGTAGCAAAGGCGTCGCTCTTCTTCAAGTCGACCAGATTCTTCATGGCTTTGCTGTGACGGGAACATGCCTTCTTCAACGCCGACCATAAAGACCAATGGAAACTCAAGACCTTTGGCTGAATGCAGCGTCATCATTTGTACCGCGTCTTCGTGTTCTTCAGCTTGACCTTCGCCCGCCTCCAGTGAAGTGTAAGCTAAGAAGCCCTGTAACGGCGTCGAGAATTCTTCTTCCACAGGCGGTTCATATTGACCACATGCGTTTATTAATTCTTCTAAGTTTTCTACACGTGCACGGCCTTTTTCACCTTTTTCTGCCTGGTACATGGCCATCAAGCCTGAGCGCTCAATGGTCAGTTTGGCTTGTTGTTCTAAATTTAATTCATCAATGGTTTGTTCCAAGGATTCAACAAGCTCAAGGAACTGGTTTACCGCGTTGACCGCGCGACCGGATAAATGTTTTTCCGCGATAACCGATTTGGCTGCATACCATAGCGGTTGAGACGTGTTTCGTGCGCAATCTCGAATATGGCTTAAGGTTTTGTCACCAATGCCACGTACGGGCGTATTGATAATGCGTTCAAAGGCGGCATCGTCATTGCGATTTGTGATAAGTCGAAGGTAACATAAAGCATCTTTGATCTCTTGGCGTTCGAAGAAACGCATTCCACCGTAGATGCGATATTTTAGTCCTTCTTGTAGAAAGGCTTCTTCTAAAATACGTGATTGCGCATTGTTGCGATAAAGCACCGCACATTCTTGCAACGCATTGCCACCTTGCAACCACGTTTTGATTTTTCCAACAACAAAGCGCGCTTCATCTAACTCGTTGAATGCGGCATAAATAGAAATCGGTTCGCCATCAACACCATCTGTCCAAAGGCTTTTGCCCATTCGCTCGGCATTATTAGAAATCAGCGCGTTAGACGCTTTCAAAATGGTTGCGGTGGAACGGTAATTTTGTTCGAGACGAATGGTGTGTGCGTCAAAATCCTCTAAGAATTGACGAATATTTTCGACGCGCGCGCCCCGCCAACCGTAAATGCTCTGGTCGTCATCACCAACAATCATGATGGACCTGCTGCCACCGGCGAGCAAACGGAGCCATAGGTATTGGATGCGGTTGGTGTCTTGGAATTCATCCACCAACATATGTGCGAATCGATTTTGGTAATGGCGTAATAACGTTGGTTGTGTTGCAAGTAACTCGTAGCTGCGTAGCAAAATCTCGGCAAAATCAACTAAGCCAGCTCTATCACATGCATCTTGGTATGCGGCATAGACTTTGAGCATCAGTTGCTCGTTGAGGTCAAACGCTTGAATGTCTTTAGGTCGACGACCTTCGTCTTTCTGAGCGCCGATGTACCATGCAAATTGTTTGGCTGGCCACTTTTTCTCGTCGATGTTCATGGCTTTGAGCAAACGACGGATCATGCGGACTTGGTCGTCGCTGTCTAATACTTGGAAAGATTCGGGTAAGTTCGCTTCTTTATGATGTTGACGTAAAATTCGATGTGATAAGCCGTGAAACGTACCAATCCACATACCTGACACTGGGCCTTGTAAGGTCGCCTCAACGCGACTGCGCATTTCTTTGGCGGCTTTGTTGGTGAACGTTACGGCCAAGATGCTGTAGGGAGAACTTTGCTCAACCTGCATTAACCATGCAATTCGGTGTACAAGCACACGTGTTTTACCTGAACCTGCGCCAGCAAGCACCAACATGTTTTGCAGCGGTGCAGCAACGGCTTCACGTTGTTTGTCATTTAACCCATCGAGAAGTTCTGATACGTCCATCTTTTTACCTGTTTAACTAGCAAGCGCGCAGTATAGCGTGTTGAACGCTTAAGGTTAACATGACTTATTGTTGATAAGGGTTTGCTTCAGTTTAAGTCTGCGTATAACACAAGTGTTCTTGTTATGCACAAACAGCAAACATCACAATTTCACGAAAGCGATGTGGCATTAACGCTTTCGCGATCGTTCGGTCATCAAAACACGCTGTTGAAATTTAATACTGTATATTAAACCAGTATTAGTCTTGATTTAAAACTTCTTTCAAGCGTTTTTGTACTTCAGAGACCAATAAGTCTGGTTGGAATTTTGAGAGGAATACATTACAACCCACTTTTTCAACCATCGCATTATTGAAGCTGCCACTGAGCGATGTATTCAGGATCACGTACAAATCACGCAATCGAGGGTCGTTGCGAATTTCATAGGTTAGGCGATAACCGTCCATAACAGGCATTTCGGCGTCGGTGATCACCGCTAAAAATTCTTTGGTGACATCTATCCCTTCATCGGCCCACCCTTTGAGGAGATTCAGCGCTTCATGCCCATCGGTGGTTGGAATAATCTCGATTCCTAGTTGTGCAAGCGTATCAGAGACTTGGCGTCTTGCCGTCGCGGAATCGTCGGCGTGCAGTATTTTTCGGCCATGAAACTCATCAATGATGGCTTTGTCGAGAATGCCTTCAGGGATTTCCACGTCGTATTCAACAATTTCCGCTAACACTTTTTCCACGTCGATAATTTCGACCAAATGCTCCACATCACCACGGCGAATTTTGGTTAACGCCGTGAGGTAGTGATTTCGGCCAACAGAACGTGGGGGAGGCATAATATCACTCCATGTGGTGTTGACGATTTGGTCTACCTTACCGACCAAGAAGGCTTGGACGGTGCGGTTGTATTCCGTAATTACCAAGTTACACTCTTTGTCGTCACGCGCGCATGGCGGCATAGCAATCGCCTGACGTAAATCGATGACCGGAATGGATTCGCCACGAATATTTGTGACGCCCACGACTTTTGGATGGGCATTTGGCATTTTATTCAAGTGAGGAAGTTTGACGACTTCTTTAACTTTAAATACGTTGAGTGCAAACAGCTGGCGGCTGTGTAAATGAAACAGCAACAATTCCAAACGGTTTTCACCGACGAGTTGGGTTCGTTGATCTACCGATGCGAGTACGCCAGCCATAAACTTCTTGTGCCTATCTTGTTAATTGTAACCAGTATATACCCAAAATTAACAAGAATGCGAGTCTTTGCCCAAGCCCTCTTTTCAATCGACTTGTCATCAAGTAAGGTGCTGCTTTAAGGACTCTCAATAACATTAAATATGCCTGTGATTTTTAAGCGATTCATCGCGATGATAGTGCAGCATGTCGACAAAGCGAGTTGGCAAATGCTGAGCTTGGTTACATTTGCTCATATGGGGCTGACATGGATAGCCCTTTATGCTGCGAATGAAACGGCCTTATTGGGACTCAACACGTTTGTGTATTACTACATCGTGACGACATCAACGGTCGGCTACGGCGATTTTAGCGCAAGCAGTGAATTGGGTCGCTGGGTTGTGGCGTTATGGCAAATACCCTTTGGATTGGCGCTGTTTGGGATTATTTTAGGTAAAGTGGGTCAATTAGCGACATTTTGGATAAGACGAGCGATGACAGGAAATAAAGACTTTTCACATATGACCGATCACATCATTATTTTTGGATGGCATTCGGTGCGCACAAAAAAAATGATTGATTACATTCTCGCAGACACGAAGCGAAAGGCGCGTCGAATTTTGCTCGTTGTGACCGATGAAATGGAACATCCCTTTCTCCACTATCCTGAGGTTGATTTCGCCAAGTTGATGACCTTTACGGATGATTCAGAATTAACTCGAGTTGCGTTGATGTCGGCCGATAAGGTGATCATAGACGGAAAAGACGATGATCAAACGTTCACAACCGCATTAAAAATTAGCCCGATCGTTAAACCGACTTGCCACATCAGCGCGCATTTTGAAGACGAGAGCAAAGTCTCGTTATTGCTGATGCATTGTCGTAACGTGGAATGTTCTAGCAGCAAATCGGCTGAGATTTTGGTGCGGTCAATGCAAGATCCAGGTTCAAGTCGCGTCCAAGAGGAATTATTGTCAACGTTACATGGCGATACGCAGTTTTGCTTGGAGGTACCAGAAGGTGTTGCGACGTTCAGTTTTGGTGACGTATTTCAAAAGTTTAAAGCGCAATACAATGCGATTGTGCTTGGGGTCGCACATGACTTAAGCGCGAGCGACATGGATTTAAACCCGCCATTGGATTATCGCATTCAAAGTGGCGATATATTGCACTACATCGCGCCAGAGCGGATCTTAGTGACCGAAGTCGATTGGACGAAATTAGCGTCTAATTAATCAGCGAGTATCAAAAGGGGAAGAGCATGTTGGTCGTACTGTTACTTGTAACAACAATCTGTGCTTACTTGATCCCATTAGGTGTGATTGCCAACAGCAAACGCACCCGCGGCCACGAAAAAAAACTTTTGGCTTATGGCAACCCTTATTTTTTCATGGGTTGCCTTACTGCTTTACGTCACCGTTGTACCACCTTATCACAAACAAACGCCAAAACGTCTGCGCAGGCGGGCTAGCGCGTAACGCCTGACTTTGCCAGCAAGTAGTGCCATTCTTGTTCACTGACTGGCATGACCGATAAACGTCCCGCTTTTTTTAATGCTAACTCTTGTATTGCATCGTCTGCCTTAATTGCTTGAAGAGTTACGGGCTTCGGTAAATGTTGGCGATATTGTATGGTCAGGCCAATCCAGCGCGGCTTTTCTGGGTCTGACTTGGGATCAAAATACGGGCTTTCTGGGTTAAATTGGTGCGGATCCGTCTTTGCACCTTCGGTTATTTGTGCAATGCCAACAATCGCGGGGACTTTGCAGCTAGAATGATAGATGAAGACCAAGTCTCCAACCTGTGCTTGGTCTCGCAGAAAGTTTCGCGCTTGATAATTGCGGATCCCTTCCCAGAACGTGCTTTGCTGCGGTGCTTTAGCAAGTGTATCAATCGAAAAGGTATCTGGTTCGGTTTTAAACAACCAATAGGCCATGATAATTCCTTAATAATAAGAGTGTTTACTCAATTACAGGATTGAGTTTTCGTGTATTATTATTGTTTATAAGGCAAAAATCCAAACATCTCTAGGGAGTAAGGCATGAGCCAAGTATTACAAGAACTGCTAAACCTACTGACGTTAGAAGAAATCGAACAAGGGATCTACCGTGGTCAAAGCCAAGACTTGGGATTTCGCCAAGTGTTTGGTGGTCAAGTGATGGGGCAAGCCCTATCGGCCGCGAAGCAAACGTTGCCAGAAGGGCGCTTTGTAAACTCATTGCATTCATACTTTCTCCGACCCGGTGATGCGTCAAAACCAATCGTTTATGATGTTGAAACGATCCGCGATGGTAAAAGCTTTTCAACGCGTCGTATCAGTGCCATTCAGTATGGTAAGCCAATTTTTTATATGACCGCATCGTTTCAAGGCGATGAGGAAGGGGTGTCGCATCAGTCGGCAATGCCTGATGTGCCTGCACCGGAAGAACTAAAATCGTCGCTTGAGTTCTATCAAGAACACGCCGCGCAGATCCCTGAAAGTATTCGCAGTAAGTTTACCCGTGAAATGCCGATTGAAATGCGTCCGGTCAATTTCCAAAATCCGTTTTTACCACAGGTGACGGAGTCCCGTTCGGCATGTTTGGTTTAAGGCAAACGGCTCGATGCCGGACGATCGTCGCATTCACAACTATTTATTGGCGTACGCGTCGGACTTTGAATTTTTACCGACGGCACTGCAACCGCATGGTTTGTCGTTTATGCATCCAACGATGCAAGTTGCGACCATTGACCACGCGATGTGGTTTCATCGTCCATTTAGAATGGATGAATGGATGCTTTACAGCGTTGACAGCCCAAGTGCAAGTAACGGACGGGGCTTAGTGCGTGGACAATTCTTTAACCGCAGTGGTGAGCTGGTGGCCTCCACCATTCAAGAAGGTGTTATGCGCCAGCGCTAGTGGCTGCTGGTGGGCAGATAGACCCTGTCATTGAGCATGCCATTAAGTTGCCAACATAGATTTAAGAAGCGAGGCTGAGCCTCGCTTCTTTTATTCTGAGTGACTGGTGACGGTATCCGCGATGGATTGCCAGACCCTAGCTGGAAGCAAAGTCACGAGCGTTTGTTGTAGTGCATCCAGTTGTTGATTACCGCACAAGCGATTCTGAGCGCCTTCTTCTACATAGCCTTGCTCTTTCATTGAGTTCAGAAGCGAAGCCAACACTTTTGCATCGAAAAATTCAGGATCTTAATACCATGTAAGCGGCCCAGTCTTCCCGCTAGCGTTTGGTAATCTTGCTCCAGCTGTGCTTTGTCATAATCTGGTGTTCCAAGGACTAGCGCGGATAGAATTGCATAGCGCTCAAGGGTGAGTTGGATTGACTTACCAAGTATTTCCAATTGGCTGCGCGTTTGACTGTCCGTGTTCATCGTCCAAATCTCGTCATGTCGCGTCACAAGACCTTGTGTTTCGAAACTTGTTAATACGTCTTGAATGTAGTCTTCACGAAGTGGCGTCAAGAACCATTCTTTAGCGAACAGTGGATACAGTTTGTGCAAGTGTGTTTTGCAGGCTTCGATGGTCACCGCATCTTTATACAGCAGGAATTGTGCAATCACCGCTGGTACGGCGAACAGATGCAGAATATTGTTTTTGTAATAGTTAACGAGCGTTTGCTCACGTTCGCTGATACTAATGATGTCACCAAAGCTGTCTTGATGCACCTCGAACTTGTTTAAAGTGAGCGCGTGAGCGAGCAGACTTTCCGCGTTTTCATCTGGCATGGTCACATCTATGTGATATGGCGCGTCGCGTTGCAAAGACAAATAGAACTCTAACTGGGAGAGCAGTTTACTTTTGCTAAGAGCAAATTGCTCAGCACTCAACAAGATAAGTGAAATCAAATTCACCGCATTAAGTGCAGCTGTGTTATTGATGTTTGTCATGATCTTGTCTGCAAGCTCGGCCACTTGGGGGCTAACCAGCTCGGCTTCTGAGCCTCGGTTGGATGGATAGCTTCACGCCAGTTGGGTTGTTGCTCAGTTAAAAACTGATTGATGTTAATTGGCTCACCAAAATTCAAATAGCCACGGCCATAATTCTTTAGGTTTTTAATGGCTTTAAATACGCCAAGGATGGACTCGTTTTTCTTATGATCGCCTGCGAGTTCTTTCAAATAGGTATTAATTTCCATTACATGCTCATAGCCAATGTACACGGGCACGATAGAAATAGGGCGATCAATACCACGCAACATGGCTTGCAACGACATGGCTAGCATACCGGTTTTAGGCGGCAATAAGCGACCAGTTCGGCTCCGACCGCCTTCAGTATAAAACTTGACGGAATACCCTTTTATAAAGAGTTGGCTCAGATATTCATTGAAGACTGCGGCGTACAGCTTATTGCCGGCAAATGAACGGCGAATAAAGAAAGCGCCAGAACGACGGAAGATCCCACCGGCAGGAAAGAAATTAAGGTTTACCCCTGCCGCGATATGCGGAGGCACTAGCCCTTGGTGATAAATCACGTAGGTCAGTAATAAATAATCCATGTGGCTGCGATGACAAGGAACGAAAAGAATCTCATGACCTTTGTCTGCAAGTGCGTGGACTCGGTCAACGTTTTTCACATCGATACCATTGTACAATTTTGTCCAAAGCCAGGTCAGGATGCGTTCTGCGACGCGAACCATTGCGTCAGAATAATTTGCCGCGATCTCTTCAAGCATTTTTAATGCTTCACGACGGGCTTCTTCTTGGCTTAAGCCTTTACTTTTAGCTTCTTGAGCAATCGCATGTTTGATACTAGGGGAAGCTAAAAGACTGCTGAACAGTTGCTCGCGTGAAGGCAATTTAGGCCCAGTTGCGGCCAATTTTTGACGACGAAAATGTACGCGTGCAACACGTAGTAATTTGTGCGGTAGCTCATCGACGTCCGCTTTGTCGGTGATAAGTTGGGACAAATCGATGGGTTTACTCAGACGCACGAAGTTATTTCGCCCAGAAAAGAGCACCACAAAACATTTTCTAAACCAACTTGGTGTCAGTGAGCTGCTGAGAAGTGTGCCTAGACCAGGCTTTTCTTTACCAGGATCGCGTCCCCACAAAATTGTTGCAGGAATTATCTGGATTTTCGTCCCAGGGTTTGCTCTGAGTGCTTGAAAGATAGCTTGGCCTTGTTTGAGTGCCACACTTTCTTTGGGGGTATTTGAAAACAGTGGAGTCGGGTTTTGGATACCAACAAATCTTGGTAATACCGCACTGCCAACCTTTTCTGAACCGCTTGCTTTTGGTAGACCGAGTTTCTTACACACGGAGTCTAATGCAGCAATGTCTGAGTGCGCATTCAATCTTGCGACATAAAAGGTAGGCAAATTTGGATCAGTTCCCAAATTGTTCGAGAGGGTTCTCGGGCAATAGTTTCGTTTTTACGAATAACGCGTTGCCGAACTTGGCGAACGCCAACATAACACCAGAAAATATGCGCATGTACCTACCTTACTGCGTAACTGAAATTGCAACTGGACGGACCATTGTAACTCAGCAAAGAGTTTGTTGCGAATAACCAAGTCCATTTTAAAAATAACTTAGCATTAGTTGTTGCATTTATCACCAACATCATTATAATGTGCGGACTTTCTAAAGTAGGGTCTCCCGAAACAGAAAGATTACATAGAGTCTGGATTTCAGACCTACAAACAGGAATTCCGATTTGGAGTTCAACGCAGAAATAAAAGGACACTGACCTCTTAGTAAATAAGATTGGTTCAGCGGTTTTTTTATGCTCTTTTTAAATGCTCTTTTAATTGAGGTTTAAGAATGTCAAATCAACGCATTCGTATTCGCCTAAAAGCTTTTGACCACCGTTTGATTGACCAATCAACGGCGGAAATCGTGGAAACTGCGAAACGCACTGGTGCTCAAGTACGTGGTCCAATCCCACTACCAACGCGCTTTGAACGTTTCACTGTATTGATCTCTCCTCACGTTAACAAAGACGCGCGTGATCAATACGAAATCCGCACCCACAAACGTCTGATCGACATCGTAGAACCAACTGACAAGACTGTTGATGCGCTTATGCGTCTTGACCTTGCAGCTGGCGTTGATGTTCAAATCAGCCTGGGTTAATCGGAAGATTAGAGAGGTTTTAGGAAAATGGCATTAGGTCTAGTCGGTCGTAAAGTGGGTATGACACGTATCTTCACTGAAGATGGTGTATCTATCCCTGTGACAGTTATCGAAGCGACGCCTAACCGTGTTACTCAGATCAAATCTGAAGCAACAGACGGTTATAACGCGCTTCAAGTTACTGCAGGCGAGAAAAAAGCAAGCCGTGTCAACAAACCAGAAGCGGGTCACTTCGCTAAAGCTGGTGTTGAAGCGGGTCGTGGCCTGTGGGAATTCCGTCTTAATGGCGGTGAAGGTGAGTTTGAAGTTGGTTCAGCTCTTACTGTTGAAATCTTCTCTGAAGTTTCTCTAGTAGACGTAACTGGCACTTCAAAAGGTAAAGGTTTCCAAGGTGGTGTTAAGCGCTGGAATTTCCGTACGCAAGACGCTACACACGGTAACTCTCTATCTCACCGTGCTCCTGGTTCAATCGGTCAAAACCAAACACCTGGTCGCGTTTTCAAAGGTAAGAAAATGGCTGGCCACATGGGTGCAGAGCGTGTGACTACTCAGAATCTTGAGCTAGTGCGTGTTGACGCTGAGCGTAACCTGCTTTTAGTTAAAGGTGCAGTACCTGGCGCTATCGGCGGCGACGTAATCGTTAAACCTGCTGTTAAAGCATAAGTCCTGGAGATTTAGTGATGGAATTAGCAATTAAAGGCGCTGGTGCGCTTGAAGTTTCCGAAGCTACTTTTGGACGTGAGTTTAACGAAGCATTAGTACACCAAGTAGTTGTTGCTTACGCAGCAGGTGCTCGTCAGGGTACTCGTGCTCAGAAGACACGTTCTGAAGTAAGCGGTACTGGTATGAAGCCGTTCCGCCAAAAAGGTACTGGCCGTGCTCGTGCTGGTTCATTCCGCAGCCCAATCTGGCGCTCGGGTGGTGTGACATTTGCAGCTAAGCCGCAAGATCACAGCCAAAAAGTTAACCGTAAGATGTATCGCGGTGCGATTAAGAGCATTCTTTCTGAACTAGTTCGTCAAGAGCGTCTAGTAGTAGTTGAGAACTTCACACTTGAAGCTCCAAAGACTAAGTCGCTTGTAGCTAAGTTGAAAGAACTTGAGCTTAAAGACGTGTTAATCGTGACTGAAGAAGTAGATGAGAATCTATTCCTTTCTGCGCGCAACTTGTACAAAGTTGACACACGTGACGTTGCTGGTATCGACCCAGTAAGCCTAATCGCTTTCGATAAGGTACTTATTACTGCAGGTGCTGTTAAGCAACTTGAGGAGGCGCTAGCATGATCCGTGAAGAACGTCTTTTAAAAGTAATCCTTGCTCCTCATATCTCTGAGAAGAGCACAATCTCTGCTGAAACGAACAACACGATCGTTTTCAAAGTAGCTAAAGACGCTACTAAAGCTGAAGTTAAAGCAGCTGTAGAGAAGCTTTTCGAAGTTGAGGTAACTGGTGTTCGCACTCTAGTTGTTAAGGGTAAGACAAAGCGTACAGGTATGCGTTTCGGTCGTCGTAGCGATTGGAAAAAAGCTTACGTTACTCTTAAAGAAGGCAGTGAGCTAGACTTCGTCGGCGGCGCTGAGTAATAAGGGGAGTTAGAATTATGGCACTTCAAAAGTGTAAACCAACTTCTGCGGGTCGTCGTCACGTAGTTAAAGTGGTTAACTCTGATCTACACAAGGGTAAGCCATACGCACCACTTTTAGAGAAAAACTCTAAGTCAGGTGGTCGTAACAACAACGGTCGTATCACGGTTCGTCACATCGGTGGTGGTCACAAGCATCACTATCGTGTAGTAGACTTTAAACGTAACAAAGATGGTATTCCAGCTATCGTTGAGCGTCTAGAGTACGATCCAAACCGTAGCGCAAACATCGCTCTTGTATTATACAAAGACGGTGAGCGTCGTTACATTATCGCTCCTAAAGGCTTGAAAGCTGGCGATCAAATCCAGTCTGGTGTTGATGCACCAATCAAAGCTGGTAACGCGTTGCCAATGCGTAACATGCCTGTAGGTTCTACAGTTCACAACGTTGAACTTAAGCCTGGTAAAGGTGCACAAATCGCTCGTTCAGCGGGTGCATACGTACAGATCCTAGCTCGTGAAGGTCAATACGTAACTCTACGTCTTCGTTCAGGCGAAGTTCGTAAAGTTCTAGCTGACTGTCGCGCTACACTTGGTGAAGTAGGTAACTCTGAGCACATGCTTCGTTCACTAGGTAAAGCTGGTGCGATGCGTTGGCGCGGTGTACGTCCTACAGTTCGTGGTGTTGCCATGAACCCAGTAGACCACCCACACGGTGGTGGTGAAGGTCGTACTTCAGGTGGTCGTCATCCTGTAACTCCATGGGGTGTACCGACTAAAGGTAAGAAGACACGTAGCAACAAGCGTACTGATAAGTTTATCGTACGTCGTCGTTCTAAATAATAGTTGAGGAATTGCCATGCCACGTTCTCTCAAGAAGGGTCCATTTATTGACCTACACTTGCTGAAGAAGGTAGAGAAAGCGTTGGAAAGCGGTGACAAGAAGCCAATCAAAACTTGGAGCCGTCGTTCAATGATCATTCCAAATATGATCGGATTGACCATCGCTGTCCATAATGGTCGTCAGCACGTACCTGTATTCGTTACAGACGAAATGATCGGTCACAAATTGGGTGAATTTGCACCTACACGTACTTACCGCGGTCACGTCATGCGGATAAGAAAGCTAAGAAGCGTTAATAGGGGAATATGATGGAAGCATTAGCTAAACATAAATACGCCTCTGGTTCGGCGCAGAAAGCACGTCTAGTGGCTGATCAAATTCGCGGTCTACCAGTAGCTCGCGCTCTAGATATTCTAGCTTACAGCCCGAAAAAAGCGGCTGCATTGGTTAAGAAAGTACTTGAGTCTGCTATCGCTAACGCGGAGCACAACGAAGGTGCCGACATTGATGAGCTTAAAGTGGCTAAAGTGTTTGTTGACGAAGGTCCAACAATGAAACGCATCATGCCACGTGCTAAAGGACGCGCTGACCGCATCCTTAAGCGTACAAGCCACATCACTGTTGTGGTTTCGGATCGCTAGGAGATATAAGTAATGGGACAAAAAGTTCATCCTACTGGTATTCGCCTAGGTATCTCTAAACCTTGGGTATCTACTTGGTATGCGAATACAAAAGATTTCTCTGAACAGCTTTTTGGCGATCACAAAGTGCGTCAATACCTTACTAAGGAATTGAAAGCAGCTTCTGTGTCTAAAATCGTTATCGAGCGTCCAGCTAAATCAATCCGCGTAACAATTCACACGGCTCGTCCTGGTATTGTTATCGGTAAAAAAGGTGAAGACGTAGAGAAGCTACGTCAAGCTGTAACGAAGCTTACTGGCGTACCAGCGCAAATCAACATTGCAGAAGTTCGTAAGCCAGAGCTTGATGCTAAGCTTGTAGCAGACAGCATCTCTTCACAACTAGAGCGTCGTGTTATGTTCCGTCGTGCTATGAAGCGCGCTGTACAAAACGCAATGAAACTAGGTGCGAAGGGTATCAAAGTTGAAGTTAGCGGCCGTCTTGGCGGTGCTGAAATTGCTCGTTCTGAGTGGTATCGTGAAGGTCGTGTACCTCTACATACACTACGTGCGGACATTGACTACGCAACTTCTGAAGCGTTAACCACTTACGGTATCATCGGTGTTAAAGTTTGGATTTTCAAAGGCGAAGTAATTGGTGGTCTTCCACTAGTTCAAGAGCAAGAAAAACCAGCTGCGAATAAGCGTGCACCGAAGAAAGCCAAAAAAAGTGCTAAGTAAGAGGTAGCGATAAATGTTACAGCCAAAACGTACCAAATTCCGCAAAGTACAAAAAGGTCGTAACCGCGGTGTTGCGACAAGCGGTAACAAAGTTAGCTTCGGTTCTTTCGGCTTGAAAGCGACAGCCCGTGGCCGTATGACTGCTCGTCAAATCGAAGCAGCTCGTCGTGCTATGACTCGTCACATCAAGCGTCAAGGTAAAATCTGGATCCGTGTGTTCCCAGACAAGCCAATTACAGAAAAGCCGTTAGAAGTTCGTATGGGTAAAGGTAAAGGTTCAGTAGAATACTGGGTTGCAGAAATTCAACCTGGTAAAGTACTTTACGAGATGGAAGGTGTTTCTGAAGAGCTTGCTCGTGAAGCATTCGACCTAGCTTCTCGTAAATTACCTTTCAAAACAACATTTGTAACTCGGACGGTAATGTAATGAAAGCTAGCGAACTTAAAGACAAAAGTGTAGCAGAGCTACAAGCTGAACTTTTAGAGCTTCTACGTGAGCAGTTTAACCTGCGCATGCAAGCGAGCACGGGTCAGCTAGCTCAGACTCACCAGTTGAGAAAAGTACGTCGCGACATCGCGCGTGTTAAAACGGTTATCAACCAGAAGGCAGGTGCATAATGAGCGATAAAATCCGTACTCTTCAAGGTCGTGTTATTAGCGACAAAATGGACAAGTCAATCGTTGTTGCTATCGAGCGTCAGGTTAAACACCCGATCTACGGTAAATTCATCAAGCGTACAACTAAGTTGCACGTACATGATGAAAACAACTCAGCTCTAGCTGGTGACCTAGTTTCAATTCGTGAGTGTGCTCCAATTTCTAAGACTAAGTCTTGGACTTTGGTAGACGTAATTGAGCGTCCAAAACAAGCTTAATTTTTAATTAAGTCTGTTTAGAAGAAGCCTCGGCCTTGGTCGGGGCTTTTTTTTGCGTTGAAAAGAAAGCGGCGTCTTATTTCCATTTTTTCCTTTCTTACCCTGTACTAAAGTGCGGCTGTTATTTTGCATTAGACGCGTTATGCTGAATAAAAAATAATAAAGTCCGTTTATGTTCTCGATTGGAGTAATAAGTCTTGTTGCCATAGCTTACCTTGGCGTACTGTTCGCGGTTGCGTGGGTGGCTGATAAAAGTCCGAAACCTCGTGCGCGTGCCAGTGTCTATGCGTTGTCATTGGGGGTATATTGTACTTCATGGGCGTTTTTTGGTACGACAGCACAAGCAGCCAATAACGGCTGGTGGTTGGCACCAACCTATTTAGGCACAATTCTGCTGTTCATCTTCGGGTGGCAAATATATTTACGGATCGCAACCGTTTGTCGCCAACAAAAACTGACTTCCATGGCTGATTTTATCGCGACACGTTACGGACAATCGTCGAGTCTTTCTGGCCTTATTTCATTTATCTCCGTGATTGCGGTAGTGCCTTACATTGCGCTACAGCTCAACGCGACAAACACCAGTATTTCCTTACTCACGGGCAAACCATCGACGGCTGCCATGGCATTTTGGCAAGACGGTACCTTTTATATTACGTTGCTGTTGGCGCTTTTTGCTGTGTTGTTTGGTACTCGGCGTCTGCGTCCCAGTGAGCATAATCCTGGGTTGATGACCGCAATTGCGTTTGAATCTTTAGTGAAGCTGTTTGCCTTTCTCGCGGTTGGTGTCTTTGTTTGTTTTGGTCTTTTTGAGACTCCTTGGCAATTGCTTGAGCAGGCTCAACGAGACGGTGTCACGGCGCAAATCGAAACAACGAGAAGCCCCAACTACGTATATTGGGTGCATGTGTTATTGGGGTTACTTGCCACACTGTGTTTACCTCGGCAATTCCACACCGCGTTTATTGAGCCAAGTTCCGAGAAGCAACTCGTCGCGGCGCGGTGGTTATTTCCAGCGTATCTTGTGCTCATTACACTATTTACCTTACCTATTGCGTATGCAGGGCTGTTACTTTTCAAATCAGGTAATGTTGGCTACGACACCTTTGTGCTTGCGCTACCCATCGCTGCAAATGCGCCCGTGATGACGATGTTGGCGTTTCTTGGTGGTTTTTCAGCGGCCACGAGTATGGTGATAGTGTCTACCATCGTATTAGCCATCATGATCACCAATGATTTTATCAATCAATATTTACTTCGCCGTGCCCAGATAGGCGCAAAGACTCGCGGACTCACTAAGCAGTGGCTTATTTACGCTCGGCGCGGCGTGATTGTCGCCATTTTACTCTTAAGCTATTTGAGTCATCGTATCTTTGCTGATGGTAATACGCTGGCGAATATGGGCTTGATGTCGTTTGCATTAGTAGCACAGTTTGCACCAGCCATGATCATTGGTTTGTGGTGGCGCAAGGCATCTTGCCTTGGCGCACAACTGGGTATCGTCAGTGGTTCTGTAATTTGGTTTTACACGCTCTTATTACCCAATCTTATCACCGGTTTGTCTGGTCCAGAACTTTGGTTGCATGCAGGTCCTTGGGGGATTGCTTGGCTTGCTCCAAAAGATTTGTTTGGTCTTGGTCTTGATGCCATTAGTCAGGCTGTGCTGCTTTCGTTATTCGTCAATACACTGGTGTATCTCGTTGTGCCTTGGTTTAGTCAGGCGCGATTGGCGGAGCGGCTGCAAAGCAATAAATTTATTTTGAGTGAACCAGAGCCAAAAGCATTATTGACACCCCTTACATATCAAGACTGTGCAGACTTGCTACAGCGATTTGGTGAGCCTGACTCGACTGCGCAACTGATTGACGAAGAGTTTCCGAAAGAGCGCGGGAAATGGAAAGAAACAGCACCTCGTCACATCGAAGATTTGGTTGAGCGCGAAATGTCAGCGCTCATCGGAGGGCCTTCTGCTCGGCTTATCTTGCAAGCCAGTAAAGATGAAAAAGCGCAATCCATTGAACACGTTGCTGAGTTTGTGGATGAAGCCAGCCAAGTATTACGCTTTAATCGAGACTTGCTGCAAGCCACCATAGAGAACGTTGAGCAGGGAATTAGCGTAGTCGACAGTGAGTTGAAGCTTGTCGCGTGGAACCAACGCTACAGTGAAATGTTTTCTTATCCCGAGGGGAGCTTGTACATTGGTCGTCCTGTTGAAGAACTGATCCGACTCAATGCACAGCGGCAGTTGTTTGAATTCAATAATCTATATCAAGAGGTTGAAAAACGACTCGCCTATTTGAAACAAGGGAGTGCCTACAAGTATCGTCGTCAGCACAATGATGGTCGCGTGTTTGAAATGCAGGGTAATCCGTTACCCGGCGGTGGCTTTGTGACGACCTATACGGACATTTCTGATTTTGTACGCCAACAACGAGCGTTGGAGCAAGTGAATACGGATCTTGAGGAAAAGGTGCAGGCCCGTACCGTTGAACTCACGAATGCGAATCAACAACTCGAAACCGCAAAACGGCAGGCTGAACTTGCCACAGAGAGTAAAACTCGCTTTTTTGCTGCGGCCAGCCATGACTTACTGCAGCCTTTCAATGCTGCAAGTTTGTTTTGTGCCCTAATGAGTGAGCGATCGCAAGGCTCCGAGCTTCAAGGTTTGTCAGAGAACATCAAAGATGCGTTGGCCAGTGCAGAGGATTTACTGTCGAGCATTTTAGAATTGACGAAATTGGAAGCTGGCGCGTTCAAAACCTCGATAGCCCCTTTTAACTTGGCGTCTTTATTAACGCCGTTGTGTAATGAATATCGAGTCCTTGCAAAGGCAAAAGGGTTGGCGTTTGTTGTCGGCCCGTGTCCGGTATCGCTTACTACAGATAAAGCACTTTTGAAACGCGTGTTAAGTAACTTACTCAGTAACGCCATACGCTACACCAAACAAGGTGAAGTCCGCTTGCGTTTAGAGCGAGATGGGCAACGATTGTCCATCATGGTTGAAGACACCGGTATTGGTATTGCACAGCAAGACCAAACACTCATCTTTCAAGAGTTCAAGCAACTTGGCGATCGTTCTCACGGGCAAGGGTTAGGGTTAGGCTTAGCAATCAGCAAGCGGATCTGTGATTTGCTGGGCATTCACATTTCCATGGGTTCTGAAGTGGGAAAAGGAACTCAGTTTACCTTGACCCTCCCATGTGATGATGCCTTAAGCACAACACATGGACAAGAGCTCATTGAGGCAACGGGAGACAGCCAACTACAAGGTCTTTCGGTGTGGCTACTGGATAATGACGAACATGCTCTAGAGGCATTAAAACAATTACTAACGAACTGGGGTTGTGAGATCCAGTGTGCGAGAAACCAACAGGAGTTGGCAACACTAGCAGCGACGAGCAAGGCTGATTTACTCATCGCGGATTATCAACTCGATAGCGGTATCACAGGGTTGGACGTAATAGCGGAGTTATCGCTGCAAGCGATGCCTATCATACTGAATACAGCGAATCACGATGAGTTAATTCGAGAGAGAATTACCGACAGTGGTTACCCGCTCTTGTATAAGCCGCTGAAAGCACCCGCCCTTAAGCGACTTTTAAAGCGCATTGCGACTACGTTGTAGCTCACGTTAGGTAGGGGGAGCGAGTAAAATAGGAGCTGCTCGGTTATTAACTGTTCAGCTCGCCAATTGTCGATAATTGGTTGAACAAAATCCCCGCTTGCGTGCGGTTGTAAACGTTTAACTTTTTCAAGATAGCAGATACATGTTGCTTGATGGTGGTTTCTTGAATGTTCATCGCATAGGCAATTTGTTTGTTGAGTTTGCCATCCGCTATCATGGCGAGCACGCGATATTGTTGTGGCGTGAGCTTTTCCAAATTGCGCGCAAATTGCGCTTGTTCAGAATCCGTCTGATCTGTAAGTTCAGTTTGGTCTGGTAGCCAATTTTCCCCTTCAATGACCTTGGTAATCGCTTCGGCAATCAGTTCTAAAGAGGCGGATTTAGGAATATACGCACTCGCACCCAGTGCCATGGCTTGTTCTATGATTTGCGGACTTTCATTCGCGGAAACCATGACGACTAAAATATCAGGGTATTGATTGCGAAGGTTGGCAAGGCCCTGCAGTCCTTTTGCTCCCGGTATGGTTAAATCCAAAAAGACGAGTTCCGTTTCGGGATGTGAGACCAATAACGTCATGAGTTCATCAACCGTACTGGCTTCTTTTATTTGTTCATTGCTCATCACTTGTGCAGCCGCTTGTTGCAATGCACTGCGAAAAAGCGGGTGATCATCGGCAATTATGGCTTGCACGTGTGTCATCCTCAATCTCTCCAACTAGCTCAGTTATATGGTATTTTGAGAAAATAGACAAGGCAACAAGGTGGCTGGGGATCCGCTTGTTGCCTCGTCAAATGGTGTTAGAAACGATAACCAACCGTCAAGGAGATGGTGCGAGGGTCACCGTAATAACCAATGAGCGTATTGTCCCCACCAAGGCCTGGGGTGTATTTGCTCGTATCGTTTGGAGCCGTTGGGTCTGGCGTTACAAATTGGTAGCCTCCAATCATATATTCTTCGTCAGTCAGGTTTTTCGCATGCAGACCGACACGCCAGTTACCGTCTTGGCTATACCAATTCACGTTGAAGTTTAAGAGTCCATACCCATCTTGAGTAAGCAAGCTGTCTTCTTCAAATAGCACGTAATCACCGCGATAATAATAATTGGCGTTCAGAACAAAATCCCCAAACTCGGAGTAGATTTTGTAGTTTGCCCCGATATTAAATGTAACGTCAGGGGTATTCGAAATACTAAAATGCTCCGATTTATCAAAGGTTAAACCGGTTGTTTGGTCGGTATCCAATACTTCGTCGAACGAGCTATCAATGTAGCCAATGGCGGCATCAAAGGAGAGTGACTCATTGGCGATGTAAGTGAGTTCTAACTCTGCGCCCTTACCCGATGATTTACCAATATTGCCAAGTCGTTGGTTCAGATCGGCAGACGTCGCACCCGGCAATACAGAGATGTATTGGCGGTCTTTGTGGTCAAGCGCAAAAAGCGTCAAGTTTGCCCGTAGCGTCTTGTTCCACTCACTTTTCATACCTAACTCGAAGGAATCAACAATTTCAGGATTTGCTGCGGGTTCCGCCGTGCTGGCTCGAGGATTGTATGTACCGGATTTAAACCCTTGTGAGTAGCTTGCAAAGAACATAATGTCATCAGAATACTGATATTCAACACCCACTCGAGGCGTAAAGCGTGACCAGTCTTGGTTGTCATCAAGCACGTTGGGCACCAGTTCACCTTCAGGGCGAACATAACCCGGTATCCAATTGGATTCAGGGTAAACCGTCGCAAACACTAAGCCATTATTAACCGTCGCTTCTTTACTATCTCGGGTGTATCGAGCGCCAAGGGTGAGTGACCACTGTTCGTTCAAATCCACATTACCTTGTGCATAAAAAGCTTTGCTGGTGGAATTGCTGCATCCACTGACTTCACGGGTCAGGCCTGGTGCACCTAAGCTTTGACCTAAAACTTCAAGAATAGCTTGGAATTGCCCGCAGGATTCGGCGTCGTAGTAGTACAAGCCAGAAACGACTTTATAGTTCTCACCACGATGAGTCACTTGCAGTTCATGGGTCAATTGGTTGTCGTCATAAATGGCAGGCACATCGAAGATTTTGAGAGGGGTGTTATCAAAGTCAATGTTGGTGGGCGAGTAGCTATCGCGTTTTGCGACGGTATATTTGAAAGATGTTTGATCATCCATGTCCCATCGGCTGGTTAAGCTGTAGCCTTCCAATTCCACTTTGTTCCAAGTGGGCATACTGGTGTAACTATCAAAAACACTGTCAGGAATAGGGGCGTTTGTTAGTAAACTTGGCAATAATCGATAACCACCTTTTGCGTTCGATTTGTCGTCTGTTTTATCCCAAGCTAAACGGAAGAAAAGTTGATCGGTCGGATGCAATTCAAGCGTTAAACGCATGGCGCTGACATCTTTGTTGTAGTTTTCTTTGTCTTGGCCTGCCTGTGACATTTGTAGAAATTCACCGAAGCCATCGCGCGTCAGGTTTGCGTAACCGTAGCCGAGGTAAACTTTATCGGAAATGGGAAGCTGCCCGGTTATTTTCAGGTCTCGCTGATTGTAACTCCCCACCGTGCCATCAATGTTGAAGGTTGCGTCACCACTCATTTCTTTTGTGACGTATTTTATGGCGCCGCCGATGGTGTTTTTACCGTATAGAGTACCTTGTGGACCACGCAGCACTTCGATTTGTTGCACATCTAATAAATCGAGTACCGCACCTTGTGGTCTGGCGATGTACACATCATCAACGTAGATACCAACACCCGGTTCATATCCCCAAAGCGGGTCTTGTTGACCAACACCTCGAATAAAAGCCGTGATCGTGGAATTGGTTCCCCGGCTTGCCTGTAACGTCGTATTGGGTGAAAACTGCTGTACTTCAGTCATGACTGAGATACCGTTTTCCATCAGCGCAGATTCGCCAATGCTGGTTACTGCGACGGGTACTTCTTGTAGGTTTTCCACGGTTTTACGAGCTGTGACTTCAATGCGTTCAAGCTCTGCCTTTTTTGCTCCGTCTTCAGCATAGACCGCCATACTTGAAAGTGCGGTGCTGATGGCGAGAGCGAGATACGAAACACGAGTTGGCTTTCTGTTCATCCTGTTGCCCCTGTTATTGTCATTTTGGGTTGTTCGAGTTTTTTAACTAATCCGACTCTAGGAGAATGTGTGCAAAAGTGAATTAGTACCTTAGTACTATCGGCGCTGCAGCCCTGTCATTACGGGGTGTCGAGCTTGGCTATAACCTTAGTACTATGTATTTTCTGTGTAACTCGTCTCAGACTGATTATATTCCAATGCACGTTGAGGTTGCTCTTAGTGCATGACTATAACAATAAAGGAATTGGATATGCTCAGTATGATAGGTCTTTTAGGTGGTCTTATCCTCCTGATAATCATGACATTACGAGGTGTGAATCTTTTCTTGGCAGCGCCTTTGTGCGCACTTATCGTGGCACTTTTTAGTAATATGGCGGTGTTTCCGCTTAGTGAGCAGGTGAATTTCTTAAGCACATATATGTCTGGTTTTGCCGGTTTCATTAGTGCTTGGTTTTTCATGTTTTTACTCGGTTCACTGTTTGGTAAATTTATGGAGGACAGTGGAGCTGCCGACAGTGTGGCACGATTCATTGTTGCTAAATTAGGAATGAAACATGCCGTTCTCGCGGTGGTGATCGCCTGCGCTGTGCTTACCTATGGTGGCGTAAGTGTTTTTATTGTGGCGTTTTCCGTCTATCCCATGGCCCTCAGCTTATTTAAAGATGCCGACTTACCGCGTCGCTTTATCCCAGCAACGTTAGCCTTTGGTTCTGTGACGTTTACGATGACGTCTGCAGGCAGCCCAGAAATTCAAAATTGGATCCCAATTAAGTACTTAGGTACGTCCCCGTACGCCGCATGGGAAGTGAGTCTTGTTGTCGCGATTTTTATGGCGCTCAGCGGTTATTGGTGGCTCATGCGTATGATTAACAAAGCAAAAGCAAATGGGGAGCGTTTCGACGCTCGTGCAGATGACCCTGCTATTGCGATACGCGACTATCCCCATCCCATCACGGGAGTCATCCCGCTTATCGTTGTGTTACTGCTGTCCTTTACGCTGCATGAAGCTTTGCAACAAAGTGCGCTTATTGTCGCGCTACTCGGTGGTGTGCTGAGTATTGTGATTATCAACTTTAAGCGTTTTCGCTCGATAACCAATGCGGTCAATTTAGGGACGACAGGCGCGCTTGTCGCGATTGGCAATACGGCAGCCGTGGTGGGGTTTGGCGCGGTTGCTAAGAATACAGACGCATTTAATGCCGCCGTTGAGGTAATGACAGCAATGCCGGGCAATGAATTACTCGGAGCGGCCATTGCGGTGAGTGTTATTGCGGGTTTAACCGGTTCGGCGTCAGGCGGGCAAGCGATAGCGTTACCGCTTGTTGCACCACATTACCTTGATGCAGGCGTTAATCCCGAACAATTACATCGTATTGTGGCCATTAGTTCAGGGGCGCTCGATACGTTGCCTCACAATGGTTATGTGGTCACGACGATTCGTGCTATTTGCAAAGAAACGCATCAACGCGCCTATTGGTCAATGGCGGCACTTACCGCGCTTATCCCGTTAATTGGGGTTGCATTGGCACTAGGCTTGTTTATTTGGTTTTAAAGAGGAAGAACGATGAAAAGGCAATTATTCCGTGTATTTTGGCTTGTTATTCTGAGCTTCACAGCACAAGCCCAAACTTTGCTGGTTGAAAAACAACGATTTGAAACGAAGGCCTTTACCACCGAATCAGGCGTCACTTTACCAGCGGTGGTGGTCGGGTATGAAAGCTACGGCACGCTTAATGAGAAAAAGGATAACGCCATCCTCATCACTCACTTTTTCTCAGGAACGTCGCATGCAGCAGGTAAATATTCGGAAAGTGACCCCTTGCCAGGTTATTGGGATACGATCATTGGCCCAGGTAAAGCGATTGATACCAATAAGTTTTTTGTCATTAGTAGTGATACGTTGGTGAACGCCAATGTGTACGACCCCCATGTCATCACCACCGGCCCAGCTTCGCTTAATCCGAAAACAGGAAAAGCGTATGGATTAGACTTTCCAGTGGTGACAATTGGTGATTTTGTGGAAGTTCAAAAACGCCTTTTGGATAGCCTAGGCATTGACAAGCTGTATGCCGTTGCAGGTGCCTCTATGGGTTCTTTTCAAGCGTTAGAGTGGGCTGTCCGTTACCCTGATAAAGTAGAAAGATTGGTCCATGTCATTGGCGCGGCAACGATGGATGCGTGGACTGTGGCAGCGTTGGAAAAATGGGCTTTACCCATTCGCTTGGATCCTAACTGGAATCAAGGTAACTACTATGAAGGAGAAAAACCCATTGCGGGTCTGACAGCAACGATGCTCAATATTACGCAAGACGCGATGCACCCCACTATCTATAACGCGAGTTTTAAAGATTTCGAGGTGTTAGATGAGCCAGCCATGAAGGATATTCGTGTTTTACCAAAAATAAATCAGGTGTTAGCACAGCGAGCGGCTGCTCGAGCAAGGTTACAAGATGCAAATCATGTGTTGTATCTCATCCGTGCTTCACAGCTTTTTACCGCCGGAATGAACCAAGACCTAGAAGGCGCGCTTGCTCGTATTCAAGCGAAGGTGCTGCTCATGCCATCCTCAGGTGACTTATTGCTTCGTCCTGAAGGCGTGAGGTCGCTATACGACACACTTAAACGGATGAACAAATCGGTGTCTATAAGCGAAATAAATGGGGGATGGGGCCACTTAGATGGGTTGTTCTCCATCGGCAGTAAGCAAGCTGAACTTGCGGCATTTCTAGCGGAGTGATGAGATGAAGAAGGTCTTGATTACAGGTGGAGCCAGTGGCATCGGCCAGCACCTTGCACATCGACTCGCGGCGTTAGACTTTGACGTTGTAGTGAGTGATGTTAATGAAGCACAAGCAATACAGACGGCTCAAGAGATTGTTGCTAAAGGGTTTAAGGCACAAGGCATTGGCTTAAACATGTTGGACAGCGCAAGTTTCGAGCCTCTGACCCACGCGCTCGGTTCCATTGATATTCTGATTAATAATGCGGGTATCCAGCATGTTGAAGCCCTTGAACATTATCCACTCGATAAATGGGAAATGTTGCAGGCCGTTATGCTGACGGTACTCGCAATGTTAAGCAAAGCGTTATTGCCACAAATGCGCAAACAGAACTTCGGCCGCATCATTAACATCGGCTCCATTCACGCACTGGTGGCGTCAAAATATAAATCGGCTTATGTTGCGGCAAAACATGGTTTGCTTGGGTTATCGAAAGTGATGGCACTTGAGACTGCTGAGTTCGACATAACAATAAATACCATTTGCCCCGCTTATGTAAAAACGCCGTTGGTGGAAAAACAAATTGCAGCACAAGCCAAAGAACATGGTATGAGTGAACAAGAGGTGGTTGACCGTATTATGCTGGCCCCAATGCCCAAAAAAGCGTTTATCGATGTGGACGAGATTTTCCATAGCGTGCAATTTTTGGTTGCCCCTCTGGCGAAAAACATCACAGGGCAAACCATTGTTATTGATGGCGGCTGGACAGTGCAATAGGAGTACGTATGGCAGGTTTTGATAAAGTGGTTAATTCCTACGAAGCGGCATTAGCCGGACTCGAAGATGGCATGACGGTGATTGCTGGTGGATTTGGACTATGTGGAATTCCGGAAGGTACTCATTGCCGAAATAAAGCGACAAGGTACAAAAGCACTGACGGTTGTTTCCAATAACTGTGGAGTCGATGGATTTGGTTTGGGTGTGTTATTGGAAGACAAGCAAATCAAAAAGATGATTGCTTCGTATGTGGGGGAAAATGCGTTGTTTGAACAGCAGTTGTTGAATGGCGATTTAGATGTTGAGTTGACACCACAAGGCACTCTCGCTGAAAAAATGCGCGCTGGCGGCGCTGGGATCCCGGCATTTTTCACGGCGACAGGCGTTGGCACAATGGTCGCAGAAGGCAAACCGCATAAAGTGTTTCAAGGTCGTGAATACGTGATGGAAGAGAGCATCACGGGTGATTTTGCAATTGTTAAAGCGTGGAAAGCCGACCGCTTTGGCAATTGTATTTACCGTCACACGGCGATGAATTTCAATCCAATGGCAGCAACGGCTGGGAAAATAACGGTGGTGGAGGTAGAAGAGATAGTTGAACCAGGGGACATTGCGCCAAGCGAAATTCACACGCCAGGTATTTACGTTGACCGCGTGATCCTCGGACAATTCGAAAAACGCATTGAAAAGCGCATGGTGAGAGGATGATATGGGATTAACAAGAGAACAAATGGCCATGCGTTTAGCGAAAGAATTGCAGGATGGTTATTACGTCAATTTAGGTATCGGGATCCCAACGCTAGTGGCGAATTACGTCCCACCTGACATGGCTGTGATGTTGCAATCTGAAAATGGACTGCTTGGCATGGGGCCATACCCATTGGATGCGGAACTAGACGCGGATCTCATTAATGCAGGCAAAGAAACCGTGACGACGGTGCCTGGTGCTGCCATTTTTAGCTCAGCAGAAAGCTTTGCGATGATCCGTGGCGGGCATGTTGACTTAACCGTACTTGGTGCATTTGAAGTTGATCAGTACGGTAATATCGCTAGTTGGATGATCCCCAATAAGTTAGTGAAAGGCATGGGCGGCGCCATGGATTTGGTCGCCGGCGCAAAAAACATCATCTGTACGATGACGCATGCCAATAAAGCAGGCGAATCGAAAGTACTTGAGCGGTGTTCACTTCCCTTAACGGGCGCTGGGTGTATAAACAAAGTGCTGACTGATTTGGCGTTGCTTGAAATAAAGAATGGCGCATTTTATTTACTCGAACGAGCACCGGGAGTCAGTGTCGAGGAAATTGTACGTAAAACAGCCGGCGCACTCGTTGTCGATGGAGGCATTCCCGAAATGACCTTTTAATCAGCCAAATACGACGGAAAAGCAGGATGAAACCTGCTTTTTCATTTTTAATTGTGGGCTGGACGTTCTTTGGTATTAAATTTGCGATTTTCAAATAACTGTATATACTCACAGGTAATTGTACTGTATGGAAAACCAGTGATATGCGACCGTTAACTAAACGCCAAGAACAAATTTTCGAACTGATTAAGGTTTTTATCCGCGATACGGGTATGCCGCCAACGCGAGCAGAAATTGCAGATTCATTAGGTTTTAAAAGCGCCAACGCAGCTGAAGAACATTTAAAAGCACTTGCTAAAAAAGGTGTGATTGAAATGGTTCCGGGTGCCAGCCGTGGTATTCGTTTAGTTGAAGAAGACGAACCAGAACAATTAGGTCTACCACTTGTAGGTCGTGTCGCTGCAGGGGAACCTATCTTGGCCGAGCAACACATCGAAAGCCACTGTAAAGTTGACGCACAAATGTTTAAACCGATGGCTGATTACTTGCTCCGCGTACACGGTATGAGTATGAAGAATATCGGCATTTTAGATGGCGATTTGCTCGCAGTACACCGCACGCAAGTTGCACAAAATGGACAGGTTGTCGTTGCGCGCGTAGAAGAAGATGTTACGGTTAAACGTTTTGAGAAAATTGGTAAGAAAGTGTACTTACATGCTGAAAATGAAGATTTTTCTCCGATAGAAGTCGACCTTGAACACGAAAGTTTTTCAGTGGAAGGTCTGGCGGTTGGCGTGATTAGAAATAATCAATGGATGTAATTCCGCTAAATCAGCTAAAAGTGTGAGTTTTCTAAAGCCCTTCAACGCAAATTTGAAGGGCTTTTTATTTTGTTTTTCCAAATAACGTCTTATAACTTGTTCATTACTTGATAGATTTCCAAGTCATCGCAAAAAATCACCCATTCATAACATATTAACCTTCATTACTTGCTAATTGTTCAAAAATTGACTAATTGGTTAATAGTCGTGCAGTTGGTATAAGACCTAGGTCTCATACTATGACAGTCATCCAATAATAATAACGATTGCCTGAACGCGCTTAGTAAGGCAATTGAAGGAGACGTCATATGAAAGCGTATCGGTTTGCAGTAGGTTGGCTTGCAGGGATTGCACCAACAATGGCGCTCGCGAATAGCGCCTACAACATGAGAGAAGGGGTTACGGATATAAGTCAGCAAGTCTATGACTTACACATGACCATCTTCTTGATTTGTTGTGTCATAGGTGTGGTGGTGTTTGCTGCTATGTTCTGGGCAATTATCCATCATCGAAAATCAAAAGGGGTAACCCCCGCACAGTTCCATGAAAGTACCAAAGTCGAAATTCTTTGGACCGCGATTCCATTCGTGATCTTAATTGCCATGGCTGTGCCCGCAACAAAAACTTTAATTGCGATGGAAGATGCCTCTAAAGCAGACATCACCATCAAAATAACCGGATCGCAGTGGAAATGGCACTACGAATACATGGGCGAAGGGGTAGATTATTATTCCGTTATCGCTACACCTCAGGACCAAATCGCGGATAAAGCCGAAAAAGGTGAACATTATCTATTAGAAGTAGATAAACCGCTGGTTATCCCAACTGGAAAAAAAGTTCGATTCTTAATGACCTCTGATGACGTTATCCATTCTTGGTGGGTACCTGATTTCGCAGTGAAGAAAGATGCCAATCCTGGTTTCATCAATGAGGCGTGGACACGCGTAAATGAAGAAGGTACTTACCGTGGCCAATGTGCTGAATTGTGCGGTAAAGACCATGGCTTTATGCCCGTTGTTGTCGAAGCGGTGTCACCAGAATCTTTCGATACGTGGCTCTCAGACAAAAAGGCTGAAAAACAACAGGCAGCGGCGGCTAGTGCGGCATTGCTTGATCAAACCTTATCTAAAGAGGAGCTAATGACAGAGGGCGAGAAAGTCTACATGGCTTACTGTGCTGCGTGTCATCAGCCTACCGGTATGGGATTACCTGGCGTTTTCCCTGCCTTAAAAGGCAGTAAAGTAGTACTTGGTCCTATTAATGATCACATCGACGTTATTCTTCATGGTCGTCCGGGCACCGCAATGCAATCTTTTGCAAAACAACTCTCTATCAAACAAATTGCAGGGGTAGTTACATTCAAGCGAAATAGCTGGGGCAATGACACTGGCGATGTAGTACAGCCAAGCCAAGTACAAGCGAGACTGGATGCCGATAAGGAGGCAGGACAATGAGTAGCATCGTTAATCCGCACGACCATGGGCATGATGACCATCACCACGCGCCATCGGGGTTTAAACGTTGGATTTTTACCACCAACCACAAAGACATCGGTACACTCTATCTTATTTTTGCGTTGACCATGTTTCTCATTGGTGGTGCCATGGCCATGGTGATCCGAGCTGAGTTATTTCAACCCGGATTGCAGTTGGTTGAACCTCATTTCTTCAATCAAATGACGACAGTACATGAGATCCATAATGGTGTTTGGTGCCGTAATGCCAGCCTTTACCGGTCTTGCAAACTGGATGGTGCCAATGATGATTGGCGCACCAGATATGGCGCTGCCTCGCATGAACAACTGGAGTTTTTGGATTTTACCCTTTGCGTTCATCATGCTACTCGCCAGTTTGTTTATGGAAGGCGGTGGTCCGGCATTTGGTTGGACGTTCTATGCGCCGCTTTCTACAACGTACAGTAATGACAACACGGCATTGTTTGTGTTTGCAGTTCACATCATGGGCATGAGTTCCATTATGGGTGCTATCAACGTAATCGTGACGATTGTTAATCTTCGTGCTCCTGGCATGACGTGGATGAAGCTGCCTTTATTTGTTTGGACTTGGTTGATTACTGCATTTTTGTTGATAGCCGTAATGCCCGTGTTGGCAGGTGCAGTAACGATGGTGTTAACCGATAAATACTTTGGCACAAGCTTTTTCAATGCTGCAGGTGGTGGTGATCCGGTGATGTTTCAGCACATCTTCTGGTTCTTTGGTCATCCAGAAGTGTACATCATGATTTTACCTGCCTTTGGTGTGATCTCAACGATAGTGCCGACTTTCTCACGTAAGAAACTCTTTGGTTATGCCTCTATGGTGTATGCGACGGCATCAATTGCGCTGTTGTCGTTCATTGTCTGAATTTCATCATATGTTTACAACCGGTATGCCGCTGACAGGTGAGCTCTTCTTTATGTATGCGACGATGCTGATTTCTGTACCGACTGGCGTGAAAGTATTCAATTGGGTTGCGACAATGTGGCGAGGTGCGATTAGTTTCGAAGTGCCGATGTTGTTTTCCATAGCCTTTATTGTGTTGTTCACCTTAGGTGGTTTTTCTGGGCTTATGCTCGCGATAACACCGGCTGATTTCCAATACCATGATACTTACTTTGTGGTTGCGCATTTTCATTATGTCTTAGTGACCGGAGCCATCTTCTCGATAATGGCAGCGGCGTACTATTGGCTTCCGAAATGGACGGGGCACATGTACAACGAAACCTTAGCCAAGTGGCACTTTTGGTTATCGTTAATTAGTGTCAATGTGCTGTTTTTCCCTATGCATTTCGTAGGACTTGCGGGGATGCCTAGACGTATTCCGGATTACGCACTGCAATTTGCCGACTTCAATGCCATTATCAGCCTTGGTGGGTTCGCCTTTGGTTTATCGCAATTGTTGTTTGTCTATGTCGTCTTTAAATGCGCCAGAGGCGGCGAGCCTGCGCCAGCAAAAGTGTGGGATGGGGCTGAAGGGTTAGAGTGGGAAATCCCTTCTCCAGCACCGTACCACACCTTTAGTACGCCACCGGAGATCAAGTAATGCATGGCGCGTTGTTGAAAAAGTTAGTGCTTACCAGCCTTGGTATGTTTGCATTTGCTTTTGCGTTAGTACCGCTTTATGACGTGTTTTGCCAAGTGACAGGACTCAATGGAAAACCGAGTCTGGCAGTGGCGCAAGCAAGTCAACAAATTGACATCGATAGGTTTGTTGATGTCAGTTTTACTACGCATGCTCAACAAGGCGCGCCTTTCTCCGTTCAAGCCGAGCACTTTAAGGTCACCATTCAACCAGGTGAAATTACCAAAGTGGCCTTTTCGGCGACCAATCTAAGCCAAGAAGCACGTGTAATGCAGGCGATCCCCTCGGTATCACCGGGAATTGCCTCTAAGTATCTTCATAAAATGGCCTGTTTTTGTTTTAACCAACAACCTATGGAAGCAGGCCAACATCAAACGTTTGAACTGATGTTTTATCTAGACACCGCGTTGCCTTATGAAATCGAAGAGCTGACTTTGTCTTACACCTTGTTTGATATAACTGAGCAAAGTCAGCAACTAGTATTAGAAACACCGATAGAACAGGTGTTTTCTATGGAGAACAGTGATGAGTAATTCAGATTATCAACACTATTACGTACCCGCACAAAGTCAGTGGCCTATTGTTGGCGCTGTCGCGTTGTTCTTTATTGCCTCTGGTGCCGGTCTGACGGTGATGCAACACAACAGCGAGGGCGGGAATGGGCACTATTTACTGTTTACAGGGATAGCCATTTTGCTCTTTATGTTGGTCGGTTGGTTCAGAAATGTGATTTCAGAATCGCAAAGCGGCCTTTACTCTAAACAAATGGATCAGTCGTTTCGACAAGGAATGAGCTGGTTTATCTTTTCTGAGGTGATGTTTTTCTTAGCGTTTTTTGGAGCACTTTTCTACGCTCGCGTGTTTTCAGTGCCATGGCTTGGCGGTGGCAGTAACAATGCGATGACAAACGAAGTATTGTGGCCGACCTTCGAGGCCATTTGGCCATTGCTGACGACACCAGGCGGTGAAGTGACACAAGCGATGGAGTGGAAAGGGTTACCACTGGTGAATACCCTAGTGTTATTGATCTCGTCCGTCACTATCCATTTTGCCCATCAGGCGCTTGAGCAAGATAAGCGCGGTCAGGTTAAGTTATTCATGGGCTTAACTATTGCGCTTGGAATTAGCTTCCTTGCACTTCAAGTTGAAGAATACATGCATGCTTATCACGAGCTTGGTTTGACGCTGCAATCAGGTATCTATGGCAACACGTTCTTTATGCTAACGGGATTTCACGGCATGCACGTGACGCTCGGGACAATTCTCCTTACGGTCGTGTGGTTGCGCATTTTCAATGGTCACCTCAACAGCAAACAACATTTCGCGTTCCAAGCAGCAGCTTGGTACTGGCATTTTGTTGATGTGGTGTGGCTATGTTTGTTTGTGTTTGTGTACGTTCTTTGACGTGGTGTGGATTGGGGTTGAAGTGGATCAACCCCAATTTTGCCGCAACTAAAATGAAAGCAAGCACAATGGCAGAAAATAGGACGCGTCTTCCCAAAAAATAGGACATCGGCTTATCGCCCGCTTTTCCACTGACCATAAGAAAAAGCGCGCGAAACAGATTGAACAATACGAAGCCGAGCAAGAGCACGATAATAATTTTAATAATCATAGAGTGCCTACATGAGTAACATTGATTCTTCTAAGCGTAGTGCAAGTTGGATGGTTTTGGCAGCTATATGCGTTGTCATTACCTGCCTGTGTCTTGCAATATGGCAATATCGGCGTGGCGTTGAAAAGGAAGCTTTGCTGGCGACCTCTGATACCGCTGTTCTCGATATAAATGCATTACCTATGGTGAATAACGAATCGCTACATGGTAAAGCGGCCATGCTAGAAGGGCGGTGGGTAGAAGGGCATTGGTGGCTATTGGACAATCAAGTCGTGCAGAGTAAATCAGGATTCGATTTGCTCTTGCCATTTGAGTTGTCAAATCACGCGTTGATTATAGTGAATGTGGGTTTTGTTCCCGCGCAGGGGCTTCGTGAAGCACCATCAGATCTCCCGAGCGTAGCAAGTTTTACGACAACCTTTACCTCGATACTTAAAACAAAAGATCTCAAGGGGTTTACGTTAGCGGATGAACCTGATCAGAATCCCACATTTCCACAACTAGTTCAGTTTATTGATCTTTCTTTTTTTGAGCGACAGTTAAAGCGTCCCATATTGCCGATGATCGCCTATGCCTCGGATCAATTAAATTCGAATCTTACCCCTCATTTCCAAATTTCGACGATGCCAGCACAGAAACATTTTGCCTATGCCTTGCAATGGTTACTGCTTGGTTTTGCCGCGTTTATCGTCGCATTCGTTGCGTTGAAATCTCAACAAAGGAGCTTAATACATGAAGAATAAAGCGCTTTGGCTTTTTGTTGGTTGCTGCGGATTGCCGCTGTTTGCGGCCTATATCGCGTTGCATTCGGGTTGGTTTCCTTCTGGAACGACAAACTATGGTCGATTTGTTGAAGGCGAACTTCACATAGATGAACTTAAGCATCGAGATGGCAAACTCTGGACCATTCTTTTAAACAGTCCGGAAACATGTCAACAGGCGTGTGCTACGCAAAAGGCCTCATTGGAAGCGCTGTTCGTGGCACTTGGGAAGCTGCAAAAGGACGTCGACATCGCGATTTTGGGTAAGGAAGACAAAACCTTGCCGTTTGCAAATATTGACAACTCACTTCAACTATCACCCGCAAATCTCTATTTAGTTGATAACAAAGGGCTAGTTGTACTCCAGTATCCGTTTGACGAAGATCCTGAAACAAATCGGCTCGTTCAAAAAGGACTACTGAGCGATTTAAAAAAACTGTTGAACTACGCGCGTTCTAGCTAAGGAGTCACTATGGAAAGAAAGTATAAATATGTCACCTTATTTGCGTGTTTGCTGGCTGCGGTGGTTGTAACATTAGGAGCGTACACGCGCCTTAATAACGCCGGGCTTGGTTGCCCTGATTGGCCTGGCTGTTATGGTTTTTTGACGGTGCCAGATGAACATCATGAAATTTCGGCTGCTTTGCAGGCTTTTCCAGACAGTGAGATAGAGCATGGTAAAGCTTGGTTGGAGATGATACACCGTTACTTTGCTGGAACGTTAGGCTTAGTTATTCTCTCGATTGCGCTTCTTGCACTGCGTCGGCAAACCGAAAAGCCCCTTCCGCTTAAGTTAGCGCTGTCGATTTTAGTCCTAGTCGTATTTCAAGCACTGCTTGGAATGTGGACCGTTACGATGAATCTACAACCTTTCATCGTGATGGGTCATTTGTTAGGAGGATTCTCGATATTAACCTTGTTGACCCTGTTGTATTTGAGACTGAACAATCAGTTCGTGTTCACAGAAGAACCTAAAATCCGACGTCAATCCCGCATATTATTTATAGCGCTTGGCGCGCTCATTGTTCAAATTGCGCTTGGCGGATGGCTTGCGGCAAACTACGCGGCGCCTCATTGTGTTGGATTACCGCTGTGCCAAAACATCGAGTTATTTTCTCTGGAGAGTTTATTTCATTTGCCTGTCGGGGCTGCAAACTACGAGTACGGTGTGCTGCCTTTCGAAACGCGATTATCAATTCATTTTATTCATCGAGTGTGGGCAATGGTCACGCTGGTTTTTTTAGGTTTTGCAGCATGTCGAGTCGTTGTAGCCGCGCAATCGGACTTATTTAAAAATGCTGGTCGGATCGTACTCTTTCTGTTGATTACTCAAGTATCGGTCGGCGCAGCAATAGTACATTGGCAATTTCCGTTGCATTTGACCTTATTTCACAACTTTATGGCAGCCATGCTGCTTATCGCAACCGTGCGGTTGTGCTACTTAGCTCGCTGTAAAGCGTGAGGAGTTCTTATGGCGTATGTTAATACATTAAATCATTACCTGCTGCCAGCGATAAACCGTAGTCGAGACTATTTAGCTATCTGCAAAATAAAAGTGGTATTGATGTTAGTTATCACCGCGTGGGTTGGGATTGCACTTGCGCCAGATATGAGCCGCACTTGGTTACAACAAGTTATGAGTTTGGTTGGCATTGGCGCGTTATCAGCGTCCGCCGCGGCCATAAATCATGTTGTTGATCGCAACATTGATAAGCAAATGGCGCGCACTCGACATCGACCTGTCGCTACGGAGCGATTAAGCGCGTCACACGCTGTCGCTTTCGCATTAATATTAGCGTTGCTCGGCACGTTTACGATAGTGGTCTTTAGTAATTGGTTGTGTGCATGGTTTACGCTTGCTTCATTAGTGGGTTATGCCGTCATTTATACCTATTACCTTAAGCGCGCAACGCCTCAAAACATTGTTATTGGTGGTCTTGCGGGAGCAATGCCTCCACTGCTTGGGTGGCTCAGCGAAACAGGAGCACTGATGGCCGAACCTTGGCTACTCGTAATGATTATTTTCACTTGGACACCGCCTCATTTTTGGGCGTTAGCGATAGCAAGACGAAACGACTATGCACGAGCCAATATTCCTATGTTGCCTGTGACTCACGGTGTCGAATTCACCAAACTGTGTATTCTCGTGTACACCGTATTGCTCACTCTCGTCTGTGTTTTGCCTTATCTAATCGGTATGTCTGGAGGGGTTTATTTGGGTGTTGCATGCATTCTAAATGGCATGTTTTTACTTAAAGCATTTGAATTGTACCGTAATGGCACTGATTTGATGGCAATGTCACTTTTCCGTTTTTCGATTGTTCATTTGCTGGTACTCTTTGTCGCTCTATTTATTGATAAATGGGTTTGACCGTGGGCAAAGGAATATGGGCGTTATTATTATTAGTTTTGGCATCTTGTACAAAAGTACAACCTGAACTGGCTGAAACGACCTTATTTTATTCGCAACCTAAAGTTGTCCCTAAGTTTTCTTTAACCGATCAACAAGGAAATGTGATTGGGAATGCCCAGCTAGAAGGGCACTGGACGTGGTTATTTTTAGGGTATACAAGTTGCCCAGACATCTGCCCAATGACGTTGGCGAAATTAGCGGCAGCTAAAAAACAAGTAAAAGAAAAAAATGTACAAGTTTGGTTTGTGTCGGTTGATCCAAATCGAGACACGCAACAAAAGCGTGCTGACTATGCGGGATACTTTGGTGAAGGTATTGTCGCTGCTACGGCGGCGCATGAGGTATTATTCCCATTTGTGCGTAGTTTGGGGTTAATTTACGCTATAGGCGACACGACTCAAGAACAGTACGCTGTTGATCACAGTGCATCTATCGCCTTGATCAATCCAAAAGGCGAGCTTACGGCTATTTTTAAGCCAGAATTCTCCGTTGGCCAAGTCCCATTGGTCGATAAATCTAAATTAGTCAAAGATTTTGACAGCATTTCTTCGCAATATTGATCTTCCTCACTCAAATTAACTGATTTACTGCGTATTATTGTGCTAACACGTTAATTGTTTTTAGCTTTTCAATGATCTTTTGTGGCAATTTTACGATCTCAGTCTAAGCTAATTTTATATAAAACTTTTACAAGGAAAGTGCAGCACTCATGTTAAAACTTCCTTCAGAATTAGCAGTTTCGCACGTGGAAGAATTACATCAGCAGCTCTTGCATGAAATTCACGATGTGCGGGATATAACCGTTGATGTTTCTGACGTTATTCGAGTCGATACGGCGACGGTTCAATTGCTTTGTGCGTTACAAAAACAGTTACTTTCTGTCGGACATAAAGTGGTTTGGCATGGGAAAAGTGAAGCACTTAGTGAATCAGTAAAAGATTTAGGGCTTAGCGAATTCTTAAACCTGCAAATAGAACTCTAAGAGGTTGGTATGAAGAAAATTTTAGCGGTGGATGATTCGGCATCTATGCGTCAAATGGTAAGTTTCACCCTAAAGAAGGCGGGCTTCGATGTCACTGAAGCAAAAGATGGCAGTGAAGCATTGAGTCTAGCCAAGCAACAAGGCTATGACGCGGTTATCTCTGACGTAAACATGCCGGTGATGGATGGCATTACCCTCATCAGAGAGCCTCCGTGCGCTTCCTAGCTACAAATTTACGCCGTTGTTAATGCTGACGACTGAATCTGGATTAGATAAAAAGTCTGAGGGCAAAGCTGCGGGTGCAACGGGGTGGATTGTGAAACCATTCAACCCAGAACAACTGTTGGCTGTATTGAAGAAAGTGATTCGCTAAATTTAAGGAGCGACCATGAGTATCGATCTGAGCCAATTCTTTGAAGTTTTCTTTGAGGAAAGCTTCGAAGGACTTGATGCGATGGAAGCGGAGTTACTCAACCTCCGCCCTGGTGAAGAAGACTCGGAGACGATTAACACCATTTTCCGAGCTGCTCATTCCATTAAAGGAGGCAGTGGAACATTTGGTTTTACATCGGTATCTGATTTTACACACGTACTTGAAACCCTCTTGGATCAGATACGTGATGGTCGCAGAAAGCTAACGTCAGAGCACATCAATCTGTTATTGCAATCGGTGGACTGTTTGCGTGCCATGCTTTCTGCGTTGCAAAATCAGTCAGAAGCCCGACCCAACTGAAAGTCAAAAGCTAAAAGCACAATTTGAAGTGATACTGGGTATTGAATCTGAGGCTGGTGGTGAGGAAATACATAGCGAAGCCGAGCCGGATAAACTCACGTTTCAAATCGATTTCAAACCTCATGCCCATTTGTTTAAAACAGGAAACGAGCCGCTTTATATGATTGGCGAGTTGGCTGAACTCGGCGATTTAGAAACGCAGGCGTTTCATGATGGCATACCTCCATTTGATGAGTTTAATGCAGAAGATTGCTATCTGGCATGGCGATTCTTTTTAACAACAACCGCGCCTGAAACGGCTATTCACGAAGTGTTTGAGTGGGTTGAAGACGATGCCGACATCAGTGTGCAATTATGTGGTGGTCTGTTTGAAGAATTCGACGATGATCTCGATAAAGAAATTGCAGCAACAATTTCTGCGAAAGACACCCCAAAAAGCATCGAAACGACTGAAAATGAGCCAACGGAAAAAGACACTTCGCAAGTAAAAGAACAAAAGGCACCAAGTGTAACCGCTTCAGCTCAACCTGCGCTTAGCGCTAAACCCAGCACCAGCGCACCAAAAGCACAGGATAATACCTCTACGTCTATTCGTGTGGGTATCGATAAAGTGGATTCCCTCATTAATATGGTCGGCGAGTTAGTGATCACGCAAGCTATGCTAAGTCAACTTGGCGAGCAGGATATGACCGACTCGACAATTTCGGCTTTGCAAGAGGGACTCGCTCAACTGGCGCACAATACGCGGGATCTACAAGAGAGTGTGATGCGTATTCGCATGTTGCCCATTAGTTTCGTATTTAGTCGCTTTCCCCGTTTAGTTCGAGATATTTCTCAGAAACTCAATAAACAAGTCGAGTTGAAACTCTTAGGTGAGCAAACCGAACTCGACAAAACTGTTATGGAGAAAATTTCTGATCCTATGGTGCATTTGGTGCGAAATTCGTTAGACCATGGTATCGAAACGCCGGAACAGCGTATTGCGGCGGGTAAAGACCCCGTGGGTACTCTCACACTCAACGCGTTTCATCAAGGCGGCAACATCGTGATTGAAATCATGGACGATGGGCAAGGTTTAAACACCGATAAAATTAAACAAAAAGCCATCGCGAATGGGCTAATTAATGAAGACGATGAACTCTCAAGTGAAGAAGTAAACGAATTAATATTTAGACCTGGATTTTCTACTGCAGACACCGTAAGTGATATTTCTGGTCGAGGCGTTGGCATGGATGTGGTAAGGCGAAACATCCAAGCACTCAATGGTTCGGTTGAGGTCTCCTCAGCTCGAGGTGTTGGCAGCACGTTCACGATACGACTACCATTGACACTTGCAATCCTCGATGGGCAGCTTGTCCAAGTGGCTGAGCATACCTACATCATTCCGCTCATTTCTATCGTGGAGTCTTTGCAAATTGATGTAAAAAAAGTGAGTCGGGTCGGCAAAAACTTAGACGTCTTGCGGCTGCGTGATGAATACATTCCAATCTTAAGACTATTCGATATTTTCAATCACGACGGGGCGATTGAAGAGTTAGACAAGTCTCTTCTCGTGGTCGTTGAATCTGACAATCAAAAAGTCGGTTTGTTGGTTGATGATTTACTGGCTCAGCAACAAGTCGTAATTAAGAGTTTAGAAGCCAATTACAAACGAGTAGATGGTATTTCAGGTGCAACGATACTCGGCGATGGACGAGTTTCGTTGATTATCGACATCAGCGGTTTAGTGAAACTAAGCGGGTTGCGTAAACCCGGCTCGCAGGAATTGGTCTTAGATCCTAATTTAGCGGAGGCGATATCCTAATGTTGAATGAAACAGCATTACAAACTGCGCTAAATCAACGCTTGGGCCATGGTGAAGCGCATGATGAGAAGCAGTACCTAACGTTTTTAATGGCGGGTGAGGAATACGGGGTGGATATTTTATCCGTTCAAGAGATCCGAGGCTGGAGCAGCGCCACCGCAATTCCTAACTCTCCCAGTTTTGTAAAAGGTGCCATCAATCTGCGAGGTACCATTGTCCCTATCATCGATTTACGGCTGCGTTTTGGTATTGAACCAATCGCTTATGGGCCTTTAACTGTGGTGATAGTCGTTAAGGTGGATTTTAAAGAGCAGTCGAAAACCATGGGGATCGTTGTTGACGGTGTGTCGGATGTCTACAGCATTAGTGAAGATACAGCGAAAGATGTGCCTGATTTCCAAGAATCCTCCAGTTCTCAGTATGTCGATGGATTGGTTAATGTCGGTGAAAAAATGGTCGTGCTTTTGAATTTGCAAAAGACGTTACAGATATAGCAAGAAGATAAGGTGAATAATATGGGGTGGTTCTCTAGTTCGAAACCAGTGAAGACAGAAGGTGATTATGTATTGGATGCGTTAAAACGAGCGCAAGCCGTACTGGAACTTTCACCGCAAGGTCAAATCATTGCTGCAAATCACAACTTTTCTAACTTATTAGGGTATATGCCTGATGCCATCAAGGGCCAGCCTTTTTCTTCATTGCTTGCGCCTTCGGCAAGAGAATCAGGAGAATTCCAAACAGCGTGGCCAAAAATAGCGGGTGGCAACGCGACGCAAGCGGATTTCTTATTAGTCAGTGCTAGTGGTCTTGATACTTGGGTTAGCATGCAATTTTTGCCGGCACTCAATGAAACGGGACAAAACACAAAAATCATCGCACTGTGTTCTGACCACGCAAAGATGAAGCAAGAAATTACCGAGTTTAAAGGGCAGGTGACAGCCATCAATCGGACGCAAGCGACCATTGAGTTCGATATTTCAGGTAAAATTCTTAGAACAAACAATAACTTCTTGAATGTCATGGGGTATGAACAATCTGAAGTGGTGGGAAAACATCATCGAATGTTCATTGAAGAAGAGTTTGCCAAAAGTGATGTGTACCGGGACTTTTGGGATAAGTTGGGTCGTGGGGAATTCCATTCTGGTGAGTTTAAGCGAATCGGAAAAGGTGGAAAAGTTGTTTGGATCCAAGCGACGTACACCCCCATTTTGGATGACACCGGTCGAGTAGTAAAAGTTGTAAAATACGCAAATGACATTACAGCACGTAAAAAGTTGGAAGAAACAGCAAAACAAGACGCGAATTTGGCCAGTGCGTTGCGTATCTGCCAAGCGAACGTGATGATAGCAAATGCCAATTTAGAAATTGTCTTTATGAATCGTGAAGTAGAAAAAATGCTGAAAACGCATGAAAAAACACTTCAAACGGTGTTGCCGAATTTCAATGTAGATGGACTCATTGGCACAAACGTCGATTTTTTCCATAAAAACCCAGCTCATCAAAGAGGCTTACTGGATAAGTTAACTCAAGCCTACAAAACGCGTATTAAATTGGCGGGATTGACGTTCGATTTAATTGCAACACCTTGGCTTGGGAAAGACGGTGAGCGATTGGGTACGGTTGTGGAATGGTACGATCTGACCGAGAAGCTTGCTGAAGAAGAAAAGATGCGGACTCAAGCGGAAGAAAACTTACGTGTTCGTCGTGCACTCGATAACGTGGCGGCCAATGCCATGATTGCGGACAACAACAACGTAATTGTGTATATGAATAATTCGGTTAGAGAAATGATGCGTATTGCAGAATCTGACCTGAGAAAAGACTTACCTAACTTTGATGCAAAGAATCTTGTTGGTAAGAACATCGATGAATTTCACAAAAATCCAGCGCACCAACGTAGCTTACTCGCCACATTAAAAGACACCTATAAAACCCAGATTAAAGTGGGTGGTCGAACTTTCTCACTCATCGCGAATCCCATTTTCACAGAAAGCAAAGAATACGTGGGTACCGTTGTTGAGTGGAATGACCGCACTGCAGAAGTCAAAATGGAAGAAGAAATTGCCCATTTGGTCAGTTCTGCAAGTAGCGGTGAACTCAGTGTTCGTGTAAGTGAAAAAGGAAAAGAAGGGTTCTTCTTGAACTTAACAAATGGCCTCAACGATTTACTCAGTAATATTGCGGAAGCAATTGAAGATACGGGCGAAATGCTAGGAGCACTTGCTGGCGGAGACTTATCTCGCCGGATGAATAAGGATTATGAAGGGGCGTTTGACCAACTCAAACGCGATGCTAATGCCACCGCGGATAAATTGACGGAAGTGATCAATCGCATTAGTACGTCAGCCGCTTTGGTTGCAAGTGGGGCAGAAGAAATTTCACAAGGTAACGCTGATTTAAGTCAACGTACTGAAGAGCAGGCGTCGTCTTTGGAAGAAACGGCTTCCAGTATGGAAGAAATGACCAGTACGGTTCGTCAGAATGCCGATAATGCGCGTGTCGCAAACCAATTAGCAGCAGAAACCTGTGATAAAGCAGAATTGGGTGGCGCTGTCGTTAGTCGTGCGGTTGATAGTATGTCTGCTATCAATGAATCGAGTAAGAAAATTGCGGATATCATCGGTGTTATTGATGAAATCGCCTTCCAAACCAATCTCCTTGCGTTAAACGCGGCGGTAGAAGCAGCGAGAGCTGGTGAGCAAGGCCGCGGATTTGCCGTTGTCGCGGGTGAGGTGCGTAACCTCGCACAGCGTTCGGCTGCTGCTGCGAAAGAAATTAAAGATTTGATCCGAGACAGTGTGAGCAAAGTAGAAGATGGCACTGTGTTGGTTAACGAATCGGGTATGACTTTGAAAGACATTGTGGCTTCAGTACGCCGTGTAACGGAAATGATTTCTGATATCGCGTCAGCGTCTCAGGAACAAAGTTCAGGCATCGAGCAAGTAAACAAAGCCGTGTCACAAATGGATGAAATGACACAGCAAAACGCGGCGTTAGTGGAAGAAGCATCCGCGACGGGTGAATCGATGGCGGAGCAAGCGAGAGACATGCGACGTTTGTTGAATTTCTTTAATGTCAGTTCGGATGCTGAGCCATTAGCTATGCCGAAGTTAAATGGGCATGCACCAAAAGCGGCGGCAATAGAACATCAACCGAGAGTTAAACAACCTGCTCCTGTCGCAGGAGGAAATAAATTTTCGGATGAAGCGGACGAATGGGAAGAGTTCTAACCTAGACAAATAAGTAGGGGCCTAAATGAAGGAATTTGCATTATCTGACACGGATTTTAAGGCGATATCAGAAAAAGTGTACAAGGCTTGCGGTATCGTTTTAGGCCCCCACAAACGTGAAATGGTTTATTCCCGGTTAGCGCGGCGGATTCGTGCTACCGGACTGAGTTCCTTTGAGGAATATTTGTCTTATCTTGAAGACAACCCAGAAGCGGAGTTCAGTTCTTTTATCAATGCAATTACCACAAATCTCACGTCGTTTTTTAGGGAGTCACATCACTTTGACTACCTTCAAAACGAGGTGATTCCCTTATTACTGAAACACAACCAGCAATCTAAGCGCGTCCGAATTTGGTCAGCAGGCTGTTCAACGGGAGAAGAAGTCCTACACGATAGCAATGACGATTGCAGGGCAATTTCCAAAGAGTTGGGACGTTAAAATTTTAGCGACCGACTTGGACTCCAATGTGTTAGATAGAGCTCGGCGAGGCGAATATACAGCAAGCAACGTGACGGGGTTGTCCGATAGTCATTTGAAGCAGTTTTTTCTAAAAAGTAATGATGGAACTTTGTTTAAGGTCAAACCGGAATTGCAACAAATGGTGCATTTTAAACGCCTAAACCTGCTTGAACCTTGGCCCATGAAAGGCCCGTTTGATGTGGTTTTTTGTCGTAATGTTTTGATCTATTTTGATAAAGATACGAAAGATCGGCTTTTTCAAGGCTACTACAATATTTTGGCACGTCACGGTCACCTGTTTATTGGGCATTCGGAGTCGATGGGCAAAGAGCATGTTGAATACAAAAGTTTAGGCAAAACGATGTACCGCAAGGCGAATTATGAAGCATTTTAAACCAGTTATTCATGGCTTTGAGCATGTAAAACGTTTTTGGGATTCGACTCGTCATAAAGTGGTGGCTAAAGTGTTGCCTGGTGAATTTTATATTTCAAAAAATGACGAGCTGATTTCTACGGTACTTGGTTCGTGTATTTCTGCGTGTGTGTATGATGAAGTTATGGGCATCGGTGGAATGAATCATTTCATGTTGCCTGGGGTTAAGGATGCGAACAATTTGCATGCGAATGATCTTAGTTGTCGGTATGGCAACTGGGCGATGGAGTTTCTGATTAACGAGCTGTTGAAAAATGGCGCAGCTCGCAAAAATTTGAAAGTGAAGCTGTTTGGTGGCGGGAAAATAATACGTTCCATGACAGACATTGGTTTAGGGAATATCCGATTTGCCTATGACTACGTTCAAGAAGAAAAGCTGGAGCTTATTTCACACGACGTAGGTGGGCCGTGGCCTCGAAAAATCGTATTCAACCCACAATCTGGGAAAGTGCAAGTAAAGAAGCTTCGTGAAATGCATAATGACACGATTGAAAAACGCGAAGTTCGGTACTTGCACGAAATTGAGGCGCAAGATAAGAAAACGGATATTGAGCTGTTTTAAGAGAATGCCATGATTAAAGTGCTGGTGGTGGATGATTCACCGTTGATTCGTAAATTGCTGACAGAGATCCTTACGCAGGCTGATGACATTACTGTTGTTGGCGTAGCGGAAGACCCCTATGAAGCACGTGATAAAATAAAGCAGCTCAACCCGGATGTCTTAACACTCGACATTGAAATGCCGAAGATGAATGGGATCAGTTTTTTGAAAAACCTGATGCGTTTACGACCCATGCCTGTGATTATGATATCAACACTCACACAGCAAGGGTCGCCTGTAACGCTTGAAGCATTGGAGCTAGGAGCGGTTGATTTTATTGCTAAACCCTCTGTGAATGTCGCGAAAGAATTAAACGATTACATGGAAGTGGTACACCAGAAAGTACGAGCGGCATATCGAGCGCGTTTACGGCCTTTCAAAGCCGCTGATCAAGGAGGCGCTTCTGGGGTCGTTTCCAAATATGAGCATTTCTTGCCCGGTCGGATATTAGCGGTAGGAGCAAGTACCGGTGGTACAGAAGCAATTAAAGAAGTGTTGATCCGCATGCCAGCGAATTGTCCTCCTATTGTCGTCACGCAACATATTCCTCCTGTGTTTAGTACGTCATTTGCACTACGAATGGACAGAAGTTGTACTATCTCTGTCAAAGAAGCGGCAGATGGCGACGTATTAAAACCAGGCACGGCGTACATAGCACCGGGTGATAAACATCTTAAAGTGATGCGAAAAGGAAGCCAGTTTGTGTGCGTACTCGATAATGGTGAAGCCCGTTAATCGGCACAAGCCTGCCGTTGATGTGTTATTTGCGTCACTAATCGATTGCAATCCAAAAAACGTCAGTGCGGTCTTGCTTACAGGGATGGGCAGTGATGGGGCTAGGGGATTACTTGCACTAAAAAACGCCGGAGCGATTACCTACGCTCAAGATGAAAAAACGAGTGTTGTGTGGGGAATGCCAAGAGCGGCGCATGAACTTGGCGCCGCGTCGAGTTTAGTGCCTTTACATCATGTCGCCGAAACACTGCTGGCGAGTGCTGCCAAGCCTTAGATACGTTTTTCTATTGTACTAACCATTGCTGGGAATACCAGAAGTAGCGAGCTGGGCTGTCTTTCATTGGCGACGTGCAGTTGTAGCGGCTTCGGCCTTTAGGCAATGGCGTGGTGGTGTACACCTTTACCTCGGTTTCGGAAAGCCATTCGGTTTTCGCTTGGCCTTGACCTGAGACATAACAAGCAAATTGACTTTGATGAAACGGCTTATCTTTAAAATTTAAAGTAAGAATCGGTTCCTTGTTATCAGTGACCGTATCCTCGTATTCGACCGATTTTAACGGAAAAGCCGCGGAGGTTAGTTTGTACTTTAACGTGTCGATATTGGCATAAATGCCCGAAGCGGGATAACGAGGAACCGCAGTCCAATCGGTTGTTGTATCTACCGCTCCGGATTGTTGGCCAATTCCAATTACCGCCATTTCATTTAATAGGCGTTGTAACGCTTTGTTGTATTCGCCATAAGGAAATGCAACCCAAGGGTAATTGTGACCTATTTCTTCTGCGATTCGTTTTTGTGCATTTGTTAGGTCCGCGCGGATGCGAACTCGCCACTGTTCATCGTTTTCACCAGGTCGCTTTTCGTGGAGATAATCGTGTTGTGAAGAGTGACTGGCAATGATCGCGCCTTCTTTGCTCAATTTACGTAATTGCGCCCATGTCATCACGTAACTTTTGTGCTCGTCAATGAGTTGCGGGTTTACGAAAATCGTGTAGGGAAAACCATATTCTTTGAGGATAGGCGCAGCTGCTTCGAAATTGTTGTCGTAGCCATCGTCAAAGGTAATTGCAACCGTTTTGTCCGGTAATGAATAGCCCTGTCGCAATGACGTGAATAGCTTATCCAAACCGATGACGTTAAACCCATTATTTTTTAAAAAAGCTAAATGTTGTTTAAACGTCTCTTTTGAAATGCTTGTCACAGGAGGAAGGGTTTCACTTACATGGTGATACTGTAAGATAACGGCACTGTGAGCAGGCATTGCCAAACCGAAAAGAAAGCTAAGACTGAGATGCGCGCGTTTTTTACCAACCATAAGTTACAACACCTTGAGTTACTGCGTCTAAGTGGACCTATGATGTTAGCAAACATCTCCGTACCACTACTAGGACTTGTTGATACCGCGGTGATAGGTCACCTTTCCAATGCCTATTTTCTCGCGGCCATTGCGCTTGGTTCAAGTAGCGTCAGCTTGATTTTTTGGTTGTTGGGCTTTTTACGTATGAGTACAACAGGACTCGTTGCTCAGCGATTTGGCGAACGCAATGAAGTGGCGTTACTTAGCCAACTTTATGCAAGCGCAACGATAGCTATCGGTTTGTCTGTGTTGTTGCTGTTGTTACAGAGTTCAATCATCGCACTCGTCGCTAACCTGTCCAATGCATCTCCTGACTTGATGGCAAGTGCAGGGCGTTACATTGAGATACGGTTGCTGAGTGCGCCCGCCGCAATGATGAATTTGGTGTTGTTGGGCGCGTTACTTGGATTACAAAATGGCAAAGGGCCATTTTATGTGGTGCTGTTTAGTAACGGATTGAACATTATTCTCGATGTGTGGTTTGTCGTTGGCCTTGATCTCAATGTGGTTGGTGCTGCTTGGGCCACGTGCATTTCGGATTATTTGTCCTGTGCTTTAGCTATCGGATTAGTCGTAAAATCATTGGGCAGGGCCAATATCACCATGAAATGGTTGCCCATCAATCTGAGCCAAATTACACATTTACTGCATCTAAATCGAGATATCTTTTTCCGATCGTTGGTACTGCAAGCGTGTTTTAGTTTTATGACGTTCTACGGCGCCCGCTTAGGCGATATCACTTTGGCAACGAATGCCGTGTTATTAAACTTCCTATTACTCATTAGTTTTGCGATGGATGGTATTGCTTATGCGCTAGAGGCAAAGGTTGGAGAAGCGGTCGGTCAAAAGTCTCAAGCAGCCGTTCATCGCTGGGTGAAAGTGGGATTTTTTTGGGGAGCAGTGTTTGCATTTGGCTATACGTTTACGTTTGCAGTGTTTGGGCCGCTGTTTGTCGCCAGCTTAACTTCACTGGATACAGTACAAGCTAATGCCGCTGAATATTTACCGTGGATTGTCGTGATGCCATTGATTGCAACTAGTTGCTTTTTATTCGATGGGATTTTTGTTGGAACTCATGCGCGCAAAAGACATGCGTAACAGTATGATTATTTCTGGAGTGGTGGGGTTTGCAGTGCCGTTTATACTGACGTCTTCATTTGGAAATCATGCACTTTGGTTTGCGATGAGTTGTTTTATGGCCCTAAGAGGCATTACTTTGGGTCTTCGTTATCGAACAGTGATGGGTCGAGGGCTTTTCGATCGAGCACTTGTGCAAAACGATTAGCAAAGATACCTGCGTAACCCCATGCGGCAAAATAGCCACCCGGCAGGAGTATGATAACTCCCGGTAATTGCAACCACGGCCAATACAGATACCCCAGAGCAATTAGGCTTGCACCAAAGGCAAACAACGCAAGACCAATAAAAAATCGCTTCATGCTTCGCTTGGGGGAGCCTCCCCAAGCGAAATATCCATTCTTTAAACATCAATCGACTCGCGATTAATAGTAAGAATGCTCGCCGTGAGCGTGTTCTGTGATATCGCGAACGCCGCTTATTTCAGGGAACTTAGCGATCATTTCTTTCTCAATCCCTTCTTTGAGCGTAACGTCTATCATCGAACAGCCATTGCAACCGCCGCCAAACTGAAGCACGGCGATGCCGTCTTTTGTGATCTCGACTAAACTCACTTGGCCACCGTGGTTAGCCAGTTGTGGGTTTACTTCAGTCGTAAGCATGTGTTGGACTCGGTCATGAAGAGACGCATCGTCACCCAACTTTTTCGCTTTAGCATTCGGTGCTTTCAGGGTAAGTTGCGTGCCCATTTTATCAGTGACGAAATCGATTTCTGCTTCTTCTAAAAACGGTGCGCTTTCTTCATCAACAACGGCATCAAAGCCATTAAACGGTAAACGGATGTCAGTTGGCTCCACTGCGTCAGCTGGGCAGTAAGATACACCACACTCTGCTTTTGATGTTCCAGGGTTTACCACGAATACGCGGATATTCGTGCCTTCAGCTTGATTTGAAAGCAATTTACCAAAATGGATTTGCGCTGTTTCAGAGATCTTGATCATATTGACGACTATACTTGACTAAATTACTCGGTTAATCGCTATCATACTCCGCTCATCTTATTGTCGCTAGTGTTGAACGAAATTTTTTGGAATCCTCAGAGTAAGGTTGATAGCGTAGAAAAAACGAAAAAAGCATCAAGGCGAAGAAATGAGAAAATGGTTGAGTTTGGCGGCAATGACGCTGAGCAGTGCGAGCATGGCGGCACCGTTGAGTTATTATTTTGATAGTGCGGTAAAGTTTGACCCAACAATTCCAACCCCAAGTTCAGTACTTGGTTATGAGGTCGGTGATTGGCATGTACGACACGACCAGCTGGTGGACTATTTAAAACTTCTTGCGGAAAAAAGTGATAGGCTTTCCATTACCGAAATTGGACGTACGTATGAACAACGACCTTTGCTGTTGCTTTCGTTTAGTGCCCCTTCTCGAAGCCAAACGCTGGATAACATTCGTCAACAACGCTTGACCGCGATTGCTAAGGGCAAAGGGTTAAGTGAGTTACCAGCGGTTGCATGGATGGGGTACAGTGTTCATGGTAATGAGTCATCCGGTAGCAACGCAGCATTATTGGTGGCGTATTACCTTGCCGCCGCGGAGGATGCTCGAATTGAACAATTGTTGTCCGACACCATCATTTTGCTCGATCCGTCATTGAATCCAGATGGTCTAAATCGGTTTGCAAGTTGGGTAAACAGTACGCGCAGTTTAACGCCATCACTAGATCCTAAACACCGAGAACACGACGAACCTTGGCCTTCAAGCCGAACGAATCATTACCTTTTCGATTTAAATCGTGATTGGCTACCGCTTCAGCATCCGGAGTCGAGAGCAAGAATGAATGCTTTCCACGCTTGGAAACCCAATTTGCTGACGGATTTTCATGAAATGGGTCCGAATAGTACGTACTTCTTTCAGCCTGGCGTACCTTCTCGCACGAATCCCATTACGCCAAAACAAAACGTGAAACTAACCGAGGAAATCGCGACTTTTCATGCCGCGGCGCTGGATAAACGACAACAGTTGTATTTTACCAAAGAAAGTTTTGATGATTTCTATTATGGCAAAGGATCAACGTACCCCGACATCAATGGTGCTGTGGGCATCTTGTTTGAGCAAGCCAGTAGTCGAGGCCATTTGCAACAGACGATTAATGGTCCTCTATCATTCGCTGCAACGATTAAAAATCAGCTGACGACGACGTTGTCCTCTTTCGACGCCTTGTTGGCGAATCAACAAAGTTTAAAAGCTTATCAGCAGACCTTTTACAACAGCGCGATTGATGAATCGAAAAAAGAAGAATTTGTAGGTTATGTCATTGATTTAGAAAATGACAAATCACGTGGTGATGCTTTTATGGCGATTTTAAAACAACACCAAGTCCATGCCTATCGTTTAGCACAAACGACGACTGTTGATGGGCATGAATTTGCTGCCTCGAGCAGCGTTTATGTTCCACTTGGACAGCCGCAGTACAGAGTAATCAAAGCGTTATTTTCAGAACAAACACAGTTTGAAAATAATACATTTTATGATGTGTCCGGCTGGACTATTGCCCATGCATTTGATTTACCTTTTAAAAAGCTTAAGCGGGTGCGAGATACACAGGTTGCGACGACGGAATGGCAGGCGTCTTCAGTTCCGTCATTCGATTTAAAATCAGGCTCGTATGCTTACGCATTTTCTTGGCAAGATAGCCAAGCGCCCGCGTTACTCAACGCTTTGCTTTCCCACGGGATAAAGGCGCGGTTAGCACTTGATGGTTTTTCAGCTCTATCGAGTGGCAGCGAAAAGTCGTTTTTAGCTGGGGCGGTTGTGATCCCTGCAGGTCTGCAAACGCGTGCAAATTGGTTTAGTGAGTTGAATGCGGTTGCAAAGACCTTTGCTATCCAGATTAGTGCTATTGACAGCGGTTTAACTCAATCAGGTATTGATTTAGGTTCACGGCAGTTTGCGGTGGCAAAACTCCCGAAAGTATTGCTAGTCGGTGGACAGGGGATCAGCCAATACGAACTGGGTGAAGTTTGGCACTTTTTAGATACGCGTCTTCGAATTGCACCGACGATTGTCACTCAAGATCAATTGGCTAGATTGACCTTAAGCGATTACACCCATGTTATTCTGGTAGATGGTCAGTACCAGTTTGATAAGCAAGCTAAACAAAACATAGGGGAATGGATGAGCAAAGGCGGGGTGCTTTGGGGGCATAAGCGAGGTGCAAAATCTCTGATAGCAAATAAATGGCTGAATGCAACGGCTATTAGTGAAGCAGAGCTGCAGGCTCAATTCGACACGCAAAATCTCCGCTACGCGGATCAAGAAGCGCTGGCTTCTAAACAACGTATTGCGGGGGCCATTTTTAACACTCATCTTGATATAACTCACCCTTTAACATTTGGAATGAAGGATGACACGCTTCCGATGTTCAAAGACGCGACTTGGTTATTGCAACCCTCTACTAGCCCATTTGTCACGGTAGCTAACTATACGGCTTCACCACTTTTGGCGGGTTATGCTGATCCTATTAACATTGACACGATTAGTCAGAGTGCCGCGTTGCTTGCGCACCGAAAAGGTCGAGGAACCGTGATAGGTATGACCGACAACCCTGTGTTTCGTGGTTATTGGTATGGGACAAGTCGGTTACTTGCAAACGCCTTGTTCTTTGGGCATACATTAAGTGCGCAATCCAAATAGTGTAAAAAACACATCATGGTGAAATGGGGGTGAGCGCAACGCTCATCGCCCATACCGTTTTAGCGCCTGCTGCTTTACAAGCTCGAGCAGCAGCATTCATCGTTGCGCCTGTGGTGATCACATCATCAAGAATCGCGATGGTCTTTCCTCTTAAATCCCCTTTGACGGTAAATGCTGCGTTAGTGTTCAGCGCACGAGCCTGTTTGCCAAGCGAAGTCTGAGGTTTTGTGTAATGCGCGCGATGTAACGTCGTGCTTATATTTGCTTTTGGGATGATGGGTTGCCAAAGCTGCGCAGTTTGATTGTAACCGCGGAAAAAGTAACGAATGGGATGCAGTGGGATAGTGTGCATCGAATCAATCCCGCTTCCAGAATCGAGCAGCTGCCAACGATTAAATTGTTGGGATAGTACCGTATGTAACGCTGCTAAATAGTGGGTTTGATTTTGAAATTTAAATGCACTGAGCCACGTTGCAATACTTCCTTCATACCAAGCACAACTGAATAAGCCATCGCAGTCGCTAAGCTGTGTCTGATGCTGTATATCTGGCCGAAGGAGTAAGTTTGGCCATTGTGCTACGTCAAATAACTTTACCGTAGGTAAACAGTAAGCACAGATACCGGAGCTGTCAGGCAGCGTGTCTTGGCACAACACACAGCGGTTTGGTATGAGAGTTGAAATCCAATTCATTGTGGATACATTCCTTGAATCCAGTTATAGAGCCGTTATCATGTGGCAAGTTTTACAGAGGATGGACTAAATGCAAAAAAATATCGTCTTGCTCCATGGTTGGGGTATGAATAAAGCTGTTTGGCAGCTAGTGAACGATGCGTTGCAATCTAATCCGGATTTACACGTCAGAGCGCTCAATTTACCTGGCTTTGGTGGTGCGAATTGGGAACGCGATAGTTATACGTTAACGGCGGCTGCGGACGAATTGGCACAACAACTTGAAGACGATTCAATTTTGGTGGCGTGGTCCATGGCCGGTCTTTTCGCGATTGACATCGCAACTCGTTATCCGCAAAAAGTAGCGAAAATTATTTTAGTGGGATCGTCACCGTTCTTCCTCGGTTCTGCTCAATGGAATGGAATTAAACCTGACGTGCTCCAACAGTTTATGGAAGCATTGACGACAAATCCTGCAAAGACGGTGGAGCGATTTCTAGCGATTCAGGCTATGGGCAGTGAGCACGCAAAAGACGACATCAAATGTTTACGCACATGGCTGGCACAAGAAGCATCTGCGTCACCTATCGCGTTAGCGGGTGGCTTAAACCTCCTTAAAGAATGTGACTTACGTCAGCAATTTGCGGCATTACAGATGCCTATCTTAGGGATTTTTGGTCGATTAGATGCGCTTGTGCCCGTAAAAGTCGTGGACGAGTTGTACAAGCTCAATCCGGCTTTTCGTGCAGAAATATTGCCAAAAGCGTCTCATGCCCCCTTTATTTCTCATCGCGAAGACTTTGTAAGCATATTGAAATCAATGCTTTAAAATTAAGGAAAGAGGATGGGAATAAAAAATGAAACTCATCCTTTCATTTGAGCTTGTTTTGCGCAATAATTAGACAGTATAAGAGTGTGAGGAGGTGAGCTATGCCAATTGGTGATGCTTTTAGTAATGGGGTTGAAGGCTTCAATCGAGCTTCGCAGCAGATTGAGCGCGCGAGCGCAGATATTAATCGTGCCACGTTACAACAACAGGACGATGACCAAATCGCGCAGCAGCGTCAACTTCAAGCCGCTCGTCCAGAGGAAGCGGTAACGCCACCTGTATCGCAACCACCTCGTCTCGACGAGTCGTTGGTGCAGCTGAAAGTGGAAGAATTTAACGCCAAAGCGAACACGCAATCCATACGTACAGCCGATGAGGTGTTAGGAACGTTGGTCGACATTAAAGTGTAAAATGAACATCGTTACGCCGCAGCCGGCGCTAAATTTCCATACAGGTAACGTCTACACTGAAACAGCTAGGCGTGACAATCAATTGCGGGAAGTGATTCCACAACCCGCTCAAGCGGCTGCCTCTTTCACCGAAAACAAAGCTTACCAAGATACTGACAAAGCGAAACAGGCACCTTCAGACGAGAAAGGACTCTACGACAAAAAAGGACAGCTTGAGGATAAACAAGCTGTTCAGGGCCGTGATGCGAAAGATGAGCATGGTCATGAGGAAGGGGAACATTCCAATAGTCGTGAAGAGCAAAAAGCGGAAGCAGAACTCAAGCAAATAGAAGAGCTAAAAGATCGTGACACGGAAGTGCGATTGCACGAAGAGGCGCATGCTCGAGTCGGCGGTCAACACGCAGGCAGCCCGAGCTACGAGTTTCAAAAAGGGCCTGATGGTACTAATTATGCGGTAGGTGGTGAAGTCATGATTGACGTGGCGGAAGTCCCCGGCGATCCGCAAGGCACCATCGATAAAATGCAAACCGTTCGCGCGGCTGCATTGGCACCTGCAGAGCCGTCTGGGGCTGATCGCGCAATCGCGGCTGATGCATCGAGAAAAATCGCCGCTGCGCAAGCCGAGCTCTCTAAACAAGCTTTGAATGGTGATGAAGAGGACGATAAAACACGTGTAAACAGTTTTGAGCGCCGACGTCTTGCTGGAGAAGACGAAGATGCCTCCTTGAACACAGCACAAAGCGATGTGCTTGAAGCGAAAGAGAACCCTGTTCCATCGTATGAAAATCGCAGTCTGAAAAAAGATAGAAATCCGGATGTAGAGTCAAGAGCAATGCGAATTGCTGACTTCTATCAACATGTGCATGAGCCAAAAAGTGCATCTGGATTCAACGCCTACATTTAGCTTTTTGCACTGGTTAACTTACCGGTCCATCGTTTGACTTAACTCTTTCCCATCAATTGAATTGCTCATCTAATGCACTCAGAGCAAAGTGACTTTATCCGGCTGCAAACAGCAATAAAAAAGGCCGCAAGCGCGGCCTTCTCATCAACGATTAAATCACTTTTTTAATTTTGCGAAGGCTTCTGCAAACGCGTTACCCATTGCGGCATTTGCCGATACAGGTTTTGGCTTGTTTGCCGCACGAGGAGCTGCTTTCTTTTCAACCGTAGGTTTGCTTGCTGGTACGTTTTGTACTTCATCTTCTAAGCGCATAGTAAAGCTGATGCGTTTACGAGCAACGTCGACTTCGAGTACTTTTACTTTGACAATATCACCCGCTTTGACCACTTCACGAGGGTCGCTGATAAACTTGTTGGTTAATGCTGAAATGTGGACGAGGCCATCTTGATGAACGCCGACGTCAACAAAGGCACCAAAGTTCGCAACGTTAGACACGACACCTTCAAGTACCATTCCCACTTTTAAATCAGAGATAGTTTCAACGCCAGCTTTGAACTCAGCCGTTTTGAACTCAGGGCGTGGGTCGCGGCCTGGCTTGTCGAGTCTCACTGATGATGTCGGTTACCGTTGGTAAACCGAACTTTTCATCAGTGAAGTCATTCGCAACCAACTTGTTTAAAATGTCTTTATTGCCTATCAATGCGGTTACTTGCAGTTGCTTTGTCTCGCAAATACGCTTCACAACTGGGTAGGCTTCTGGGTGAACCGCGGATGCATCGAGAGGATCTTTACCGTCAATAATGCGTAGGAAGCCAGCGGCTTGTTCGAAAGCTTTTGGTCCTAAACGCTCTACTTTTTTCAATTCGGTGCGGCTTGCAAAGCGGCCATTTTCATCACGATAGCGAACTATGTTGGTTGCGAGTGTTTTGTTTAAGCCCGAAACACGTGTGAGTAGAGGCACAGATGCCGTATTGACGTCAACGCCCACAGAGTTTACACAATCCTCAACAACCGTCGTCAATGTTTGGCCTAGCTGACTTTGTGATACGTCATGTTGATATTGGCCAACCCCGATGGATTTAGGCTCAATTTTTACCAGTTCTGCAAGCGGATCTTGGAGACGGCGAGCAATAGAAACCGCTCCTCGAAGCGACACATCTAGGTCGGGGAATTCGTTTGCTGCGAATTCGGATGCAGAGTAAACCGATGCACCCGCTTCACTGACCATGATCTTGTTCATTTTCAGGTCCGTAACGGCTTTGACGAGTTCTGCGGCAAGCTTATCGGTTTCTCTAGACGCTGTTCCATTGCCGATTGCAATGAGTTCAACTTTATATTGACGGCATAGCTGCTCAAGTGTGCGCAGCGATTTATCCCACAAGTTTTGTGGAGCATGCGGGAAAATGGTGTTTGTTGTTAGAAGTTTACCTGTCGCGTCAACCACGGCGATTTTACATCCGGTACGCAAACCAGGATCGATCCCCATCGTCACCTTAGCTCCCGCGGGCGCAGCCATTAAAAGGTCTTTTAAATTTTTGGCAAATACATCAATCGCATCTGTTTCAGCACGCTCGCGCATGTTACCAAGAAATTCATTTTCTAAGTGCAAAGCCAATTTTACTTTCCATGCCCATTGCACAACCGTCAACAACCATGCACTTGCCACTTTGCCTGAAATAGCCAAACGGTAGTGGTCAGCAATCATTTGAGCACAATAAGCAGCAGCATCTTCTGAAGATGGTTCAGGGTTAATGTTCAGTTGCAAGACCCCTTCATTACGACCGCGAAGCATCGCCAGAGCACGATGGGAAGGGACTTTCGCGAGAGGCTCACGGTGTTCGAAATAGTCTTGAAACTTCACTCCATTCTTTTCTTGGCCCGCGATAACATTGCTCTCGATTTGGCCATTTTTTTGAATGTAATGTCTAAACGTAGCTAAAAGCTTAGCGTCTTCCGCGAAACGTTCCATTAGGATAAATTTCGCGCCTTCTAATGCCGCTTTGATGTCTTCGATCCCTTTAGATGCATCGACAAAGGCATTGGCTTCAGCTTCAGGATCTTTATCTGCGTCGTTGAACAGCAAATCGGCAAGTGGCTCAAGACCCGCTTCAATCGCGATTTGGCCTTTGGTACGGCGCTTAGGCTTGTATGGAAGATAAAGATCTTCAAGCTCCGTTTTGCTTTGAGCACCGTGGATATCACGTTCGAGCGCATCTGATAATTTACCTTGCTCTTTGATAGTAGCAAGGATGAAAGTACGGCGTTCTTCAAGCTCTCGCAAGTAAGATAGGCGTTGTTCTAAGAGACGTAATTGGGTGTCGTCTAAACCCCCAGTGACTTCTTTACGGTAACGAGCGATAAAAGGTACCGTTGCGCCTTCATCAAGAAGTCCAACAGCCGCGATAACTTGTTGTTCTTTGGCATTGAGTTCTTGTGCCAAACGAAGTGAGATGTTGCTCATGCAAAATCCTTATAAAAATTCAGTAGCACAGTCTGGACTGTGCGCATGTCGTCGATTTTATCACCCATGCTGGGCGGAGACTAGGTTCTGTATGAGATTGAGTTGATGTACCACGTCTTTTTGCCTTCTGGTGTGCGTACTATGACGTCATCATCGACTGCTTTACCAAGTAACGCTCGAGCCATAGGCGCATCGATAGAAACCACCTCTTTTTGGTCATAAATCTCATCTGGACCGACTATCTGAAAAGTCAGTATGTCACCATCGTCATTTTCAATTTCGACCAATGCGCCGAAAAATACTTTGCCTTCCTGATCTGGGTGCGGATAAACAATTTTCAACTCAGGTAGGCGTTTTCTTAAATAGCGGACACGACGGTCAATTTGTCGTAAAAGGCGTTTATTGAAGGTGTAATCAGCATTTTCGGAGCGGTCGCCAAGGCTTGCCGCCCAAGTAACAATTTTGGTGACTTCAGGGCGTTTTTCAAACCACAACTGATCATGTTCTTGCTGTAATTGGCGATAGCCTTCAGGGGTTATCAAATTGGTTTTCACGCTGGACTCTCTATCTAATTTTCACCGCAACCTTAATCAAAGCACACTGTTTTGTCGAGTTTGGTGTGCTGTAAACTTATGTAACAAAGTAGTATCAAATTCCCATGTCTAAGTCCGTCTATTTCCATTATATTTAAGGTTCTAGGCTTGCCAATAAGAAGAATGAAATTATGGGAATGGAAACAACAAAAATTCTCGTCGTCGACGATGATATGCGCCTTCGTAGTTTGCTTGAGCGTTACTTGGTAGAACAAGGTTTTATCGTAAGGACGGCAGCCAATTCAGAACAAATGGACCGATTATTGGAGCGTGAAAACTTTCACATGATGGTGCTGGATTTGATGCTACCAGGAGAAGATGGTTTGTCTATTTGTCGTCGTTTACGTCAAAAGGAAAATGAAATTCCTATCGTGATGTTAACTGCAAAAGGTGACGAAGTTGACCGTATTATTGGTCTAGAACTGGGTGCGGACGACTATCTGCCAAAACCTTTTAACCCAAGAGAATTACTTGCGCGTATTAAAGCCGTGTTACGTCGACGTACGAAGGAAGTGCCTGGTGCACCATCAGCGGAAGAGAACATTGTTGCGTTCGGACAATTTGCACTAAACCTAGCGACGCGTGAAATGCAGCGCGGAGATGAAAGCCTATCACTGACCAGTGGTGAATTTGCCGTGCTTAAAGCTTTAGTGTCCCATCCGAGAGAACCTCTAAGTCGTGACAAACTGATGAATTTAGCACGTGGTCGGGATTACAGTGCGCTTGAGCGAAGCATCGATGTGCAAGTATCGCGTTTACGTCGCATGATTGAAGAAGACCCTGCAAACCCTCGCTATATTCAAACCGTGTGGGGATTAGGTTATGTATTTGTACCAGACGGTGGTAAATAAATAACACATGAGTATTTTGCCAAGAAGTGCGTTCGGACAAACGGTTTTTTTTGTGGGCGCACTGCTGCTAATCAATCAGATCGTTTCCTACATCACCGTTACGTTGTACGTGGTAAAGCCCACGTTTGAACAAGTCAACCTGATGCTTGCCAAGCAGGTCAAAACCGTCTTCATCGATCAAGAAGAAGGAGTTGAAATGACCAGTGCAATGTCGAAAAAGTTCTTTGAGATCACGGGTATCGAAGTCATGACGCAACGAGAAGCGTATGCGAATGGACTTGGGCAAGCCAAAGAATACACAATGTTATCGCGCAGCATGTCTGAACAGCTCAATGGCTCTGCGCGCGTAATGATTAGCCAAGGTAATCCATTGGTGTATTGGGTGGAAGCACCGCAAGCCCCTGGATATTGGGTGCGTGTACCATTATCTGGATTTACAGAAACCAATATTCAGTTTTTGGTATTTTACTTGTCCACGATTGGCTTTTTGAGTGTGTTAGGTGGCTGGTTATTCGCAAGACATTTGAATAAGCCGTTAAAGTCACTCCAAATCGCAGCAGGTCGTGTTGGTGTTGGGGATTTCAGTACACGACTGAAAGAAGAAGGCTCGACCGAAGTGATTGAAGTGACGAAAGCGTTCAATCAAATGTCGAAGGGGATAGCTGATCTTGAAAATGACCGTCGCCTCATGATGGCGGGGGTGTCGCATGATTTGCGCACTCCACTCACTCGGATACGCCTCGCTACGGAAATGATGAATGACGAAGACGATTATTTACGTCAAGGCATTATTGATGACATCGAGGACATGAACGCCATCATCGATCAGTTTATTGAATATCTGCGACACCACAACACCGCGGAGTTAGAGCTGGATGACATCAATCACGTTGTACAAGAAGTTGTGCATGCAGAGCAGCAACATCAACGCGAGATACGTCTAACAGTCCAAGAAAATTTGCCAGACGTGCTGATGAATTGTGTGGCGTTGAAGCGAGTGGTCACCAACATGATTGAAAACGCGATCCGTTATTCTGATGATGTGATTGATGTTGAAACGCAATATTTAGCGGATAAGAAGCAAGTACTTGTTACAGTGAAAGACCGGGGACCTGGTATCCCTGAGTCAGAACTAGAAAAAGTCTTTGAACCCTTTACCCGCGGCGATTTGGCGCGTGGAAGTGAAGGCAGTGGACTGGGCCTTGCAATTATCAAACGGATTGTCTCAACCCATCGAGGGACTGTTAAACTACGGAATCGACAATCAGGTGGATTAAGTGCTGAGGTGTATTTACCCGCAGTAAAAAGATGAGAACAGGTTAATAACGCTTATTCTTTGAGTACTTCACATTTCGAGAAGAATGGTTGGTTGGCAGTGTGCTGGATGTGTTGTACACATTTAGTAGTTGCCGCAATCAAGAAAGCAGATGACGTGACCGCTTGCTATTTATGTTTTTTATCTTGTTCTGAACGGCGTATTGTCCGCTCTACCAAGGCTTTCCTTCTCTGTTTTATTTCCTAATACCTTGACGGTTTTATTCTGGTTGTAACCTCTTTAACACAGCCTAACAACACGGTTAAACATAAAAAAACGCCCTCGAAAGGGCGTTTTGTATCATCATTGATAAAGGAATTTTGTCTTTAGCTGTAACGCTTATTAACCGCGAGGGCCAGCATTTACAATAGCTTCTGAAACGTCGTACTTCTCAAAGTTAGCTTTGAATTCAGTCGCTAGCTTCTGCGCGTACTCTTGGTACTTCGCTTTGTCTTCCCACGTGTTGATTGGGTTAAGCAGTTTGCTATCTACGCCAGGTACAGATACTGGAACGTCTAGGTTTAGCGCTTCGATGTGCTGAGTTTCAACACCTGCGAGCGTGCCAGATACGATAGCATCAACAACAGCACGTGTTGTTGGAATGTCAAAACGCTTACCGATACCGTAAGGACCACCAGTCCAACCCGTGTTAACTAGGTATACTTTCGCACCAAATTCACGTACGCGTTTCATTAGAAGCTCAGCGTATACGCCTGCTGGACGTGGGAAGAACGGAGCACCAAAACACGTTGAGAAGGTTGATTCGATGTCTGATGTTGATCCGATTTCTGTAGAGCCTACTTTCGCCGTGTAACCACTTAGGAAATGGTAAGCTGCTGCTTCTTCAGAAAGAATTGACACAGGAGGTAATACACCGCTTACGTCACATGTAAGGAATACCACCGCTTTTGGTTCGCCAGCACGGTTTTCCACTTTACGTTTCTCAACGTGTGTAAGTGGGTAAGACGCGCGTGAGTTTTGAGTTAAGCTAGAGTCTGTGTAATCCGGTACACGATTCTCATCAAGTACCACGTTTTCTAGGATTGTACCGAAACGGATCGCATCCCAAATCACAGGTTCGTTCTTTTGTGATAGGTCGATACATTTTGCGTAGCAACCGCCTTCAATGTTAAACACGCTGCCAGGAGCCTCAGCCGTGCTCGTCATCACCAATTAGGAAGCGAGTTGGATCTGCTGATAGTGTTGTTTTACCTGTACCCGATAGACCGAAGAATAGCGCTGTGTCGCCGGCTTCGCCTACGTTTGCGCTACAGTGCATTGGTAACACACCTTTCGCAGGAAGTAGGAAGTTCTGTACAGAGAACATTGATTTTTTCATTTCACCGGCATAACGCATACCAGCAAGTAGCACTTTGCGCTGTGCAAAGTTAATGATAACCGTACCATCACTGTTTGTGCCGTCGCGCTCTGGCTCACACACAAAAGATGGAACGTTTAATACTCGCCATTCAGGTAAATCAGCTGCATTGTATTTTTCAGGGATGATAAACATGTTTTGAGCAAAAATATGGTGCCAAGCTGTTTCTGTTGTTACAACAACTGGCAGGTAATGCTCTGGATCCGCGCCAACTTCGAGGTGAGAGACGAAGTGGTCTTGGTCCGAAACGTACGCTTCAACACGTGCCCATAATGCATCAAATTTGTCTGCATCGAACGGGCGATTCACGTTGCCCCATTGAATGTCATTTGCTGTGGTTGGTTCTTGCACGATAAAACGGTCACTTGGAGAACGGCCTGTACGGCGACCAGTTTGTGCTACGAACGCACCATTTGCGGCTAAAGTACCTTCGCCACGACGAATAGCGTGTTCGACCAGTTCAGCTGCGGTTAAATCGACATAACGAGTTGCGCTTGAAGTCATGTTTTTACCTAAAAAATGTGAGATTGAACGGGATAGCTCTGGGTTCTTAGTGAGTGAAATATTGACCTCAAAAATTTAATCCTAAATCCAAGAGGTCAATAACTCATCAAAGCTGAAATTATATTATCAGATGAAATAGCGTTATACGAGCCTTTGCAAGGTCTAAAATCCGCATTTTTTAAGAAAAAACTTGAATATTTTCAATGATACCGGTGTCATGAAAAGTCATCTTTTTATGACACCGGTATCATCTTTTTCAGACAAAAAAGCCGCCAAAATGGCGGCTTAGTCTTCATTTGAATACGGAAATCCAAATTAGTTAAAAATAGAGCGAATTTCCTGCTCGTTAAACTGATAGTCTTTCAAGCAATAGTGGCAGCTGATTTTGATTTCGCCATGCTTTTGAATATCTTCAAGAAGTGCTTCCAGTCCAACGTTTGCAAGGGCATCGATGGTTTTTTCACGACTGCATCCACAACGATATTGAACGGTTTGCGGTTCAAATAATTGTGGATTGTCTTCATGGTAAAGACGTGTCAGCACGGTATGGGCGTCCAACTCAAGCATTTCTTCGTTTTTAATCGTGTCTGTGAGTGCTTCTAAATGTTTGAAGTCTTCTTTCGATTTAGCTTGATCTACCGGTAAGACTTGCAGCAACATACCGCTTGCGCGTGCTTGGCCTTTGGCGGTTGACGTTGCGAGCCATAAACGCGTTTGTAATTGTTCCGATTGGGCAAAGTACATTTCTAAGCAACCTGCCAATGTAGGTTCTGTAAGTGGCACGATGCCTTGGTAACGCTCACCTTTTGTTGGCGTGATAGTGATGACCATGTAACCTTCGCCAATGAGTTCACGAATTGTGTGGCCAGAAACTTCACTTTGTAAGCGAGCAATGCCACGCATATTCTGTTGGTGGTCGCCATTAATCACTGCATATTTGACTGGACCATCGCCTTGCAATTGCACCGCGATTTCGCCTTCAAACTTTAAGGTTGCGGTTAATAAACACGTTGCAACCAACAACTCGCCCAACAGTGATTGAACCGCTTCTGGGTATTCGTGATCACCAAGTATTTCTTGGTAGGTTTTTTCCAATTGAACTAATTCACCACGGACATCTAGGTTGTCAAAAATATAGCGGTGTAATAAATCTTTTTGCATTAACAAAATCCTAACTTAACTTCAGTTTTAGCAATTCTCGACGTTGTTTTTTGTCCGGTTTGTTAACAGGATGAGGAGCAAAAAACGTGTTGTTCTTTCGCGCGATCGCGTTTTGTTCGCGGCGTTCAAGGCTTTTTTCCGATTCGACATAGAGCATTTGAGCCAACGGCGCGCTTTGGCGTTTCTCGGTTACCACTTGGATTGTGACTTCCTTTTCGTCAAAGCCTTGCGCTAAACGGACCACGGCACCAACGTCGACGGTTTTGCTGGGTTTACAGCGTTGTCCGTTATAGTGTACTTTACCGCCTTGTATCATTTCTTGGGCCAAGGCTCGAGTTTTGTAAAAGCGGGCAGCCCACAGCCATTTATCTAGCCTAACTGCGGCTTTTTCAGATTGTTCAGGGGATGTTTTTGCCACTGAGAGAAACTCTAAAAACGGTTTGTTACTGTCGTCAAATTTACCACACTTGAACGCCTAAAAAAAGCGCATCCACATTCGTTAAGGGAACTTTCAGGCTAGGCGCGGCGACTAAGGAAACATGCTCTTTTTGACATTCATTTACATAGCCATCTTGTTTTGTGTGTGAATGTAAAGTTTCATATTTGTGCGCTTGTTGAAAGGGTTACGAGAAGGTACACTGGGTCGCTCAAACGAAGAAGAATATAAGAATGATGGAACAGCAAATATTACAGTTGCAAAAAGTTGCACAATCCTTGCCACATAAAAGACTGAGCAAAATCGTTACTATCGCTGCGGTGGTTTACGTTGCCTATTTGACCGCGCAACTGTTTTGGATCCTCTGGCCTACACCCAAGGCGGAATCTCTCCCTTCTATTCAAGCCGCTTCATCCAGTTCTCATTCTCCTGTTAACGTTCGCAAAATTCTTGCTCAAAATTTATTTGGTCAAGCGAATGCCGTCGCAGAGCCTGTTCAGAAAACCGTTATCTCCGACGCGCCAGAAACGCGATTAAGTCTTCGCCTTACCGGCATCGTAGCGGTCAGCCAAGACGATGAAGCAGGTCTTGCAATTATTGAATCCCAAGGTCGTCAAGAAACCTACGTGGTAAAAGATTCGATTGCAGGTACGCGGGCGAAACTGGCTCAAGTTTTACCGGATCGCGTTATTCTGGATGTGAGTGGTCGTTTTGAAACGCTCATGCTAGATGGTCTTGATTTCAGCAAAACGGTGACATTGCCATCTTCAACAAAACGCAATAATCCTCTAGTAAGCTCATCCGGTCCGGTTCAATCGAAAGGGGCGTTGAAAGAACAAATTTCGGCAACGCGCGAAGAAGTTAAGCAAGATCCCGGTAAATTATTTGATTACATTCGTATTTCTCAAGCGACACAAGATGGAAAATTAATCGGTTATCGCTTGAGTGCTGGAAAAGATCCAGCACTGTTTTCCCGCATGGGACTAAAGAATAATGATTTGGCTGTTGCTATCAATGGCTATCAACTCACGGACATGAAACAGGCCATGCAAGCGGTCAATGAACTGCGCACAAGTAGCAACGCCACTATCACCATTGAGCGCGATGGCAGCTTAATGGACGTGCAATTCAGCCTGTAATAATTGGAGTACACACAGCAATGACAACTAAGCGAAACCATCGAACAACAAAAGCTGGGTTAGCTAAATATGCTGCGCTCTTCTTGGCGGCTGGATTATCTTTTACTGTTCCGGCTGTTGAATATGCAGCTAATTTTAAAGGCACAGACATCAACGAATTTATCAATATTGTTGGTAAAAACTTGAATAAAACCATCATTATTGACCCAAACGTGCGTGGTAACATTAACGTGCGTAGTTACGAATTGATGGATGAAAAAATTTACTATCAATTCTTTTTAAACGTATTAGAAGTCTACGGATACGCCGTCATAGAGATGGACAGCGGCGTCCTAAAAGTAGTGCGTAGTTCGGATGGCAAAAAGGCTAACGTACCGTTAGTGAAAGACGAAGAAAAAGGTAATGGTGACGTGCTCGTCACACGTGTAGTTCGAGTAAAGAACGTAAGCGTTCAAGAATTAGGCCCGCTCATTCGTCAGTTTAGCGATCAAAAAGATGGTGGCCATGTTACAAATTTAAACTCAGCAAACGTTATGATGTTGACGGGGCATGCTTCGTCGGTCAATCGTTTAGTTGATATCATCCGCTCTGTCGATCAGGCCGGCGACCGCCATGTTGACATCGTTAAGTTGAAACATGCGACAGCACAGGACGTGGTTTCTGTTGTAGATAACATCTTTAAAGATTCTGGCAAGGGTACGATTCCTGAATTCCTAATTCCGAAAGTGGTTGCTGACGAGCGAACAAATAGCATTATTGTCAGCGGTGAGTCTCAAGCACGTGGCCGCGCAATCGAACTTATCAAACGTTTGGATGGTGAGACTCGAAAGTACAGGTAACACGCAAGTTTTCTATTTGAATTACGCGAAAGCAGAAGAGCTTGTCAAAGTGCTGCAGGGTGTAAGTAAGTCATTGCAGGAAGAAACTCAAGGTGGTGCAAACGCCAATGGCGCTCGCCGTTCAAGCTCGCAAAAAGGTGATACCAGTATTGAAGCTCACCAAGATTCTAATGCATTGGTGATTACGGCACAGCCAGATACGATGCGTTCTCTCGCGTCGGTGATCGAAAAACTAGATGTACGTCGTGCGCAAGTCCTTGTGGAAGCGATTGTTGTGGAAGTCTTTGAAGGTGATGGCATCAACTTTGGCTTACAGTGGATCAGCAAAGAAGGCGGTATGTTGCAATTTAATAACGGCACATCAGTTCCAATTGGTGGTTTGGCTGTTGCAGCAGAAAAAGCACGTGATAAAACGGTTGAGAAGGTTTATACCGGAAACTTAACCGACAACAGAGAACCTTACAAAGAGACTCAGGTAGGTGACCTCACCGCGCTGGGTCAGCTAGTCGGTGGCATCAATGGTTTGGCGGCAGGAATTATACGCAACGACTGGGGTGCGATTGTTCAAGCGGTTTCCACAGACACAAATTCAAATATTCTTGCAACACCGTCTGTAACGACGATGGACAACGAAGAAGCGTCGATGATCGTAGGTCAGGAAGTGCCAATCATTACAGGTTCAACGGCCAGTACCACGAATTCAAATCCGTTCCAGACTGTTGAACGTCAAGAAGTGGGTATCAAACTTAAAGTAACACCTCAAATTAATGACGGCGATGCTGTACAACTGACGATTGAACAAGAAGTGTCGAGCGTAAGTGGCGCCACAGCTGTTGATATCTCAATTAACAAACGTGCAATCAGCACGACGGTTATTGCAGACGATGGTGGAATGGTGGTGTTAGGTGGTTTGATTGACGAAGATGTTCAAGAAAGTGTGTCTAAAGTACCAATTTTAGGTGATATTCCTGTTTTAGGACATTTGTTTAAGTCTACAAGCACGAGTAAACGTAAGCGTAACCTATTAGTTTTCATTCGCCCAACAATTGTACGTGACTCGACACGCATGAATGAATTGAGCCATGGTAAGTACAACTTTATCCGTGGTGAGCAGGTGAAACAACGTGAAGATGGTATTGATTTGATGCCATTGACTGATTCGCCAATGCTACCTGAATGGAACGATAAACTTACGTTACCACCGACATACGAAGAATATTTGAAACAGCAAAATGATGAGCAAAACAATGACTGATACGGTAGCTGAAGTTCGCGCTGACATCATGCCATTGGATGAAGAGCAAGCAACGGAAGTAATAAGCCGCAAACGTTTGCCGTTTGCCTTCGCAAAGCGTTTTGAGACATCTTGCTAAGTGTCGAACATGACGAATACATCGTTTACACCACCGGAGACATATCGGCGGAAGCGTTGCTGGAAGTGCGCCGTTTTGCGGGAAAAGCATTCCGAGTTGAAGCGTTAGAAAAAGATCGTTTTGAGTTGATGCTCGAAGCCAGTTACCAACGCGACAGTTCTGAAACTCAGCAAATGATGGAAGACATTGGTAACGAAGTGGATCTTTTTCTTTGGCTGAAGAATTACCGCAAACCGAAGACTTGTTGGCGGCGGATGATGATGCGCCAATCATTAAGTTAATCAACGCTATGTTGAGTGAGGCTATTAAAGAAGGTGCATCGGATATCCATATCGAAACATTCGAGCAGGATTTGGTGATCCGTTTCCGTGTTGATGGTGTGCTGAAAGAAGTATTGAAGCCCAACCGTAAGTTATCTTCACTGTTGGTTTCGCGTATCAAAGTTATGGCGAAGTTGGACATTGCGGAAAAACGTGTACCACAAGATGGTCGTATTAGTCTGCGAATTGCCGGTCGAGCGGTCGACGTGCGGGTATCAACCATGCCGTCAAGTTTTGGTGAACGTGTTGTACTTCGTCTTCTTGACAAGAATAATGCTCGTTTGAACTTAGAAGACCTTGGTATGACTGAAAGTATCCGCAATCGATTTGCCGATATGATAGCAAAACCACATGGTATTATTTTGGTGACAGGTCCAACAGGCTCAGGTAAGAGTACCACGTTGTATGCAGGCCTTACGCAAATTAACAGTAAAGACCGTAATATCTTGACCGTAGAAGATCCAATTGAGTATGAAATTCCTGGTATTGGTCAAACGCAAGTTAATGCAAAGGTTGAAATGACGTTTGCGCGCGGCTTACGTGCAATTCTACGTCAAGATCCGGATGTGGTAATGGTTGGTGAGATACGAGACTTGGAGACAGCTCAAATTGGTGTGCAAGCATCATTAACCGGTCACCTTGTTATGTCAACACTTCATACCAACACGGCCTCTGGCGCGATTACACGTATGGAAGACATGGGCGTCGAGCCGTTTTTATTGTCTTCGTCATTACTTGGTGTCTTGTCACAACGTCTAGTGCGTACATTGTGCCCTAAATGTAAAGCGGCTCATCATGCCGATGAACGTGAATGTGAATTGTTGGGTGTGTCACCTGCAAATCCACCGACGATTTACCGCGCAGTCGGGTGTGATGAATGTAATTACAACGGCTATAAAGGTCGAACAGGTATTCACGAGTTATTGGTGGTTGATGAGCATATCCGCGAATTGATCCACAATGGTAAAGGTGAACAAGCGGTTGAGAAATACGTTCGCAAACATTACCCGAGCATTCGCCAAGATGGTATTTCACGAGTACTTGATGGCAAAACGACATTAGAAGAAGTATTGCGCGTAACGCGTGAGGAAGGCTAATGGCGGCATTTGAATATCGAGCACTGGATGCCAAAGGAAAAGAGAAAAAAGGCATACTAGAAGCAGACACCGCTAAACAGATCCGCACACAATTGCGAGAAATGGGGTTAGTTGCGCTTGAAGTTTCTCCAGCCGCTCAAAAAGAAAAGGCAGCAAGCTCAGGCTCTGGAATGGGGCTTTTCAATCGAGGGTATAAACCGTCGACAGCGGATTTAGCGCTAATCACACGTCAATTAGCAACCTTGATTCAATCCGCGTTGCCCGTTGAAGCCGCGGTAAAAGCGGTTGCTGAACAATGTGAAAAGCCACGCTTAAAGCGAATGCTGATGTCGGTTCGCTCGAAAGTGGTTGAGGGTTATACGCTCGCCGATGGTATGTCCGAATTTCCGCATGTCTTTGACAATTTATACCGCGCGATGGTCGCGGCGGGGGAAAAGTCGGGTCATTTGGATGCGGTACTGAATCGTTTAGCGGACTACACAGAACAGCGCCAACATATGCGCAGCCAGATTACACAGGCTATGGTTTACCCAATCATTCTAGTTATCTTTGCGATTGCTATCGTGTCTGTACTACTTGGTACCGTTGTGCCAAAGATTCTGAAAACGTTTGAAAAGTCAAAGCAAGCTTTGCCGTGGACAACGGAATGGGTTATGGCAGCAAGTAACTTTGTTCAGCACTATTGGCTGCCGAGCCTAGTGGTGATTGTGGGTACGGTTTTTGGTATCAAGCAAGCATTAAAACGTCCTAAAGTGCGTTATTGGTTTGACGGCAAAATTTTGCAAATGCCAGGACTTGGGAAAATCAGTCGTGGAATAAACACAGCGCGTTTCGCTCGTACCCTCAGTATTTTGTCTTCAAGTTCTGTACCGCTGCTAGAGGGGATGAAAATCTCTGGGCAAGTACTCGAAAATCAACGTATTAAACAAGCCGTTTCTGAGGCGGCGACCCGCGTCAGCGAAGGGGCAAGTTTAAGAGCTGCATTACAACAAACAAAGTTGTTTCCACCCATGATGATCCACATGATTGCCAGCGGGGAAAAATCAGGTGAGCTTGAACAAATGTTAGAGCGAGCAGCGAACAACCAAGACAGAGAATTTGAAAGCATGGTAAATGTTACGTTGAAATTGCTTGAGCCTGCCATGATTGCAGGTATGGCGGTTATCGTATTGTTTATCGTGATGGCAATTTTGCAGCCAATTATGGCAATGAACAAAGCAATTGGCCTATAGGTCGAAGGAACAGGTATTAAGTTTTAATGCCGTATGGATAAAGCACCAGTAATAGAGGTAAGTCACGTGAACAAGCAATCTGGTTTTTCATTATTAGAAATTATGGTGGTACTGGTTATCATCGGGATGATCATGTCAATTGTTGCGCCTAACATCATGGGTCAACAAGAAGAAGCGGCAAAAGACAAAGCAAGACTGGATATTCAGCAACTTGAAGACGCGATGAACATGTATAAGCTAAAGAACAAAGCTTATCCGTCGACAGAGCAAGGTTTAGAAGCGTTAGTGACGAAAACGTCTATCGAGCCAATTCCATCTCGTTTCCCTGAAGGTGGTTTTATTTCAAAACTTCCTGAAGATCCATGGGGTAATCCATATCAGTTAGTTAGTCCAGGTGAAATGGGTAAAAAAGTCGATATTTTCTCTATGGGTCCAGACGGTGAAGTGGGTACGGATGACGATATCGGAAACTGGGATCAAGAAAACAAGTAATCGAGCTTAACTAACTTGTCGTACTTCAACTCCATGTCTTCTAGCAAAGCAAGTAAACACCAACGAGGATTTAGTTTAATCGAAATCCTCGTGGTGCTGGTCATTATTGCTTTTGGTACGCAGCTTGTCGTCTATGGTTTGGACGACAACCATGAAGAAGCGCTGGAGAAGCAAGCGCTTCGCCTTCACACCACTATCAATATGGCGTCCGAGTATGCTGTCTTAAACCAAGTCGAATTGGGGATGATGATGGAAAACCAAAAACTCGAATTTTTGGTTTTTGATGGTGAGAACTGGATTAGCTTTGAAGAAGAAGAGTTGTTCCAACCAATTGAGCTGGGTGAAGCATATAGACTGACTCTCAACCTTGAAGGACTTGGCTGGTCAGAAGGCAACCTGTTGGAACAGGCTAAGTGGCGAGAATTATTGAGTGGCAGCGATGATGACTTGCTCGAATTGAAGAAGCGCAAGATCCCACAAGTGTTATTACTTTCATCTGGTGAGATGAGCGCGTTCCAGTTCCAGTTGTCAGCAGATGGTTATGCAGAAGCCCGTGTATTTTATTGAAGGTGAGTATGTAGCGCCTGCCAAAATGCGAAAGGAACCAGAAGACGATGAATAAGGTTCGCGGGTTTACCCTCTTGGAAGTCATGGTCGCGCTGAGCATTTGTGCTTTGGCTGGAATTGCGGCAATGCAAGCAACGGGTCAGCATATTGTGCATGTGTCTAGTATTGAATCACAAACGTATGCTTCTTGGGTTGCTGAGAATCAATTAGCGTTACTAAAAGCGGGCACAGAAAGTAAAGCACCGAAAAATGGTGAAAAAGGCGATGAGGAACTTGCTGAGACTCAAATGGTATTGGCAGCAAGTGGTTGCACCGACGGAAGCGCCTGATTTTGTTAAAGTGACGATAAATGTATATTCCGATGAAGCCATGACGCAAATGGAATACGATTTAACGACCTACATTTATAAAGAGACAACGCGATGAAGGCCAAGGGATTTACGCTCATCGAAGTCATGATGGCGTTAGCAATTCTCGCGGTTGTGGTTATGGCGACCCATCAAATTCTCGAATCGACGATGAACGCGAAAGAGGCCTCAGAAGACACGTTGACCGAACTCGAGAAGCTACAAACCGTGTTTCGCTTCATGGACCAAGATTTCAGCCAACTCAGTACTCGCATTGTACGCAATGAGTCGGGTGATAAGGCAACGAGTTATATTATCCACGGCCGTTATCAATTTGAAAGTCAGTATGATGGCATCGGGTTTATTCGAGACGGTTGGATTAACCCTATTAATTTGTTGCCTCGCTCAGAATTACAAGCGGTCGGGTATCGGGTAATGGATGACAAACTAGAACGCCTGTATCGCATCTATGTTGACCAACTGGATGGCACTGAACCAAAAGTTCAAGTGTTACTTAATGATGTAGAAGAGCCTCAAATTCGAGTTTTTAGATAAGGCGCAAAAGTGGCAAGACGAATGGAAAATGCGGGCATTGCCATTGGCGGTGGCCGTTACCCTGAAACAAAAAGATAAACCCGAAATACGTCGAATTTTTGCAGTGCCGGGTACAGGCGAAGAACGTAAAGAAGACAATGGCGAAAATAGAGGGGCATCCAATGGGTAAAGAACGTGGTGCCGCTTTAGTTATCGTGTTGTTCATCGTTGCGTTAGCCGCCACAATTGCAGCAGACATGGCCGTGAGTTTAATGGTGCAAGTGCAAAAAACAACGAATATCCAGCAGCACCAACAATCAAAGTGGTACGCGTACGCTGCGGAAGAACTTGCGCGGAAAGTGCTTATTGAAGTTAAAAAAGATAAAGCGGATGTGGTTAATCTTGGGCAAATTTGGGCACAAGAACCAGAACCCTATCCCGTTGATAATGGTTATTTAAAAGTTGGTTTAACGGATTTACACGCTTGTTTGAATTTGAATGCATTAGCACAACCTGACGATGGACAAAATCAAACACAAGGTATTAATCCGGCTCATCGCGCGCTGTTGTTTTTGCTTCAAAACATCGAAGAGTTAGGCAATGAAGAGTCTGAAGAAACGCTCGCGGACAGTGTTTATGATTGGATTGATGAAGACAGTATTACGAACCGCTCTGGTGCGGAAGAAGATGAATATATGTCTAATCGCAACCCGTACATGACCGCAAATAATTTGCTGGCTTCCGTGTCTGAACTGCGTGTCATTAAGGGATTTAATCCATTGGTGATGGAAAAACTATTACCTTATGTGTGTGTGATCCCTGGTAATAAAGAGTTAAAGCTCAATGTGAATACGATCACATCAGAAAACGCACTATTGTTAAGTGCGGTGATCCCTAATTTGAGTCAGTCTGGCGCCGAGGCCATTATTGGAGCAAGACCGGAACAAGGTTTTGCAAAAGTCACAGACTTTATCGAAGAATTAAAACAACAAGGTGTCAAAGATTTTGGCAAGGTTGATGAACTATTAACAGTGAATAGTGAACATTTTCAATTGGTCGCTCAAGCATTTTTCAATGAAAGACGCTTTAGCATGACCAGTACACTGGAAGTGAAAGATAGTCATGTGACCGTCCTTGCACGGAAATTTGGAGGCGTGCAGTGAAAGAGATGTTAGTGGTCCGAATCGGACATAATCTGCAAGATGTGGTTCACTGGATGATTTGGTCGAACCACGATTCGCAAATTATTGCCAGTGGTGAGACTCGCGCAAGGGAAGCTATCCGTATTAGAAGAAAAAGCGGCGGATAGAGAAGTCATCGTCTTGTTACCCAGTGATCAAGTCTCGCTTAAAACAGTGATGTTGCCAACCAAGTGGGGGCGAAAACTCGAGCAAGCTTTACCTTATCTAATTGAAGAGCAGCTCGCTCAAGACGTCGACAGCATGTTCATCGCAATTGAACAGCCAACGATGGTGGATGAGAAACATGCGATCCGTATCGCCTGTTGCGATAAAACGTGGCTTTCAAATTGGTATTCACGTTTTCATGAAGCGGGCATTGAAATCCATCGTATGGTGCCGGATGCGCTGTTGTTACCGAATGCACAAGATGGGGAAGCTTCGATGATCCGTCTTGGGGAACAATGGTTGGTAAAACAAGGTGATTGGCAAGTTGCTGCGGTGGAAAGTAGTTGGCTCGAAACCTATCTCCATGCCGCTAAAGTCAGTATTGTGAATCATTTCAGTCCAATTGAGCACGCATTTGCAGGCATACAATGGAATGCGCAAGAAGCCGAATATGATTTGCCCTTAGCGGTTTGTGCAAAACATTTAACGTTACACAAACTGACCTTCAACCAAGGGGCTTTTGCGCAAAAGAAAAAACAACCACAGTGGTGGGCTGACTGGCGCAGTGGATTGATTGCGGCAAGTGTTGCGCTGGTTGCGTTTATTGGTGTGAAAACGGTTCAGTTGATCCACTTAAATAATGAAGTGGCTAATTTGAAAGCTGAAGCCGTTGCAGCCTATCAAGAGGCGTTTCCAGGCAAAGTTGTGCGTCCACAATTGCTCAGAACACAGCTGAGAAGTGCGCTGGCGCAATTAGACGGCGGACCAGAGACAAGTTTCCTCAAATTGACGGAGCAAATGGTAACTGTCCTTAGTGAAGTGAAACAGTTTTCCGTGGAAACCATTCGCTTTGATCAGCGTCGAAATGAATTGCGTATTCGAGCTCGAGGCAAAGATTTCCAATCTTTTGGCCAAGTGAAAGCATTATTCGAGCAGCAAGGTTTGAGTGTCGATCAAGGGTCGTTGAATAACGATGGCGACTTTGTCGTCGGTGAGTTGCGAGTGAAGGGGGCATAATGAAAGAGAAAGCACTCAAATACTGGCACGGTTTAAAGGAACAAGAACAACGACTACTCTTAGTGGCGGGTAGTGTTTTTGTCATTTTTGTTTTATTCATGGGCATTTTCAAACCGTTAAATCAAGGAATTGAAAAAGCATTGAAAGACCGCCAACAACAAACTGAATTAGTGGCTTGGGTGAAAGAAAGTGTGGTGAAGTTAAAAGCCGCACAGCCAAAGCAAGCACAAAGCGGTGGTTCATTGAGCCAAATCGTAAACAGTACGCGTAGCCGTTTTAACATCAATATTTCGAAGATGCAGCCAAGTGATAATTCGTCGCGTTTGACGATTGATTCAGTTGAATTTAATGCGCTGATCAGTTGGTTGGACGAAATGGTTAATCGCCATGGTGTACTCATTGAAAACGTAGAATTAGGTCAAGATACACAACCTGGCTTCGTCCGCGTCAGTCGTTTGGTTTTGGAGAAGTCACTTTGAAGAATACGTTGACTCTAACTCTGGTTTTTTTAGTGAGTTTTGTTCTATTTGTGTTTTGGCAACTACCCGCAACAATCGCTATCCAGTTGAGCGCACCGTTGTTACCACCAACGATTCAGTTTGGGCAGTTATCAGGTAGCGTATGGGAAGGGCATGTCACGGAAATCCGTGTTCAACAAATGGCATTAAAAAATGTGCACTGGGACATCACGCCTGCGGCACTATTAACTGGACGACTGCAACTGAATGTCAAAGTTGGCAATGCGCGCGACAAAGACGAAATTTCTGGTCACGGAGATATTGCCCTAAATTTATTCAATCAACATGTGACGCTTGACGATACCGTGCTGCGTTTTAGCGTGGAGCAAGCGATGGGTCATGTAACTTTACCGCTGCCTGTTGAAGCAAAAGGTCGAGTGCTGTTGAATGTTTCGCATTTCTCTATGGGCACGCCCTATTGCGAGTCGCTCGTTGGTGATATTCGCACACCAAACATTGATGTAAAAGGGTTGAATAATTGGTTCAGTATCGGTGAACTTGAAGGTGGATTGGACTGTAAGTCTGGTAACATTGCAATCACTGTGTCTCCTGACAATAAACTGGGCTTGCAAGCTGACGCGTTACTCAGTCAGAATTTGCAGTTCAACGTAAACGGAAAAATTAAGCCAGATGCTTCGTTGCCAAAAGAAGTTCACGATGCTGTGAAGTTTTTAGGCAGAGCAGACAGTGATGGCTATTACCCAATCAAGCTCTGATCATGTATACATTTACTTATAGCGATGTGGAACAGCAATTAATCGTTCAGGCCCTCGACGCAATACACAGTCCTTACACCATCGATTTCGTGGAAGGCTACTTATTTGCAGATGTGTGTGGACCTGAGGGACAAGAACCCGAGCAATGGTTAGCTCGATTTGGGTTTTCTGCAGGTCAATTAGATGAGCAAAGTGTTTTTGCATTTATGGCACTACATCATCACGTTTCTGAAACGGTTTACTCTGAACAAGGTTATGCGCCTTTCACATTGAGTGCGTTTGATTTAAAGAAGATCCATCAATGGAGCCTAGGATTTTTGGATGGCGTGGGTGTTTATGCTGATGTGTTATCCAACGCGACAGGTCAAGCTCAGGAGATGCTAGAGGCGCTACAAGTGAGTATCGAACAACTCGGTTTTTTTGCACTACCACAATCACAAATCGAGCAATTTTGCCTTGCACATGACTTAGAGTTTAATAGTTTCGTGATAGAACAATTTGCTCTTCTGCAGGAGTTTTCTCGTGAATTCGCCAATTTGATTGAGGCAGCAGCGCAGATTCTTTTTGATGATTAACGGGCATTAGGAAGCACTAGCGGCTTCCTAATTCCAATTCTATTTCGGTACACCCGTCAGGGCAATGCACTTTCCCAACTTGAGTTTTATCATCAAGATGCACTAGTAGCGGTTTCTTGCATACTTTGCATTGGCATGGCTTCCCAGCAAGCAATCGTTTTATCAGCGCTTTCTGATCGTGAAATGAAGCGCTGTGCGCTTTATTAATCGATGAAAAATCCACGTTATTTTTTATCCGCAGGAATCGATGAAAGTACGATGTCACAGATAACCGCTAAACGTGATTCGTAAAAGTACAAGTTCAGTTCGTTGCGTACACAATAACGAATGTGAAACTCTTCCAATTTCTTGTCAGTTAATAACGCTTCATTAAGATAATCGCGTTCGGTTTCCGTCAAACTAAGTTGGCGTTCGATTTCAGAGCGAGCTACTTTTGCGGCTAAACTATGTTGTAGCTGACTCGTTTCACCAAGCGCAGTCATTCCTTCGCCCAATAATTTGTCGCGTTGTTCTTTAATTAACGGATGGTCTACGGTGAAAAAGATTAATACCACAACCACGAAGAACAAAAACTTTTTCATAATTTCCTAATCTTTGATCTAGACGACATGTCTTGAAGCACAGTGTAATAAAATGGTGTTTTTAAAAGCAAGTGTTCAATCAGGTTTTTGGGAACGAGTAATAAGTACAAGAAGCCGTTGCCAGTGTTGTGCTTAAGTCAATTACGCGACTACCTTTTAATCAGGTGTCTGAGTAAAACGGCAATCAGGATGTATGGGGTGATGAAAGGCAGAGGTTTTTATGCAAATTTAGCGTTGTCGCTGTTAAATACCTGAATGCCTTGCTTATAATACCCGTAGTAAATGAGTGGTCACTGTAGCAAGTCACCTTTTTTGATCCGAGCGATGCGTTAAGGAGCTTCGATGGATAATCAAATCAAAGTGAAAAACATCTCTACTGAGGTGAAAATCCAAAAACCGGCCGATCTGCAGCCAGATCGATTTAATCCTCGCAATCGGATATACGTCAGAGCCGTATCGGGTCTTCATCAACTGCTTCGTCGTCGTATCGGATTTGTCGGGATGCTCGCATTTATGTTGCTGCCTTGGATTAACTATCAAGGAAAACAAGCCGTTTTATTCGATATTATGGCGCAAAAATTTAATATTTTTGGCCTGACTTTATTGCCACAAGATCTTACCATCCTTGCTTTTATTTTCATGATTGCGGCGTTTGCATTGTTCGTGGTGACGGCATTCTATGGTCGTGTCTGGTGTGGCTACACCTGCCCTCAAACCGTTTGGACGTTTATTTTTATTTGGTTTGAAGAAAAACTCGAAGGTTCTGCAAATCAACGTAAAAAGCTTGATGAGCGACCAATTGACATGGACAAGTTTTTACGTAAATCAGCTAAGCACGCAAGTTGGATAGCTTTTTCTTTGTATACTTCAATTACGTTTGTTGGTTACTTCACACCAATTCGCGAGTTTGTGCCTGACTTTTTTACTTTTTCGGCATCAGCGTCAGCGGCGATAAGTACCTTAGTGTTTACTTTCTGTACTTATGGAAATGCAGGTTGGATGAGAGAAATCATGTGTTTACACATGTGTCCGTATTCACGCTTCCAATCCGCGATGTTCGATAAAGATACCTTCACGGTGAGCTACGATGCCTCTCGCGGTGAAAATCGTGGACCTCGTGGCCGTAAACAAAACCCGAAGGAATTGGGATTAGGGGATTGTATCGATTGTAATTTGTGTGTTCAGGTTTGTCCTACTGGCATCGACATTCGTAATGGTCTGCAATACGAATGTATCAACTGTGGTGCGTGTATTGATGCGTGTGATGGGGTAATGGACAAAATGAATTACCCGCGTGGACTCATCTCTTACACGACTGAGCGTAACTTAGAGTCTCATTCTGAGAAGACCAAAGCGGTGCGACCAAAGCTCATCGGCTATGTCATTCTGCTTGTTGTACTTTCATCAGCTTTGGTTGTAAACATTGCAACACGTAAGCCGATGGAACTTGATATCATTCGAGATAGAAACCAATTGTATCGCGAAAACTTTGAGGGCTTGATTGAAAATACCTACACCTTAAAAGTGATCAACAAAGCGCAAGTTGAGCAGGAATTTACAGTTGAAGTCCAAGGATTACCAGAGTTTCAATTATTGGGTAAAACGGAAGTCTCGGTTGAAGCTGGGGCTTCACATGATTTGCCTATTTCTATCGTCATAGATCCATATTTGTTGAAAAAGCCAGTGACAGAATTTGAATTTGTCGTTAGGTTGAAAGACAATCCAGAACAATCCTTGTCGCAAAAGACAAATTTCTTCCGAGCAAAATAAGTCGCTTGGAAAACAAAACGAAAAGCGGGGATAACCCGCTTTTCTTTTACTAGAACAAATTAAGTTGAAGGAAACCATGAGCCAATTTAGCTTTTCAAACCTCACACCTGAACATATTCTCGACGCGGTCGAGTCACTCGGGATTTATCCTGAAACGGGGTTATTGGCGTTGAACAGCTATGAGAACCGGGTTTATCAGTTCAAAGCCGATGACGGGTTGCGTTATGTAACCAAGTTTTATCGTCCTCATCGTTGGACTCAAGCGCAAATTTTGGAGGAACATGCCTTTGCGTTTGAACTTCAAGATGCGGAAATTCCCGTAGTTGCCCCCATAACGCGAGATGGCAATAGTTTGTTTGAGCACGATGGTTATTGGTTTACGGTTTACCCAAGTGTCGGCGGTCGGTCGTTTGAAGCCGATAATTTAGATAACCTTGAATATTTAGGTCAGCTACTTGGGCGGGTACATCAAGTAGGCGAAAAACAGCAGTTTGCGTCACGTACCACTTTAGGGCCGCAAACGCATTTGGTTGAAGCGTCGCGTGAATTAGAGCAAAGTCCGCTTATTCCTAGTACATACAAATTGCGATTAATTGAGTTAGTTGAGGAACTAAAAGCGAAAGTGGTCGCTCTATATAGACCAAATAACCAGATCCGATTGCATGGAGACTGCCATACTGGCAATATTCTGTCCATGACAGAGGGACTGTGTTTAGTGGATCTCGATGACGCATGCATGGGGCCAGCGGTTCAAGACCTCTGGATGATGCTAAGTGGTGATCGTCAGTCACAGATGGTTCAGCTTGATACGCTACTGTGTGGTTATGAAATGTTTCGTGATTTTCCACGGTCAGAATTAGAGATGATTGAATCACTTCGGACAATGCGTATGGTGAACTACATGGCATGGTTGTCAAAACGATTTGATGACCCTGCATTTAAGTCGGCATTTTCATGGTTTGCAACGCCGCAGTATTGGGAACAACAACTCAAAGCATTAGAAGAACAAATCCTTGCGATGGAGTCACCTACGTTGACTTTGTGGCCTTAAAAAATATTGAGAGAAAGACATGATAAAAAAATTAAAAGTGGCGTTATTCGCGCTGTGTTTGCCGATGATGGCCTTTGCAACCGATTTTGAAGATGGTAAGCATTACAACACGTTGTCGGTTGAAAAAAGTGAGACCGCAAAAGTGACGGAATTCTTCTCATTCTATTGTCCGCATTGTTTCCGATTTGAACCTGTCGCGATAGCTCTTGAAAAGTCGCTTCCTGAAGGAGCTGTTTTTGAAAAGAGTCACGTCAATTTCTTAGGTGGGTTGCCAAGTGATGTTCAATCGAATTTGAGCTATGCGTACATTATTGCAAAGCAACATGGAAAAGAACACGAAGTGGCTCAGCAATTGTTTAATGCCATTCACACCCAACATATCCGTTTTACCGACATGAAAGACTTAAAGGCACTGATGGTGGCGAATGGTATTTCCGAACCAGAATACGATGCAGCACTTGTGAGTATGCCTGTTTTGGCGGCGGAAAAAGCGATGGTTGAAGCACAAGAGAAATATTCAAAAATTAACGCGCTGACTGGCGTGCCGACGTTTATCGTGAACGACAAATACAAACTCAATACTTCAGCGCTTAAAAGCCAAGAAGAACTTCACGAACTTGTCGCCTATTTATTAAAAAAATAAGGAATGATCGATGCTTAAGTTAGTTAAAGTCGCTCTATTAGGAACTCATGCTACCACTGTTTGCGCAAGCTGCACCTTTTGTTGAAGGGGACCACTATGAGGTGGTCAGTGACCGTGCTTCAAGAAAGCCAGAAGTCGTTGAGTTTTTCTCGTTCTACTGTCCTCACTGTAATACCTTCGAAAAACTCATTGCCGATATCAAACCACACTTAGACAAAGACGTTGAGTTTAAGAAGAGCCACGTAAACTTTGTGGGCGTGCGTGATCCTAAAATCCAAGTTATGCTCGCTCAAGCATTGGCAGCGGCGGATGCATTGCCAGAAAAAGATAAAATTATCGCTGCCATTTTCAATCATTTTCATGGCAAACACGCGAAAGTAAATGAGTTGGCGGATGTGAAAGACATATTTGTTGCGCAAGGCGTTGATGGCGACACATTCGACAAAGTGTTTAATAGCTTCACGGTGCGTACAAAAGCGAAAAAAATGGAAAGCGACCAGAACTACTATTCTGAGAAGAAAGCGTTAACGGGTGTACCAACGTTCATCGTCAATGGAAAGTACAAATTGCGTTTGCGTGAGTCTAAAACGACAGAACCAGAACAAATTGCTGCGTTGATAAATTACCTAGCGAAAATGAAATAAATAAAAAAGCCCCGAAAAACGGGGCTTTTTTTATTGTCTATTTTCGTTGTAAGAACACACCAGATTCGACGTGATGGGTATAAGGGAATTGATCGAAAATCGCGATTCTTGAAAGAGTATGCGTTTGTGAGAGAAGTTCCAAATCTCGTTCAAGCGTGTCAGGATTACAAGAAATATAAATGATGTTGTCATACTCGCTCACCAAGCGGCAGGTCAACTCATCCATTCCTGCACGTGGTGGGTCAACGAGGATGGTTTGACAATTATACGATTGCAGATCAATGCCATTTAAGCGAGAGAACTGTTTTTCACCTTTCATTGCTTGTGTAAATTCTTCGCTCGACATGCGAATGATATCAAGATTCGTCAACTGATTTGCCGCAATGTTCACTTGCGCTGAATGCACCGATGATTTTGAAATTTCAGTTGCTAGTACTTTGTTGTAGTGACCAGCCAAAGCAATTGAGAAGTTACCATTGCCACAGTATAGCTCAAGCAGGTCATTGCTGAGCGTTTCACTGATTGACTGTGCCCAAGCCAACATCTTTTCATTCACTTTGGCATTGGGTTGCGTGAAGCTATTTTCGACTTGCTGATAGAGATATGATTTGCCGTTTACGTTGAGTTGCTCAGTGACGTAATCGTTACCAAAAACGACTTTTTGCTTACGAGCGCGACCGATAAAATCGATCTTGTATTTTTGTTGAAGCTCTTCGCGTAACTGCTGCATTGCACTAAGCCAAGCGTCATCAAGAGGCTTGTGATAGAGCAAACTCACCAGAATTTCGCCGCTAAGTGTGGATAGGTAGTCGATTTGGAAAAGTTTACGGCGCAAAATATCTTGTGTTTTTAACTTCTCAACCATGACTTGCATCATTTCGTTAATGAGCGGGGCAGCAGCATCAAATTGATCAACTCGAATTTTTTCTTTTGTTTGTTGGTCAAACATGATGTGGAACAGGTCTTCGCCATCGTGCCAAACTCGAAACTCAGCTCGTTGACGATAATGGCTGACAGGAGAATCGTACACTTCAAGTTGAGGTGCTCCAAAGCGCGCGAATTGGTTCGAGATTCGTTCAGCTTTTTCTGCTAGTTGTGTTTCGTAAACTGAAGTATCAATATGTATAGCCGCCATGATGCTGCATTCCTCTTGTCTTTTACCTTTTTGAGTCGCGCTATTTTAGGGAGCATTCGACATTTGTCTAGCATAGAACGAGGGGATAAGAAAAATAATTGTGTTTTTTTTGCACAAATGTATCAAGCTTTGAGTTAAAAGGTCGATAACTGATCAGGGTATTTAACGGAGTAGAATGATGAAAATTGGTCAACAACATGGGGTGATGCCACCTGGGTTGGATAAATTTCCGCTCACGCATCGGCCTGGACAGAAACTAGGGCTTCTCAATTCGGACAGCTATCAAGGGGATAAATTTAAAACCTCGGCGAAAGTGTTAGAAGATAAGCTGAACGAAGCGTTGGGAATTGCGCCGAAGAAAGATAAAGCAGAGAAAAAACCGCTGTTTGACTTTGAAAGCGTCGTGAAAAACGTGCTCGAATTTGTGAAAGGTGCTGTAAACATGGCCAAAGCAAACGGCAAATCGGACGACGAATTGCGAGAGATGCTGGGCAAAGCACGAGAAGGCGTCAATCTGGGGGTTGATGACGCGAGTAAGATACTTGACGATTCAGGCCTGCTTGACGACGACATCAAAACGGGGATCTCAAAATCTCAAGAGGGTATTCACAAAGGGTTAGATGATTTTGAAAAATCACTCTTTGAACCTCAATCACAAGGTGTATTGGTTGCAGGGGCACAATACGCGAGTTTACAAAATCAGGCTGAATTCTCATTCACGACTGCTGAAGGTGACGAAATCGTTATTTCGTTCAATGATGCCTATTCGTCTAAGCAAGGTTTTGCTGCAAGTGAAGGTGAAAAAGGCAAAGCATTTGCGTTTGCGTCAGAGCAACAGCATGAAGTGGAGTTTTCTATCAGTGTCAATGGTGAAGTGAATGACGCGGAGAAAGAAGCGATAAATGGCATGATGAAGGATATTCGCGATATTAGTAACGCGTTTTTCCGAGGTGATTTTGATAAGGCGTTTGAGCAAGCGAAGAAACTGAGTTTGGACAATGAACAAATTGCACAGTTTTCTTTAGACATGAAACAAACGAAGCAAACGGCTGCTATTAGCCAGTACCAGCAATCCAACCCGACAGCTCAAGCTGCAAAAGCTTTTCAACCTCTAAACGAGGGGCTGCGCGAAGTACATGGTCAAGGCAAAGCGTTGGGTGTGGAAAAGCAATTGCCAGATATTATGGAATGGATGAACCACGGCCAAGCGCGATTGAAAGAATTCCTCGATTACGCGCAAGCTTACTTCCAAACGTTGGATAGTCAAAAGCAGTCAAATTCGTAATGTTGAATCAGTGGGCGTGTTTAGATTTTCTCATTAGTAGACATAGCCATGAAGAAAAATAAAAGGCTTCGTTGCGTCAGCAACGAAGCCTTTTTGATTTACTTGTAAAGTTAGGTGAATTCGAGACTCTGAGTTGAGACTATTCGTCTTCTGAGTCCTCCGGCTTTTGCTTTGCTTCACGAACTTTCAATGTGCGCTGTTGAAACTCTTTGTCATTAAGAGCCGCTATTGCTTTTTCAGCATCAGCTTCTGCCATTTCAACAAATCCAAAGCCACGACGTTTGCCTGTATTTTTATCTTTAAGCAAACGAACGTTCACAACCGTACCTTGTTCTTCAAATAAAGAACGAACTACTGACTCATTTGCACGATACGGAAGATTGCCAACGTAAATAGTTTTCGTTTTGATGGTTTCGTCCGTGGCGCTCTCAAATGAGGTCGCAGAGAAGTAGGATGTAATGATACCTCCTAATAAAGTACTTATAGCGACAACAAGTGCAAATTGAGTTTGCAGCGCTGCTGACATGGTGTGTGCGATGAAAAATGCAATTAATCCAAGTAACGCACTAATAATAAATGATCTTTGATCTGGGAATTTCATATTGTTGTACCGAGTAAACAATGGATAAACATTAATTTAACAAACGAAATTGCTATCTTAGCGACTTATATAATCTTCGCAATAATAAAAAGCATAGATCGTCATCCTAAAGTAACAAATTTTAGTCTAATTGCTCGTATTTTCAGCTTTA
>NZ_CP072133.1:2287500-2425000 GCF_017638925.1 Pseudoalteromonas xiamenensis
GTTAAACTGTCTTTGACGATGCAAACCATTTTGGGTTGTATGGTTAAGTGACTAAGCGTACACGGTGGATGCCTTGGCAGTTGGAGGCGATGAAGGACGTACTAACTTGCGATAAGCCGAGTCAAGCCAGTAAGAGGCGCTTGAGGCTCGGATTTCCGAATGGGGAAACCCACCTATTTATAGGTATCCTATGGTGAATACATAGCCATAGGAGGCGAACCGGGAGAACTGAAACATCTAAGTACCCCGAGGAAAAGAAATCAACCGAGATTCCGTTAGTAGTGGCGAGCGAACGCGGACCAGCCCTTAAGCTGTGTTGTAGTTAGTGGAATATTCTGGAAAGTGTAACGATACAGGGTGATAGTCCCGTACACAAAAACTTATACACAGTGAAATCGAGTAGGACGGGGCACGTGAAACCTTGTCTGAATATGGGGGGACCATCCTCCAAGGCTAAATACTCCCAACTGACCGATAGTGAACCAGTACCGTGAGGGAAAGGCGAAAAGAACCCCTGTAAGGGGAGTGAAATAGAACCTGAAACCGTGTACGTACAAGCAGTAGGAGCACCTTCGTGGTGTGACTGCGTACCTTTTGTATAATGGGTCAGCGACTTATATTCTGTAGCGAGGTTAACCGAATAGGGTAGCCGTAGCGAAAGCGAGTCTTAACTGGGCGCTTAGTTGCAGGGTATAGACCCGAAACCCGGTGATCTATCCATGAGCAGGTTGAAGGTCAGGTAACACTGACTGGAGGACCGAACCCACTCCCGTTGAAAAGGTAGGGGATGACTTGTGGATTGGAGTGAAAGGCTAATCAAACCGGGAGATAGCTGGTTCTCCCCGAAATCTATTTAGGTAGAGCCTCGGACGAATACTACTGGGGGTAGAGCACTGTTAAGGCTAGGGGGTCATCCCGACTTACCAACCCTTTGCAAACTCCGAATACCAGTAAGTAATATCCGGGAGACACACGGCGGGTGCTAACGTCCGTCGTGAAGAGGGAAACAACCCAGACCGCCAGCTAAGGTCCCAAAGTGTATGTTAAGTGGGAAACGATGTGGGAAGGCTAAAACAGCTAGGAGGTTGGCTTAGAAGCAGCCACCCTTTAAAGAAAGCGTAATAGCTCACTAGTCGAGTCGGCCTGCGCGGAAGATGTAACGGGGCTAAACATACCACCGAAGCTGCGGCTGCAGATTTTATCTGCGGGGTAGGGGAGCGTTCTGTAAGCCGTTGAAGGTGTACCGGGAGGTATGCTGGAGGTATCAGAAGTGCGAATGCTGACATAAGTAACGATAATGCGGGTGAAAAACCCGCACGCCGGAAGACCAAGGGTTCCTATCCCATGTTAATCAGGGTAGGGTGAGTCGACCCCTAAGGCGAGGCTGAAGAGCGTAGTCGATGGGAAACGGGTTAATATTCCCGTACTTGATATGAATGCGATGGGGGGACGGAGCAGGCTAGGCAAGCATGGCGTTGGTTGTCCATGTGAAAGTATGTAGGCTGGAGACTTAGGTAAATCCGGGTTTCCTTAAGGCTGAGATACGAGACGAGCACCTACGGGTGTGAAGTTGTTGATGCCCTACTTCCAGGAAAAGCCTCTAAGCTTCAGTTCATATCGAATCGTACCCGAAACCGACACAGGTGGTCAGGTAGAGAATACTAAGGCGCTTGAGAGAACTCGGGTGAAGGAACTAGGCAAAATGGTACCGTAACTTCGGGAGAAGGTACGCTCTTGTCTGTTAAGCCCTTGCGGTGTAAGCAGACGGGAGTCGCAGAGAATAGGTAGCTGGAACTGTTTATTAAAAACACAGCACTGTGCAAAATCGTAAGATGACGTATACGGTGTGACGCCTGCCCGGTGCCGGAAGGTTAATTGATGGGGTTAGTCTTCGGACGAAGCTCTTGATCGAAGCCCCGGTAAACGGCGGCCGTAACTATAACGGTCCTAAGGTAGCGAAATTCCTTGTCGGGTAAGTTCCGACCTGCACGAATGGCGTAATCATGGCTACGCTGTCTCCACCCGAGACTCAGTGAAATTGAAATCGCAGTGAAGATGCTGTGTACCCGCGGCTAGACGGAAAGACCCCGTGAACCTTTACTATAGCTTGGCACTGAACATTGAACCTACATGTGTAGGATAGGTGGGAGGCTTTGAAGCAAGAACGCTAGTTCTTGTGGAGCCGTCCTTGAAATACCACCCTTGTATGTTTGATGTTCTAACGTTGGCCCCTAATCGGGGTTACGGACAGTGCCTGGTGGGTAGTTTGACTGGGGCGGTCTCCTCCCAAAGAGTAACGGAGGAGCACGAAGGTTTGCTAAGAGCGGTCGGACATCGCTCGGTTAGTGTAATGGTAGAAGCAAGCTTAACTGCGAGACAGACACGTCGAGCAGGTACGAAAGTAGGTCATAGTGATCCGGTGGTTCTGAATGGAAGGGCCATCGCTCAACGGATAAAAGGTACTCCGGGGATAACAGGCTGATACCGCCCAAGAGTTCATATCGACGGCGGTGTTTGGCACCTCGATGTCGGCTCATCACATCCTGGGGCTGAAGTCGGTCCCAAGGGTATGGCTGTTCGCCATTTAAAGTGGTACGCGAGCTGGGTTTAGAACGTCGTGAGACAGTTCGGTCCCTATCTGCCGTGGGCGTTTGAGAATTGAGAGGGGCTGCTCCTAGTACGAGAGGACCGGAGTGGACGAACCGCTGGTGTTCGGGTTGTCATGCCAATGGCATTGCCCGGTAGCTACGTTCGGAATCGATAACCGCTGAAAGCATCTAAGCGGGAAGCGAGCCTCGAGATGAGTTCTCACTTGGAGTTTAACTCCACTAAAGGGCCGTTGGAGACTACAACGTTGATAGGCAGGGTGTGGAAGCGCTGTGAGGCGTGAAGCTAACCTGTACTAATTACCCGTGAGGCTTAACCATACAACGCCAAAGTGGTTTAAGTTGTTAGAAGTTAAGTATTGACTAAAGTAGACAACGACGAAGTAAAAGACATTAATATCAGAATTCCAGATTTAGTTTACTTGCGGTAGCGAGTAGACGACCAGCTTATGCTTGGTGACAATAGCGTTGTGGACCCACCTGACCCCATGCCGAACTCAGAAGTGAAACGCAACAGCGCCGATGATAGTGTGGCAGCTGCCATGTGAAAGTAGGACATCGCCAGGCTCTTAATTAAATAAGAAGGCCTCTTCGAAAGAAGAGGCCTTCTTATTTATTACGTGTTTAGAGATGTCCTACGTGAAAGTAGGGTGACGAGGAACCGAAGATTGATCATCTTCGCAGTCCGAGGAACGCAAGCGAAGCGCAGACGGACTAGGCGTCCCCGACCATCGCCAGGCTGGGCGCCCCCGACTAGGCGCCCCCGACTCTATTTAAAGAAAGCCCGATCCGAAAGAGTCGGGCTTTTTTGCTTTATGCGCTCAGAAACATATCCCAAACCCAAATTAATATTGGAATACCTCCTTGTGGCATTTCACCTCGATCATTCCTGATCTCGCCTATGTACAGCACTATAGAGCTCCACTTCGAACGTATTTTGCCTCAGTAAAGCGACGCACACTAGCGTAGCGCAGCCGGCTCAGGATTTCCTGACTCAAATTGTAGTTATTTACTTATCAGAATATTAGAAAACAAATTTATAGGTATGATTTCGAGTGGCAAACATAGAACACTACCGAGTCTATTTGCGGTCACTGGCGTTGCTTATTGGAATAATAGCATTCGATGGAGATGTATCTTCGCGAACGGTTTCATTAAGATGTATGAAAAGCACATAGCGATTGAGGCAAGAGGATAAAGAATGGAGCGAAAATAAAAATGCCCCAATTAGGATGTAGAAAAAGCGATCCTCTCAGGGCATTGTGGAGTAAGTAAGTTAGTCTATTTCGTAAAACGGATTACTAGATAGGTCGATTTCTCTTATAAAAAACGCTTCAGGCACTGGTAAACCTGTATCTTTAATAAGTAAATGCCTTATTCTGCTTTCAGTAATATAAACTTTATCATCCACCACGGTAAGATTTAGTGGGGACTCTATATGTTCGACAAGTGTGTGAACGGCGTATGGTGCATCACCATTAAAATCAATCAGATTAAGCTTACCATTTCCACTATTTGCACCACCTTCAAGAACTAAGATTTTATTGTCGCTAATCGCGTAGATGCCATCGGGATTTTCTAAACTGCGCTGGAGTGGAATACGACTAACAGAGCGGTCGTTTCCACTTACTCGTAGCAATTCGCCCGCACTGTATAGACCAACAATCAGGTCGCTATTTGCGAGCTGTACGATGCCTGCAGGCCCAAGTTCGCCAGGCGAAAACAAGCTACTGGTTGCATAAGGTTCAAGCTCTGACGTGGGTGAATCAATATGATGCACAAGGTCTGCGATGCTATCTGAAATAAATACGCCACCGTGACCATCCAAAGCGATGTCGTTACAGAATCCTTGATCTGGCATGGTCCAAATGCGCAGAACTTTGCGCTTTTTCACATCAATCGCTGCCACTCGATGTGCCCTGCGAGTGACGTTACCATCACTATCTGTTACACCAAGGAAGTCTGGTGAAGCAACCCAAAGCATGTTGGTGACCTCATCGAAACGTAAGCTAGTACCTGCAAAGACCTGCTCGGAAGCAGGAATTGCAACGCGTACTTTCTTGTTAGGCTTTATTTCAAGTATGTCGCCAGAGACAACAGATCCGACAAAAACACGGCCTTTTGGCGAATGTGTAATGCCATTAGGGTACTTATAGCCCTCGGGTAAGACGATACGTTCAGTTTGAGTTTCTTCATCAAACCATGGAGTGCTCGAGGCTTGAGCAGATACCGACCCGAAGAAAAGTGAAGCGAGAATCGCCATTAATGGCGATTTTCGAGTTCTTAAAGGTTGATTGGTTCGCACCGTTAACCCCTTTGACCCGCAATGGCATATCCACCATCGGTAAAGATAGCTTGGCCAGTGATGTTTCGAGCTCTGTCTGACAACAGGTAGGCGGCAAGTTCAGCAATTTCTTCAGAAGAGGCTAGTTTCCCCAATGGATGAGACTTTGCAAACGTGCTTAGCACTTGTTCATCATGTTGAAATGCTTCGCGCGTCATTTCAGTATCAACGCCACCAGGATTAATGTTATTGATGCGAATGCCATATTGAGCAAGTTCGAGTGCCGCAGGACGGATAATGCCATCCATGCCCGCTTTGCTTGCAGAATAGGCAGTAGAACCAATTAGGCCACCGTTAGAGAGCCATGAAGAGGTGTTAACGATAGCGCCGCCATGAGATTCGCATTGCAGTGGCTTGCTCTTTAATAGATAGCCACACCGCTTTTAGGTTTGTGCCGATTGTGTGATCCCAATCCGCTTCACTTTGGTCGAAAATAGGGGCGAAATTCCCGATTGTTCCCGCATTATTAAAGGCGAAATCAAGGCGTCCTAACAACGTTTGTGCTTCATCCGTCATGCGTTTGATGTCATCACTCTTAGCAATGTCTGCGACAATGTAATGTGCTTTACCACCGGCTTCTTTGATTTCAGAAACGAGGCTCTCAAGTAATTCGGCACGGCGGCCAATCACGACAACTTCCGCACCTTCTTTTGCAAACAACGTTGCTGCAGCACGACCAATGCCAGATGTTGCGCCTACGATCATGCCTTTTTTATCTTTTAATAAACTCATTTTTCGTGTCCTTCGGTTTGTTACATAAAGTCAATTCACTACAACTAAGCGTGTAGTTTTTCCCAGTGATATTTGTCAGCTTCTTGTTCTAACAGGGGGTTGCCAATAATGGCCGTTGCGGTTCCTACAGCGTGAAGCATTGGGGCATCGCTGATGTCATCGCCATACGCAAAACACTGTTCTGCTGGCACATTCTTTTCAGCAAGAAAAGCGCGAACTGCGACTGCTTTGCCTTCACCGATCGTTTGTGGGGCGTCGATTTCACCTGTGAGTACGCCATTAACTTCTTCAATTTTGGTGGCTAAGCAGCCATCCGCATCTAGCTCTTCCATAAAAGGCGCTAGTAATTCAGGAAAGGACCCCGACACGAAGATGACTCCAGTGCCGTTATTTTTATGCTCTTGTAAGCGTTTCACTGTGTTTCCGAGCAATAGAGACGCAATACCTTCGCGTTGGCGGTCTGCCCATTGTTGCGCTAATCGGTAAAAGAGAGAGGCCTCAATACCTTTAAATAGTTGGTAATAGACTTTGTTCGCCAGATTCCTATCTTGGTTCTGTTTTGCCAAAGCAAGAAAGTTTTCTTTTGCTTGGGGATTTATCGTCACTGTGGGCGTTGCTTCTTTTTCGATAAATTCTAAGAAAGAAAACATGCTTTTTATTTTTATGAGCGTGTTGTCTACGTCAAAAAAAGCGTAGCTTTTATAATCGTGTTCCATCTGCATTCCTTGGTTAAAAATAATAAGCAACTTCAAGTTGAGCGTAACTCTCTGTACTTAAAAACAGGAGTTTGTCGTCGTCGGAGAAAAGATCATCGGCGGGTTTTGAGCCGCTATAACTGCGCATTTCGAACGCAATTTTAATGTCGTTGCCAAGTCGAGTACTGGCTTCAATCGAGACGGACTTTTCACCAGAAGCGGGGTCCCATAATAGGCCTAATAAAGCTTCAGATGATTGGGGGTCGTTGGCCGATAAGCGCCAGCCTGCAAACCAGTCATGTTCAAAAGAGGATGGCCCATTTGTTCCTCTATCATCAAATGAGTATTCAACCAGCCAACCTAAGTCCGCTTGGCTTGCGAAAACGCCTACTTGGGTGTATTCAAATCCAAAAGTACTGGCTGTAAATCGTTGATTCTGCTGTTGTGCACTAATGAGTTCGACTTTCCAAAGCCAATCACCTTGGACATATTGAGAGACAAAGCCGGTTTGCTCCAACAAGGGGTAATGAGGCGCGTACTTAATACCGTCAATGTCAGGTCGTTCTTCTAATACCGGGGTTCTCGCCGTGCCAGAAAAATGTGACACAGCGAAATCCCAGCTCTCGATAGTGCGACTATAACGTACGGCTAAATCGATACGATCTTTGTTATTGCTGGCTTCATAAGTTGTTGCCTGTTTATCAATCGGGTAAAGGGTTCTAAATCGTCCATCTTCACCAGGAAAGCGGCGCTCACGAAAGCCAACGAGGGCATAGAGATCTAACGTACCCCAATCTTGCATCCATGCCCATTGGATCATAGGTTGTCCGAGTTTGGCTTCGCCATCGGGATTTTCGACGAGGTCAGTCTGGTTGATGACATCAACTAAGTGTTGTGATTCGGTCACACCCCAGAAAACTCGGCTGATCCCAATTCGAAGGTCCGATTCTTCATTGATGTGAAGCCAAGACAGTTCTCGGATGTCGACGTGACTGCGCTGTGCATCTTCGTTGTCAGCACGCATAAATGCTTTACCCGAAAAGATGTCCGTGCCCTGACTCGTTTCATAGGTAAATTCCGGCTCCGCATACAGTGAAACCGTAGCGTCGCTGTTTGTGCCCAAACCCGCATGCTCAAACCCACGTAACTCGACACCCGATTCCATTTTCCAATTCAGGTTGCCAGCAAGGCATGCCGAAGAGCTAACAATAAGCAGGCTATTGATGAGATGTTTTAACATCATAGTACTTCCATCGACTAGTTTAGTTAGGCGCTTTCACGCATGGCTGACGATTCGTTTGTTCTTAAACGAAGTGACTTTTGAATGAAGGTGTCGAAGACATGTTCAAAGTTTGCATTCTTTGTACGTGAGGCAATAATGCCATCGGGCCGACAGACATACGCGCCAGGTTCATTCATACCGAATGCGTTATGGATGTAGCGGGATTTGTCAAAGACGAGACTCAACATCAGGGATGCTTTGCATTGGGGCATCTGCTATCAAAATGATGCGGAAAAAGTTTTGGTAATTCTTTGCAACCGTAACAAGCTTTTTCAATTCAACAGCAAGTGCTTCTTTTTTCATGTGTGCTGAAAAAACCAAGAAAGTGAATTTACCGTTGGGCTGAATTTTAAGTGGATCACCCGCAACATCGATGGGCGGAACAACTCTGAGTAACGGATCACCAAGCTGGATAGAGCAGTTATAGTACTCCTGTTCTTGCTCTGTGTAGTTGTGGCGATAATGATTGAATATTTGGCTCATATTCGCAGCCAATTGTTTGCCAAAATTTGATTTCATTAACCAAGGCAAAACTAAATTGGTAATGGATTTACTCATGGCTGAGCGGTTGCTACGGAGCATTTGCATTGCTTTATCAGTGCCAAAAACAGTCACTTCACCTGCATGACGGCGCTCCACTTCGTAGTCATCCATCAGTGCAAAGGTTGCCTGTTCTTTAATCACTAAATTGAGTCGCCAAACGAGGTTATAGGCATCTAACACACCTGTATTCAGACCTTGTCCGCCTCCGGGGCTATGAACATGTGCGGCGTCGCCTGCTAAGAAAACGCGATGTTTAGCATAGTGTCTAGCCAAGCGTTTGTGCACTCGAAAACGCGTCACTTGTTCGGGGTCTGTGTAAGAGATGTTTGCAAGGGCACCCATTTCTTTCAATGCGGTGTCAAAGAGTGTCAAATCCACCTCATCGACGTCTTTCATTGAACTCGTATCTGGCCCGGTAACTCGTGTTTTGCCATCCGGCATAGGAACAACTGCGAAACAACTGTTTTTAGAAATGACGACGTTCGCTTCGTCACTTGGGAAATCTCGAGATAGGTATGACTCAGCAAGAAGCCAACTTTCTTCGTATTCCGAGCCATCAAATGGGATGTTGCACAGGTCTCTTACCTTACTGCGAAAACCATCCGTACCAACGACAAAAGCGTATGCTTGGGTTTGTAAAAAACCATCCGGTAGGCGAATTTGCGCCGTCACAAACAAGTCACTTTGCACGATGTCAACGAGTTCTGTCTGGCGTTCTACGAATACGCCCAGTTCATTTAAGCGGGCTTCTAAAATACTTTCAGTATCACTTTGTGGAATGCTCAGCATGAAAGGATAGCTTGTTGGCAATTCTCTAAAGGAAACACCAGTTACGCGGCGGCCTTCAACATAAAAACCGATACCATTGATAATGCGCCCTTTCGTCATGATGTTTTTAATGACGCCAATGTCTTCGAAAACTTCTAATGTACGAGCGTGTAAACCTAGTGCACGGCTAAAGTATTCTTTACTGGGAATACGGTTATTCTTGTCGATAATCCGGCAAGGAATACCATTGAGTGTGAGTAGAATGCCTGTTGTTAGGCCTATCGGGCCTGCGCCCACAATCAGCACTTGAGCTTCTGATTCTGTATTCATTCTCGAAAGTCCTTTTAATCTTTCTTCGTGTTAAAGCATGAGCATCAAGCGATGCCCATGCATACAGTGCGTGCTTATCTCAGACGAGTGAGGGCACGAGTACTAAAGTTAGTCACTGGAATACCTGCACTGAGCGCATAATCCTTTAGCTCAATTTCGGTACGTGTTTTCTTTTGATGATTAACCATCACTAGCTTGTCGGCGCGCCAGAATTTGTTGTTATAGAGTTTGTAATCCACAAATTCTTGGGTTTTTAGCAGCGATCCTTTACGGTCGTAATAGTCGATTTTTTGGCTGATGTAGTGTTCAGCGTCGACCCAGACAACTTGCTTCGAATAGCCTGAAGTTTCACTTACTGGGTATCGTTCGATTTGTAACATCGCGCGCTCACCAAGTGTGTCTTCACCAATGTATTTATAGGTGTACTTTTCAACTTCCTGAGAGGTAATGTCTTCATAAGCAAAATCACTCCCCATGAAAGGCCCAGACTTGTTGTCAGAGGCAATACGTTTAACGCGATTTAAAGCTGGTAAGAACAACCATTGATCGTCACTTCCTTCTTTGTAAGTGAAAGAAAGAAATGCTGTGCCACTGACGTCTGCTGGCTGGTCAAAAATAACTAACGTCTTGTCGCCATTGTTTTCAACTTCAAGCGCCTTGTTTCGCATGTAACGAATGCTTTTGTCGCCTGTGCTGCTGAACATTGTCATTTCAACGTTTACTTCTTGGTCTTTCCAACCGGTGTCGCGATGTTCCATTTCAGTTGCAATTTGCAATCCGCGATCACCCTGATTATCCATCGCATAAAGCGAGCTTGAACACACTGCAAGTGCTGATGCGATAAGTAGAGGTTTAAAAGTCAGTTTCATTTTTTACTCCTTGCACGAATGCTTAGTTATACGTTGCCTGTGCTTAGCGAAGGCATATCTTGCTGCGCCGCGCTTGTTTGCGGCTGAGTTGAGCGGTCAACGAGTAGCAAGATTGCTGGCAACAGTAGGAAATCGATAGCAAGAGCCGCAAGTACGGTAATTGCTGATAAGATGCCTAATGTACTGTTAATGAGGAATGGTGATGTCGCTAGGACGATAAAACCAGCCATCAAGGTTACGGATGTGAACACAAGAGCGACACCTACACTACTAAATGCGTAACCCAGAGCGTTTTCAGCGTTATAACCAAGGTCACGTCTGGCGTGTACGTATTTCGATAGGAAGTGAACACAGTCATCAACAATAATACCGAGAGTGGCTGACGCGACGATGGAAATGGCCATACCTGCTTCTTGGTATAAGATGGTCCAAATTCCGAAAGCAATAATGGCAGGGAAGATGTTCGCGACCATACTGATCAAGCCATATTTTAAGCTGCGAAGTGAGATAAACATAAACGCAGTGACTAGGATGAACGATAGGATAGTACCTGTGATCATGCCTTCAATGTTCGCTTTAGACATGTGAGAGAACACCACCGTTGCACCTGAGCCAATGACGGGTTCGTAGCTTTTAGCATTCGCTTGCCACCACGCTTCGCCACGTTCAGCCGCTTTTCGCAACTCGACGGTTGATACGTCACGCATCGTTACAACCATCTTGGTCTCAGATTTTTCAATGTTGATTTGGTTTGTTAAATCCAATCCGTACGGCAAAGACATTTCGTACAGAAGGAGATACTGAGCCGCTTCCGTGGTCGATTTTGGCAACTTGTATTCGTTTGCATCGTCACTATGTAGGCTGCGGTTTAAACGCTTCATTACGTCTGTGTACACGTTAACGTTGTAGACATCGCTTTGTTCACGATAAAAGTTGGCAAAATCGTCCACTTTTTTCATGAATTCAGGGTTGGCAACACCATTCGTCGCACCCGATTTAATATTGAATTCGATGGTGTACAAACCAGTCAGATTGTCTGAGATGTAGTCAGATTCAACGCGGAAATTAATGTCGTTTGTGAAGTATTCTACAAACTTATCATCTAAGACCATTTTCGGGATGTAAGCAGCACACGTACCGATAAAGAGCAGTGATAACGTGATAATTGAAAACTTTCTTCTAATGACAAATTGATTAACGGACGAGAAGAATTTGCCTGTGATCGTTTGTGCTTTATTTTGCGGTTTTACTTTAATCGGCAGTAGCGTAAGCAGGGCAGGTAAAATCGTTACTGATAAAATAAACGCGACAACTACACCAATGGCCGTAATGTTACCTAAATCATGGTATGGCGGCGCATCACTAAAGTTTAGAGATAAGAAGCCCACAACGGTGGTCAAGCTAGTCACTAGTACGGCAACGAATTGTTTTTTAATACTTTCAATGACAGCAAACTTGCGTTCAAGGCCATTGCGCATTTCGGACACCATACCCATGATAATGTGTACAGAATCAGCAACGGCAAGCGTCATGATGATCGTCGCAGCGATTGAGGACGGGGCTGTGATTGGAATACCGATGTAACCTACTAAACCCATCGCAGCCATTTTTGAAAGCTGGACGATGGCAAGCGTTGCTAACAGCATCCAAATCGAACGGAACAAGACCAGCAGTAATACCACCATAATGCCATTCATAATCGGCGTTAGGTTTTGTAAGTCTGATGCGCCAACTTCACCAAATGTTGCATTCAATACAGTCACACCCGTTAGGCGAATGTCGACAGGGTACTTTGCTTCGATGTCTTTAATGAGATCACGTGCTGCACCAACGATTTGGAACGTTTCCATCGGCGACTCTCCAGGCAACTGGATGATGATGTTAATGCCGGCGTTTTTTCCATCTGGAGAAACAATCCGATTCAACAATAATGGTTCATGTAAAGAGACGCGTTTTATTTTGTCAATTTGCTGTGTTGAAAGCGCTTCAGGGTGACGTACCAAATCTTCAACGACTAAGCCTTCATCATTCGCTTCAATATGTTGAAAGTTGGACAATGAGTCCACACGGGTAACAAAAGGCAGTTTCCATGCTTTGCTGGTGGCTTCAGTTATCGCACCCAATACCTCTTTAGAAAAGATATCTTGATTATCTTTAGGCGTAATTGCGAAAAAAACGTTGTCGTTTTTACTGTAGGTTGCCTCTAATTCGTCCATCGCGACGATTTGAGGAGTAGTTTCACCAAAGAAGTATTTATAGTCTGTATTGACTCCAATTTTATTTTGGCCTTGACCAATTAGAAAACAAGCTATCGCGACGAGTAAAATAACGATTATTCTATGCTTCACAATGTTGCTAGTATATCTATATAAACTTGATTTTGACTTTTCATTTTTCATATTAAAAATGCCGGTTTATATTAAATTAAAATAATGTTGTTGTAGTCTGTTAATTTTAAGAACGAAAAAATTTATAAGCAATGAACATAAATGAAACAGCGGTTCTAAAAATGAATTGCATTAAGTCAAATAATGCCCGTGCCGAGATTTTAATTCGTAGAACCGAGTATCAGCTAACAGACCTCCAACAGTAAGGTGCTACAACTGAACCCGGCTCCAGAGCCGAGCATCAAGATTTTTTGTCCAGATTTCAGGTTGTTAGACTTCATTAAAGTGGCAAGCCCAAGAAATTGATCTGCTGCACCAGCATGTCCAATGGTCTTTCCTACGTGCCATAAGTTTTGCGTTGCAAGGTCAGAAAACAGGGGTTCATAGAGGCCATTGAGAATGCTTTTCCCCACATTTGGAAACACAATCCAATCCGCAACAGATTCTGAAAGCGCTGTTTCGTTAATAAGACGCTGTTTCATGCCACTCAGTGCAACACGCATGTTGTTGATGAATCCTTCTTTTCCGTAATGGCTCATATATGCTTTTTTTGCCTCCCGCGTGTTGTATTGGGACGCAACACTTTCTATAGATTCTGGTTCTGGTCGTTGGAAGCGATGCATACTTTCGAGATTTGAAACGGATTGTTGTTGAAAATGGAGTATTTTGAGTGGACTCGGTTGCTTGGAAAGTAGCACTGAGGCTGCCGCATCCCCGTAAACTACAGCATAGTCAGAACGCCAACGGTCAAAGCCGGAATTGGCAAATCGGTCTGCGCAAACAACAAGCGCGGATTGGCTGGTACTGGCAAGCAAATGATCCATTGCCAGTTTTGTGCTGAGCATCATGCTATTGCAGCCATGATTTACAGATACGGCCATGGCATGATTTAAGTCGAGTTTGTCTTGTAAATAAGCCGCAGGTTGCCACAAGTGCTTATGGCCCTGCCGATGAATAAAGCTGTAGGTTAGAAAATCAATGTCATCGCGTGAACTTGCGCCCTGCTTCAGTGTGTCTTGAACACTCTTTAACGCCATTTCAATTGGCCATAATTCCTCTTCAACAGCAATAGATTCGTATTCATCGCGTCTCGCTTCGTCTTCATCGTAGAGTTCGTTTGCGACAGCGTCTTTGACAAGAATGCGTTTATTGGGAAGATAAGAATGACAGGCCTGAATGTAGATATCAGTCATTTGGTATACCCATGTATGATAAAAAGCCCTATCTTCAATTGGAAAATAGGGCTTTAAGGAGGGGTTATTTTTTAAAGTACTCGAGGCTCTTTTAGCGTGTTCCAATAATGGAACAGTTTCGGTGTGTCCGTTTCATTGAGCGGGGCAATATTGGATTGCCATTTCAATAATACGTATGCGTAGAAGTCGGCAATCGTCAATTTGTCACCAACCAAGTACTGTGAGCCTGTAAGTAAAAACTCCCAAGATTGGAGGTTGCTCTTAAGTACCTGTAATGCTTTCTCGCCTACCGCGGGATAATGGGCTTCAACGCTGGTGTAGAATTCTGGTCGAAACTTTAATAAATAGCCTTGATATACAACCGTACTCATAAATCCTACCAGTTCATCAACTTTGGTTTGGATGTACTCAGACTCGCCTAATAATTCAGGGCCATGACGTCTAGCTAAGAGACGTAAGATCGTTGCCGTTTCAGTAATGGCAATATCTTGGCTTTCTACAAGTGTCGGAACTGTAGCTCTTGGGTTTACCGCTTCAAGTGCTGGGCGGAATTCCGAACGAGGTCTCACCTCAAGTTCAATATTTAAGTATTTCGCTAAAGCTAATACGGAATCGGAGCCTGAGCCGTTAATTGTATACAAAATCATTTCACAATTTCCTTATAAAACTATTACTTAAGCCAGCTCTTTATCCAGAACTGTAGTTGAGTGTTGCTCAAGCAATGAAGAGACGACTTTCGCCGCTGCGCGTTTTTCTTTCTCATCGATCGTGTTGTATTCAAACACCGTAAAGCTCACCAACGTATTTGCACAGATCTTCCCGTCTTGAATTACATCGACAGAAACATCAAAAGACATACGGTCGTCGGTTAAGCGTTCTTCCAAAATGGTGTATTGAATGGTTGAGGCTACCGGGAACACAAAACGTTTGTACTTTATGTTTATATCATTGATAACAAAATAGAATTTCTCATCTTTTGACGCCAAGTAGAACTGTTCTGTCACGGACAAGAAAGCTTGTCGAGCGGCTTCGATTATTGCCATGCCTTGGACGTGTTGGCCGGTCATATGGTCACTGAAGAATTCATTGCCGCCATCAAGCATTAAGTCCATTTCATATGTTTTGTTTTCTAGACGACGGGCCACGCTGACAAGAATGTTTTGGAAATAATGCTTGTGTGTATTGTTTTGGCTTGCTTTCACGTACTTGTTTTCGTTGGCGAAAGTAAATTTCGAGGTATCAACGTCTAAAGAGCGCAACATATTGCGAAGGTCTAATTCGTTGATGCCTTGGCCAAGGATGAAGTTTACATTTTCCAAATCAACTTCATTTTTCAACAGTTTGTTATACAGCTCGGTTCTTGTGAGAACAGCGTCGTTGCCATCCGAAAATCCTTGGAAGATGTCGTCGACAATAATGTGTGAGTTTTTCCACATAATTAATACCTTTGTTTAATTGCGAATCTTGTGTTTTTGAGTGTCCAAATAATTCGATTTAAATCTTATTTAAAAAATATTTATTTTTTATTTCGATTTGTGTTGATGTTTATGATGTTCGTTTTACTGGACTGAAATAATGTTATTGAGAAGGGGTTTTTAGTTCAATACCTAAAAATGAAACATGAGTTGCGTTTTTTAATACATAATTTTCTTTTTTGTATTGTTATTATCGATTTTGTCAACAAATGTGCTTGGTGACTGTTTTATTGTTTGGAGTTAAATAATTACTTCAAATGAAATTGGTATAAATTACTTAAGGAATAAAAAATGCCATTAGCTGTATTCGCACTGGCCCTCGGGGCTTTTGCAATTTCAACTACTGAATTTGTGATATTGGGACTACTCCTGAATGTATCTCAAGACTTTGGAATCAGCGTTTCGGATGCTGGGTTCCTTGTTACTGCCTACGCCATTGGCGTGGTCATTGGTGCGCCACTTTTAACGCCTATTTTGGCAAAGTACCCAAGAAAACAAGTGGTTGTTTTCTTACTTGCGCTCTTTACCGTTGGTAATGTGATTGCTGTTTTCGCACCGAACTACGAAACCTTGTTGTTCTCAAGGGTCTTTACGGCGCTTGTACATGCTTCATTCTACGGCCTATCGTCTATTATTGCCTCGCAGTTGGTTAGTAAAGACAAACAAGCTCGAGCTATGTCGATGGTATTCATGGGGGCTACGATTGCAAACATCGCAGGTGCGCCTTTAGGGACAATGATTGGCTTAGAGTTCGGTTGGAGAAGTACGTCTGTTGCTTGTGCTATTCTTGGTTTTGTTGCAATGGTAGGCATCTTTATTTTGGTACCAAAAGTGAAATCGGAGAAGCCACAAAACATCGGTGCGGAATTCAAGACACTATTACAACCAAAAGTGATCCGTGCTTTGTTACTGACCTTAGTCGGTTTTTCTGGCACGTTTACACTACTGACTTACATTGCTCCTTTATTAATCGACGTCACGGGGTTTGAAGAAAGTAACATTTCAATGATGTTATTTATTTTCGGATTAGGTATGGCTGTTGGCAACCCAATTGGTGGTTGGTTAACGGACAAGAACTTAACCCTTGGCTTAAACGCGACGCTGGGTTTCCTATTTGTTGTCTTACTGGCGATTGGTCTTCTGTCTAGTTACATGATCCCAATGTATATTTTGACCTTCCTGTTTGGTGCTGCGCTGTTTGCAACGATTACACCACTGCAAGTAAATGCAATGATTGCAGCGGGCGATGCGCCAGTGATGGCCGCGTCATTTAATATTGCGGCGTTTAACCTTGCTAACGCGTTAGCTGCAGCGTTTGGTGGCTACATCATTGATAGCTCACTCGGTATAACTTTCCTACCGTTTGGTGCGGCGTCTTTTGCGTTACTCGGTTTGATCTTTGCGTTTTCAACACAGGCTCGTACCTCACCTGCCAACGAATCAAAGCAAGCGGTTTCAGCGTAAGATAGATGAAGAACTTATTTTAAGTTCGACTAAGTTATTCAGCATTTAATTCGTTACTGCTTTTTATGATTTTAATTTGGGTTATTCAATATAACGAATAACCCAATTTTATTTGGCGGAGATTAATTAAAGTCGGAGAAAAGGTGATTTAAAAAAGCCATAAATTGCTTAACGTGAGGTGCTTTGGCGGAAGCTTCCCTTACGACCATCCAAATATCTACATCTCGATATGTTCCGGGTAGGTCTACGTATTCAAATTGAGGAAATTGTTTGGCGACATAGTCAGGCATAAAACCAATACCGACTTTGTCTTTCATCGCTAATATGACTTCAGAGAAGTCAGACACTCTTAACACTTCCGTATAGTTTTCGATTTGTCTTGCTAAAACATTGGGTAAAAAATCGGCATCCTTTTTGTGCCACCCAATAAATGGAACGCTTTTGTTGGGGTCAAAGGGCATTTCTTGATGACGGTAGAGGCCTATCCGAGTTGAACCGAGTCGCTTAACAATAAGTGCTCCACGTTCAGGTCTGGAGAAGCGGACGGCTAAGTCCCAATCTTCATTTGCGAGATCAACAAGCTGCATTGACGTATCCATTTCCATCAAAATATTTGGGTTATTCTGATAAAACTCATTTAAATGAGGAATAATCAAGTAGCGAGCGATATCGGCAACGATTGAACAACGAACCACTTTTCGAATATTGTTTTCTGTTAAGCGCATTGCTTGAGAAATTTCAGCGATACTGCCATCCAGTAATTTACAATATTCTGCGAGTCGATAGCCTTCTTCCGTAAAAGCAATACCATTTGCATTTCTTCTAAACAAAGACATGTTAAGGTCGGATTCCAATTTTTCCATCCGCCGACTTAACGTTGAAACACTAATGTTTAGCATGCTTGCAGCTTTTCTCATTTTGCCGCATTTAGAAAATACCATATAGTTATATAGTAAATCCCAATTCATACCTTTATTTTCTTGCTCAAACATCCTTTTATTATCCTAAAGAACTAAATTGTAAGTTTGCTACTTCCTAATGTTAACTGTTGGTTTTATATGTGATTTATGTTGGCGGGTTGTTTTTTTGTTGTTAATTTGAATACTAACAAGATTGCTAATGTGAGTCAATAATACAAAAAGTTATATTGACGTAAAGTCAAGAGTGTTATTTGGTTTATTTTGATTTATCGAACTATTTCAAACATATTACGGCTTTAAAGGTTGTTGAAACAGGCGTTTCATTATTGCATATTGATTCGGTTTTTTAATAGTGGTCTCATTGATTTTATCGTAATGCAAAATTTAGGGTTAAATCAGAGAGATGCACATTAAAAAAGCGAATCAATTGCTCCCTTTAAATACTGCTTTACCGAGTGGTTTTATTCGTTTTAATAACAATCCTAGCGGAAATATTCGATTGTTGCTTTTGCCAGATTGGCAAGGTGCCAATACTGCATATATGCAAAGAATGGCGGAGTTATTTAGCCAAGCACTCAATGCCGAAACTCTCATATTCCATCCATATAATGTCAATACGCATCCCGTGCATTATATCTTGGAAGGGCGTTTCGAAGTGTATGAAGTATTGAGCGATAGGGCGCGTTGTCGGCAATGGATTCAAGAAGCCATTGCCGAGTTGGAAAATCATTGGGAAAACAAAGCTGCAAAATTAATTATGGTCGGTTTTTGCCTTGGAGGCACGATAGCCTTCGAAGCAGCAAGAACCAGCTCAGCGATAGACCTAGCGGTGTCTATCCATGGTAATCCAAGTACCGATCTCCATTTGAGCTCCTATGCAAGTCGAGTGCCTATGGTTTTTGTCGGTGGTGGCTCAGATCCGCTCATTTCCAAAGACGATATTTCTCTTTTTCTAAAGGAAATGCAAGTAAGTGGTCGACCTTGGTATAGCCACACGTTGGGCGAAAGTCGGCATAGTTTTACAAAACAAGAAGTTGGGTACATAGGGCCGGGTTCTATCTATAATTTGGACGCGCTTGAGTTAAGCGTGGAGTTAGTCGCTAATCATGTAAAGCAACTCGGTGGCATTGCATAGTTTACCCACAGCAGTTTTAAGGATAATAAATGAAATACAGGAAAATAGGTCAGTCAGGGTTATCAGCGAGCGTACTCTCTGTTGGTGGTTGGAAAAATTTTGGCGAGCGGTTAAATGACACCGACTCAAAGCGAATTATTCATCATGCGGTAGAACAAGGTATTAATTCATTCGACACCGCTGACGTGTATGGCAATGCTGAGGAGGCAATGGGGCGAGCGTTTAAAGGATTGGACCGCAACAAATTAGTCTTAAGTTCGAAATGCTATTGGCCGATGAGCGATGACGTTAACGACCGTGGGCTTTCACGCAAACATGTTCGAGCGTCAGTAGAGAATTCGTTAAAGCGTTTAGATACGGATTACATTGATCTGTATTTATGCCACCGATTTGATGAACATACACCGCTTCGGGAAACGATCCGTACCTTTGATGACCTAATCCGTGATGGAAAAATTTTGTATTGGGGCACCAGTGCTTGGACAAAAGAGCAATTGGTCCAAGCATTCCATATCTGCAAAGAAATGGGTTATGAACCGCCGATTGTTGAGCAAGCAGAATATTCACTCTTGGTACGTGATTATGTCGAGCAAGAAATTCAACCGCTTAGAGAGCAGTATGGATTGGGGTTGATGTGCTGGAGTCCTCTTGCTGCGGGTATCTTGGCAGGCAAGAATTTAGATCAAAATGTGCAACCGAATACTTTGCTATCGACCTACAGTCCTCAGCTACGTGATAAGTACTGGAATGATGGACACGTTGCTAAAGCGCAACAACTGCGCACACTCAGTGAAAAACTCGATGTGCCAATGGCGACGCTTGCGTTAGCGTGGCTCGCTGAAAATAGCAAGGTCGATAGTATCGTGGTCGGAGTGTCATCGTTTGAGCAACTCACCGCCAATCTTAATGCGGTTGATTATGCACTCGATACGACGACAAAAGCGCAGTTAAACTCGATTTTCCAATCCAGTGAAAAGGAATAAGCAGGATGAAAACCATCACATTAAAACACCTCGATAAAACGCTGCCTAATCTCGGGCTGGGTTGCATGGGAATGTCTGAGTTCTATGGCACGGCATTGTCGCAAACCGATGCTCTTAGCGTTATGCAAACTGCGTACGACAGTGGAGTCAGAATGTTTGACACCGCAGATTTCTATGGCGATGGCGATAATGAGCGATTAATTGGTCAATTTATTAAACGCACCCGAGGTGACTTGGTTGTTGCGACTAAATGTGGCATCGTCAGAGGCAAAGAAGTCATGGCGGATGGGAATTTTCGCCGTGAATACAACAACCGTCCAGAATACATAAAACAAGCATGTGAACAAAGTTTGCAGCGCCTCGGAGTTGAATGTATTGACTTATTTTATCTGCATCGTATCGACCCGAATGTACCTATTGAAGAGTCCGTTGGTGCATTATCTGAACTCGTGAAAGCGGGGAAAATCAAAGCCATTGGGTTGTCAGAAGCAGACCCATCGACGTTAGAGCGTGCGCACAAAGTTCATCCTATTAGCGCATTGCAAACTGAATATTCGATTTGGTCGCGAGGCGTTGAGGAAAGTATTTTGCCTAAGTGCAGAGAACTGGGTATCACGTTTGTTGCTTATTCTCCTCTTGGCCGAGGTATGGTGCCTCGCTCTCGACAAGCAGCTCGTTTTGATTTTGAACCCACTGATTTCAGACTCAGCTTAGAGCGCGCAACCTCTGAAAATATGCACAAAAACCAACATTTGTACGACTTGCTCTATGATATTTCGGACGGATTGGGCATTACCCCATTTCAGTTGATGTTGGCGTGGTTAATGGCACAAGGCGATGATGTCCTACCTATTCCAGGTTCGACCAAGTCGGCAAATATCCTGTCAAATGTACGTGCCGCTCAGTTGGCTTTAGATTCCAGTTTAGTTGCGCAGCTGAGTAAGGCATTTTTGCCGACAAACGTTGCTGGTGGCCGTTATACAGTGAATAAAGACGTGGCGGCTAACGCTGCAGAAATGAAGTAAAGCAACAACTTAACTTACGAGAAAAGGCTCAATGTCATGAGGCATTGAGCCTTTTCTATCTTTTAAAGTTCCAACACAGCGCTTATATCACGCGCGAAAATCGCGTGTTTTTCACTTGGCTTTGCAAATACGCGTCAAAACACATACAGATGATACGAATGAATAAATTCCCAGAGCGAGTGACTTTGATGTTTGTCTCGTTTACTTCAACAAGGCCGTCAGCGACCAGTGGTTGCAGGGCAGTGATTGCCTCAGCAAAATACTCGTCGAACCTAATGTCAAATTGCGCTTCAAATGTTGGTTTATCAAGTTCGAAATGACAAATAAGCTGTTTAATTACCGGCTGCGCGGATCTCATCATCTCGATGCAGAGTGATCCCTTTGCTAATCGCACATTGATTGTCCGTGATAGCCTGGTAATAAGGTTTTAAATCCTTCTCATTTTGCAAAATCATATGGCCAATTTGCGAAATCGATGACACGCCTAAGCCAAGCAAATCACATTCGCCATGGGTTGTGTAACCTTGAAAATTGCGATGAAGATGACCTTCATTCTGCGCAATGGCAAGTTCATCCTCTTTTTTGGCAAAGTGGTCCATACCGATGAATTGATAGCCGGCGTGTGTCATTTGCTGAAGAGTTTGTTTAAAAATAGTCAGTTTGTCTGCCGCGCTGGGCATGTCAGTTTCTTTCAACTTACGCCGCGCCGCGAAACGATCAGGTAAGTGCGCGTAGTTAAAAACAGAGACTCTATCAGGTGAGAGCGCAATCAATTGCTCGATAGTCTCTCGGTAACTTTCTACGGTCTGGAACGGTAGGCCGTAAATCATGTCCATATTGATGGACTTAAAACCAAGTGTGCGAGCCTCATTCAATACCGCTAACACTTCTTCGACCTGCTGTGGGCGGTTGACAGCCGCTTGCACATCGTCATTAAAATCCTGTACGCCGAATGACACGCGATTAAAACCAAGTTCATGCAGACGGCGCATCATATTGGGCGCAAGTGAGCGAGGGTCGATTTCGATACCGCGTTGCGCCTCATTTGAAAACGAAAACGAGTTATTGAGAATAAGGATCAATCGAGTCATCTGCTCGTCGGTCAAAAAAGTTGGCGTGCCGCCACCTAAATGCAGTTGCTCAACACGATAGTCTTGGAAAAGCGGCGCCTTGGCGGCAATTTCCTTTTCAAGATAGTCTAAATAAACGTCCGCTTTTGATTGATGGCGGGTAATGATTTTATTGCAGCCACAGTAGTAACAGAGCTGATGGCAAAATGGGATGTGAATATACAGAGATAACGCTTTGGACGATGAACCATTAATCGCGGCCTGTAAGTCTTTTTGGCTATACCCCGATTCAAGTGATAAAGCCGTTGGATACGATGTATATCTAGGACCTGAAATATTGTATTTATTGATTAGGGAATCATCCCAAATTGGCAAATTAATCACGATACGCACTCATTGATAATAATGATGTCCGAAGTGTAAGAGAAAATCAGGGGAGCCAAGTTGATCTGCCGCAAGCTTGACGGAGAAACAAAAAAGGTCGCTTTCGCGACCTTTTAAGCGGCAACTTTAATTAAAGTTTAAATTGATTTACAGAGGCATTGAGCGCTCTGGCCAAATCATTCAAATCACTGGCTTCTGAAGCTAACGTACCTGCATGGTGCGCCGTGTTGTTCACGAGTTCATTGATTGAGTTAAGGCTGTTGTTAATGTCTTCTGCGACCACCGTTTGCTGTTCTGTCGATGTTGCGATTTGATGACTTTGATCTTGAACAACCGTCACAGCATCCATGATGTTTTGCAGTGCTTGAAGTACTTCTTGAGTTTGAGTGACTGAGCCTTCTGCTTGGTCTTGACCTTGTTGCATCATCGTCGAAGCTTGTTGTGCAATTTGTTGCAAGCGCGAGATCATGTTACGGATGTCGTCGGTAGACTCTTGTGTACGGCTTGCAAGAGAACGCACTTCATCAGCAACCACCGCAAAACCGCGACCTTGCTCACCGGCGCGAGCAGCTTCAATCGCCGCGTTGAGTGCCAGCAAGTTGGTTTGCTCGGCGATGCTGTTAATGACGTCCACCACAGCGCCAATACTACTGGTTTCTTGTTCAAGACCCGCAACAACCTTTGCTGCTTCACCGATGTGACTGGATAAATTGGTCATCACGTTTTGAGCTTGAGACGAACGCGACATACCGTCTTCCGTCATACGTTGCACTTGCTCTGCTGCGTGATTGGTCTCCTGAGCATTTCGAGAAATTTCGAGAACCGTAGCCGCCATTTCAGTAACCGCTGCACTGACGCTATCGACTTGTTCTTTCTCTTGCTGGATCTCATGGTTAGTATTGTTTGAAACTTCTCGCAGTTGCTCCGACGCACTGCCTAATTGAGACGCTTGTGCTGCGGTATCAATCATCATCGCGCGCAGTTTGTCGATGAAGGTATTCATGTGTAAAGCAAGCTGGCCAATTTCATCTTTGCTGTCGATTTCAATGCGACGCGTTAAGTCCCCATCGCCTGTGGCAATGTCTTGCATCGTCTTAGTTAACACGACAATAGGCTTAGTGATCATGTTCGTCGCAACGATGATCATGGCAATGACAATGCCTAGAATGACAATCACACTCGTTACAGTCGTCATGACCGCTTTTTCAACCGGCGCCTCAATGAAGCTCATGGGGATTAAAATCCCAACATGCCAATCAAGCAGCGGTTTATCTAAACTCAATGAATCATAAACCACGTAATATTCTTCACCGTTAAAGGTCACAATGCTGTTGCCTTTCGGTGTTGATTTTATTTGTTGATTGAGCGATTTGAATCCGCTCGTTGCTGGGAATTGTGCCTCAAGCGCGTCGAGGCCTTCTTTTCCTTTTGGGCCTTCGTCTGTAATAGACAGCTTGTGACCCGTGCGCTTTGAGAGGTGAACGACTTTGAGTTGGTCATCTAATAAGAAGCCAAAACCTTGCCCAGAAAAACGAATGTTTTCGGCCAGCTCACTGATTTTTTTAAGCTTTAGGTCGACACCACCTACACCTACAAGTTGCCCAGCATCGTTATAAACCGGCTGTTGAACTACTGCATTGACCGCACCGGTGTTGATATCAACAGAGACCGCACCAACAAAAAGTTTGCCTTTTGCCATCGTCTCTTGCCACCAAGGACGCTTGTAAGCAAAGTAGGGTTCACCCTCTTTATAATTTGAGGTACGTTCGTTTTCTTTGAAATATTCCCCTGTCTTTGCGGAAGCAAAAACGCGGAATGTAAATTCTCATCACGGCCGCTGATCCGTACAAAATCGGCGTTGACTTCTTGATAATCCTTATCTTTCGAAAGATCACTTTCCCTTTGTGAGTATTCGGTAAACCAATTTAAAACGTGCGGGCTGGTTACAAACGTTTCAACCACACTACCATATTGCTTGAAATACGACTCCATAGAGAGTTTTTCTGAATGAATATAGCTTTGTGCTTCACGTTGCACACCTTGGCGAGACAAATCGGCAATGTGATTCACGAAATACATCGATGCGACGATCAATAAAATACCGATCGTACCGCCGATGAGAACCAATATTTTTTGGCGAAAGGACAGATTATCAAGCATGGCAATCTCTTTATCTGGATTATTGTTATTGGATAGAGCTTCATCCAAGTATAAAACCATATCTGACGGCACTTTGCTACCGTTTGCGGTAAGACTTTTCAGCTTATTTGTGCTTCAATGACATTCATCCAATATCTTAGAAAAGTATAGTCAGAAAATTTGTAATGGCTGAAATAATTATTCTTGGTGCAGGGTGGTTGGGTAAACCGCTATGTCACTATTTTACAAATAAAAAATATCGTGTTGAAGGGACGAGTCGCGCGCCGTCCGCTGAACCATTTATGAAAGTATTTACACTCGAAGGCCTGCAATTGGTCCATGATTTGACGTTGGCAGAAGCGTATTGGGTCTGTGCAATCCCACCAAGAGCGAGTGATCCCGAGTCATCGTATCTTACGATGTTGGATGAGGCTTTGAATTTGGCGAAAACCATGAAATGTAAAGGCTTTTTATTGTGTTCAAGTACGGGCGTGTATGCCGAAACTGACGGACGCTATGATGAAACAGGCACATTGGCGGCACCAACGTCGCGTCGAATACAAGTATTGCAAGAAGCTGAACAGAAAGTTTTGTCTGCAGGCGGAAAAATACTTCGATTGGCAGGACTTGTTGGCCCACAACGAGAACCCGGACAATTTGTGGCAGGAAAAGTGTTACGTAGTTCCGCTCAGGCTCTCGTCAATATGGTTCACCGAGATGATGTGATAGCTGCAATTGATGTTGTGCTTTCGAATTGGCGTGAAGCTCGAGACATTTATAACGTGTGTTACCCAGCTCACCCAACGCGATTTGAGTACTATCAGGCTCATTGCGGAGTCAAAGGAACCGACATGCCAGAGTTTATGAGTCAGCAGACGCAGCAAAGAGTGATAGATGGCAGTGCAATTGAGGCACTTGGACTGCGTTACGCCAATGCTATTTAACGACCCGACTAATTGAAGAGAAAAGTGTACCACTTTTCTCTTCGTGTGTTCGCTGTTTTCTTAGCGGCGGAAAGTCAGGTGACCGCCCAAACGGTATTTACTGCCAGGTGAAATCAGCCGTGCAAAGCTGACAATTCCATCAGCAGACCACGTACGACGGATCATTTGCAGACAAGGCTCTTCGTTAAAGAGGTTCAACCACTGACACACTTCTGCGTTTGGCGAGATGGCTTCTACGGTATGGCGTGCTTCTGTAAGTGGCGCAACCTGCGTGAGATATTCATGCGGTGTGATTTGAGAAAAATCTTGCTGCAGATAATGTGGTGCTTGTTTTGGGTTCACAAAACGCTCTTCAACTTGAAGAGGTTGTTCGTTATCGTTGTGCACTAAGACACTGCGATAAACTTGGCTGTTTATTTCGACACCCAGCGCGATGGCAATTGGCGCAATAGCCGACATTGATTCCAGCGTTAATACGGTACAAGAATAATTGCCGCCGCGATCTGCAACTTCATCAGCAATATTGCGGATCTCCAACATGGAAGACTGTGACTTAAAACTTGCCACAAAGGTGCCGGTTCTTGGCTGCGGTTTAGAACTCCTGCATCGGTCAATTCAGTCAATGCGCGGCGTGCGGTCATGCGGCTAACTTGAAATTGTTCTGCGAGTTCGTTTTCTGACGGAACCCTATCATTTTCTTGCCATTTATAAGCGCGAATATTGTCGATAATATGTTGCTTGATGAGCGCAAATTTTGGCTGCATAGTGTTCTTCTTGATGTCATGTTGGTCGATGCTGATAGTAAAGATGGCACGCTTCTCTTGTATATACAACACGGCTTGCTACACTTCAGTAAAATTTTTCGGAGTAACCCCATGCATAACCCAGATTTAGTGATCCTCGACGTAAACCTTGCCACGATGGACCCGAGTATCGCGGCGCCTTACGGTGCAATTGAGCAGGCCGCCATTTTTGTAAAAGAGGGCAACATCACTTGGTTAGGTCAAATGGATGCACTGCCTGAGTTCGACGCACTGTCGACTCCCGTCATTCAAGGGAAAGGTGCATGGATTACACCGGGGCTTATTGATTGTCACACTCACATCTTATTTGCCGGTTCCCGTGCGCAAGAGTTTGAACAGCGTTTGCAAGGCGTTTCTTATCAAGAAATCGCCGCTCAAGGTGGCGGCATCGCGAGCACCGTGCGAGCGACACGACAAGCTGATGTTGAAGCATTATTTGTTTTGGGAAAAACACGTCTAAATAGTCTGATGAAAGAAGGGGTGACAACGGTTGAAAGCAAATCTGGCTATGGGCTGGATTTAGACAATGAGCTTAAGTTACTGGAAGTGAATCGCTTGCTCGACACACATCATCCAGTTACTGTTCAAAGCACCTTTTTAGGGAACTCACGCGGTGCCACCTGAATTTAAAGGCAGGGCAGAACAGTACGTTGACTTAGTATGCGATGTGATGTTGCCAAAAGTTGCGCAGGAAAAGTTAGCGGACGCGGTAGATGTTTTTTGCGAAAACGTTGGGTTCAGTTTCGAGCAAACAAAACGCGTTTTCGATAAAGCGACAGAGCTTGGCCTAAAAGTGAAATGTCATGCGGAACAGTTGTCTAATCAGCATGGATCAGAGCTGGTCGCGTCCTTTAAGGGGTTGTCTGCCGATCACATCGAATACCTCGATGAAACCGGCGTGATTGCGATGGCGAGTGCAGGCACGGTCGCGGTATTGTTACCTACTGCTTATTATTTCTTGCGTGAAACACAGCAACCGCCCATTGCATTACTGCGAGAACATAATGTAGCGATGGCATTAGCAAGTGATTTTAACCCAGGTACTGCACCACTTTGTTCACTGCGACTGGTACTTAATATGGGGTGCACATTATTTCGATTAACGCCTGAAGAAGCACTCGCTGGTGTCACAGTTAATGCGGCGAAAGCTCTGGGTCTTGGCGACCGAGGCATGTTGCAAGTTGGATTGCGTGCCGATTTAGCCATGTGGAATATTCAGCACCCAGCAGAACTGAGCTATCAATTTGGCGTAAATGATCTGTTAAATCTCTGGATTTTGGGTAAACTTATTCAATAGTGTTGATTTAGCAATGGTTTGAATATGGGGTCTTTGATTGGGTTGGTAAGTGCGGCTGTAGGCGTACCGACACAGATGTCTCAGTGGATTGCATCCGGATCTTTACAAGCCTGCTTCGCAGGGGCGCTCTTAATGGGCGTTTTTGCAACGGTGTTTTATCGCAGACCATTACTTGAAAAGTGCCTACTTGTCCTCGCCAGTCTTGCAACACTGGCGATGTTCAGCTCTGGCACAATGTGGTTATCATTTGTGTTAGCTGAACCATGTTGTCTCAGTTGTTCATTGCTATTCGAAGTAAAGTCATTCCACAAATTGCTGTAACAAGCATTGCTTCGTTACTGACCTTTGCGTTAATCAGTGTTTACTACCGCGCAGGCTGGCCCGTGCTGTGGTTTGCACTTCCTATTTTACTGCTCCAAATCAACTTATTTTGGCAATCTGCACCGTTCAATATTGAGGGTGCAATTCCACGTCAAAAACGAGAAATCGATCCTTTGGGAGTCGCGGACAAAGAAAGTTTGCGTCAGGCTTTCTTCAATTTGAAAGTTGCAGAGCCAATACCTGCAGTGTTGGTTTTATTGCGCTTAGAAGGTTTTCAAGACATCAACCTTCATCTAGGACGTGATTACGGCGATATGTTACTTGTGCAATCCGCTAATCGCCTACGTCAACAACTTCGTCACAAAGAAGTAGTGTCGATTGCATGTAGCCAAGGTTATGAGAAAGTGGCTCATTTAGGAGGACTGAACTTTGTCTTCCTGTGCCGACTCGACGTTCACAAGCATCTACATGAACAGTTACTCGACGATGTGTTTAACAACACGCTGAAGCCATTTAACGTCGCAAACTGTACATTGGAAATTAAGGCACGTGCGAGTTATGTCAGTTGCGACGAAGCACATGGTGATTTTGATCAAATATTAAACTACGCCTTTTTAGCCTTGGATGGTAACCCTCATCAGCAAGTCTGCCCGTATGAACCGCAAATTAGAACGTTAAAGCAAGAGCAGCAGGCCCGTCTCGCTGAACTTGTCCATGCGGACTTTCGCAATGAATTTGAATTGTATTTCCAGCCAATTGTCCGACACGAAGATGGTGGCATTGAGTTTCTCGAATTACTGCTTCGATGGCAGCATCCAAAGCAAGGAATTTTAGCGGCTAACGTGTTTATTGATGACATTCGTTTATCTGGTCTTGCATTACCAGTTGCGCAGTTCGTTATTGAGCGTGCCGCTGAAATTGCGATGGCGTTAAAGATGGAAAACTTATCCATTCCACTTAGCTTGAATGTTTTTGGTCCTGAGATGCTCCATGAAGAGTTTATTGAGTTTATAGATGGGGTATTACAGGAACACCAACTCAACCCCGGTTCACTTATCATCGAATGCCCAGCTGCGCTCTTCTTGTCACTGACACCGCAAGAAATCGCGATGATTGCGCGACTCAAATCCCTAGGCGTTAAACTTTGTGTGGATGGCTTTGGTGAGGCGCCACTGGTATTGGCTAAGTTGCCGAAGCTCTCTGTTGATTACGTTAAAATTGGCCAATCGTTGACGCGAGAGCACCAGCATCAAGGTCAGTTTAAAGCAATGGTGCGTGGTGTGGTTGAAATGCAGCAACAGTTAAACAGTAAAGTGTTGTGTGAAGGCGTGGAAACACTCGAGCAGCTCAATTTTACGAAAAGCTTAAATACCTATGGGGCACAAGGTTATTACTTCGCAAGACCGCTTAGTAGTGTAGGCATGATTTCTTGGTTAAAGCAGTGGAATGCAGAGCATCCCACATCAGCTTACAGCGAGTCGAGCTTGTCTGGCTTGTAAGTAACTACAAACTAGCGCGCTTAAGACCTGGCCTGCTTCATTCATGCCTTGCGCCATGCCAAGCGGATGGTTACCTGGTGCCGCTTCGCATAGATGTAAGTACGCGACGTGTTTTTCACTCGCGGCTAAATGCACAAAATGCTCCGCATCATTAGCCGTAAATCCGCAATTAGTGAAGGCACTAACCGGGACTCCGCTAATAGCATCAACATCGACTTCAACACCCAATGGTAAACGCGTATCAAAATCCAATAGTGCTTGTTTACAAGCCGTGGTCAAATTCAGTTTGCGACGGACTAAAATATCTTGATAGGACGTATAACCTGCATTCGCTTCGTGCAGTCCATTTAAAATATGCTGATTGTTTTTTTGCTCATGCATGCCAATAACATGATAGTGGGCCAGCAACTTGTGTTGATGTGCATAGCTAAAACCGTTACCACTATGACGCCCTTCTAGTGGACGAAAATCGGCATGAGGGTCAAAATTAATTGCATTGACCTTTTGTTGGCGAGCACGATTTAAGCCATTAATAATGCCATAAGCATTGTTATGCCCACCGCCAATCACAATAGGTTCCAAGCCAGCTTTAAAAATTGCCGTTAATACTTCACTGACCCGTTGGTCGAGCAGCTCACACAAATCACGAAGTGTTTTTAATTCATCCGCTTCGCCTGATTTGATTAAATCGGCGGCTTGCTGTAAGTCCCGACAGTCGATTTCACCCAGTAAGAGTACTTTTCCGGCATCGAGGAATTGATTACTAGCGATGTTCAAAAAGCGTTTTAAGAAGGCTTTCCAACCTTCCGTTGCACCACCCAATCCACAGTTCGCTCTTGGGCCAATGTCTTCAGCTATACCAACCAATACGTAACGAATACCAAAATCAGCGGCATCTTTTAACGCATCAGTGTAGTGGCTATTGGGATCGAGAAAGGCGACTTGTTGCCAAACGCGAATTTCATTCGCGCGTGCTACCGTGTATGACTCGATGTCACTCTCACGGTAGCATATTAACGGACTACTCATTAAAACTCGTCAGCCTCGTCTTCTTCGAGCGATTCTAGGAGTAGCTCTTCAGGTGAAATGATGATCCCTGTGCTGTCTGCATACAGGTAGTCGTCATCGAAAAATGACACACCCGCAAAGTTCACAGGCACACCGACTTCACCAGCACCAAGACTATCGGCACCAACAGGAATAGAAGCAATGGCCTGAACGCCGAGGTCGAGTTCTTCTAGTTCATCCACATGCCTAACTGCACCGTAAACAACCATACCTTCCCAGTTGTTTTCAAACGCGAGTTCCGCCACATCGATGTCAACTAACGCGCGACGAGTTGATCCACCACCGTCAACAAGAAGTACTTGACCACTTCCATCTTGTTGCAAGATTTCTCTGATCATTTCGTTGTTTTCAAAACATTTAACCGTTTTTATACGGCCACTGAAAGCCGCGCGCCCACCAAAGTTCACAAACATTGGTTCTAACACGTCAACAACATCGACAAAATGATCGCACAGATCGGAAGTGCTGTAATCCATCCTGATTTCCTCTGAAATATTATGGTTGTTGGACTCAGTATACTCCCATCAACGGTCATATCAATCCCATTAATTGTACGCAATATTAATGTCTTAAAACTGTCACCTAGTTGTTATTTTTTCCACCTATGCTGAATTTGTGTGCAAGGTGTTTAAAAAGAGAAAAGCAATGAAAGCCTGGCTAAGCGAATTTGATACGGCGCTGTATTTTGTGTTGTTTAAACCAAAACGTTCAGAAGTGGTGCGACTTATCGCATTGACGCTGTCTAAAAGTGGTAACGGTGGCATGTATGTCATCTTAGGTTTCGGGTTTGCCTATTTGGTGCCGGAACTTGGTGTGCCTTTGCTCATCACAACGTTACTTGGGTTTGCCATAGAGCGGCCCGTTTACTTCATATGTAAAAAGTACATCGGTCGAATTCGACCCTGCGATTGCTTTAAGCAAGTGGCCTTTTTAACACCTAGTGATAGATTTAGTTTGCCATCGGGTCATAGCGCTGGCGCTTTCTTGTTTGCTGCCTTGTGGGCCGCTGCCTTTCCAGAGTTTGCGTTGATGTTATACGTCTGGGCGAGTGGGGTTGCAATTTCACGTGTGGTAGTGGGCGTACATTATCCACTCGATATTGTTGCAGGCGCTATTTTAGGTCTTAGTTGTGCGGAATTGGCGTTGTATCTACAGGGAAATGTATGAGAATTCTTTACGGTGTGCAGGGAACAGGGAATGGCCACATCACTCGAGCGAGGATGATGGCAGAAGGATTTGCGGCGCAAGGGGTGGACGTTGACTATTTCTTTAGTGGTCGAGCTGAAGATAAGTACTTTGATATGGAAGCGTTTGGTGAGTTTCGAACGCGGGCGGGCCTGTCGTTTGTCACAGAACAGGGCAGTATCAAAGTTTGGAAAACCGCGAAACAACTCGGGGTGAGTCAATTCTTTAAAGATTTGAACAAACTTGATGTATCTAAGTACGACTTGGTGTTTAACGACTTCGAGCCTTTATCCGCTTGGGCTGCGCGCCGACAAGGTGTGCCTGTGGTGGCTATGAGTCATCAAGCCTCATTTTTGCACGACGCAGTTCCCTCACCTGGAAATCAGTTTTTTCACCGAGCTTTGATCCGAAACTTTGCCCCCGCGGACGTGTATCTGGGTGTCCATTGGCGCCCTTACCACTCACACATTTTGCCGCCATTTGTAACGCACACTCCAGCGAATACCTATTGCCCATCTATCGCGAACAAGGTGTTGGTGTATTTACCTTTTGAGCAGCTTTCAAGTGTGGTAGATTTCTTAAACGATTTTCCAGATAAAGAGTTTTATTGCTATCACCCAGAAGCAACCGATCAGTCGCTTAAGCATATTCATTTGCGAGCGCCGTCGAGAGGCGGGTTCTTACGTGATTTAACCAACTCAAGTGGCGTGGTCGCGAACGCAGGATTTGAACTCTCGACTGAAGCCTTACAGCTAGGGAAGAAACTCTTACTCAAGCCACTGCATGGCCAATTTGAGCAGCAAGCGAATATTGTCGCACTTGAGCAGTTGAATCTCGCTCAATCTATGAACTACCTGAACCCCAATGCCTTAGATGATTGGATGAAATCTACCGGTGAGGGTTATTGCCAATTCCCAAGCGATCCATCGCCTTTAATCGATTGGTTACTCAAAAAACAATGGCAAGATGTCGACACGATCCACCATCGATTATGGCAACAAGTGGCCTTTTCTAAGCGTCACGCCGCCTAACGGATTGTTCCAAAGTTACAATAGGTTACAGCTGCTTGATTTGAAGCATATTTTTGTCCGTTAAATTGCAACTTAGTATTACGCAATTGCCTGAATATACGACTATAATTGTCTTTGTTTTAGTAACGTAAGGTGAGGCGAATGGGCTTTTTAGAAAACTTTACCATTAAGCGCCGTTTGCAAATCAACGCGTTTGTCGTTGGTGTGGCAATGGTTGTCATGCTTCTGGTCATCATTTATGAAGCCAGAACCATGTTGAAGCTCAATGAAACCATACAGCTTGCTGAAGAACTCGATATTCATGAGTTAAGCATGCGTAAGTATGAGAAAAACTTCTTGTTTTATAAGGACATTGACGCGCTAGGTAAGTTTGATAAGGAGTATCAACAACTGAATTCAAAAGCTCAACAGCTGGAGGATTTGTTTAAAGAATTAAATATTAAACAAACGGAAACTTCGCAGTTTGGGCATTTGGCGAAACAGTATTACGATTCCTTTCAAGCCGTTGTAACGCTACAAAAGACCATAGGGTTACACCCAAAAGATGGTTTGTATGGCGAGTTACGTGGAGCGGTGCATGAAGTCGAAACGCTACTGAAACAAAACTCGAGTGATAGTTTGCTGGTGGTGATGTTGCAGTTACGACGCACTGAAAAAGATTTTATGTTGCGTTTAGATGATAAATATCGGAATACGTTTAACGAACTGATTACGCGATTTCAGACCTCAATTCGTGCCAGTGGGTTAAGCTCCAATGTGCAAACCGAGCTTCTGTCATTGGTCGATGTCTACAAAGCTAAGTTTAATGCGTTGGTAGATGCGCAAGTTCAACTTGGTTTAGATCTTGAATCGGGTCTGCTTGGTAATATGAAAGCCAAAGTTGAGGAAAGCGACCAAGTCGTCACGCTTGTTGTTAATTTGGCTAAAGATCAAACTCAGTTGAACGCTCGTAATACGCAAATGTTTGCGATTGCGGTCTTTATTGCTGCAGCAATCATTGTGATGTTGTTGGTGCTTTCGACAAGTCGTTCCATCATCAATCCGGTAGAGCGTGTGTATCAGACGATTGAGCGCATTCGTCGCGAGAACAATCTATCTTTGCTCATTGAGCAGACTGGCAATGACGAAATCACCCATATGACGGGAGACTTCAACAGTCTTATCGATGACTTCCGCAATCTCATCGCGGAAGTCAATAATGCGTTGACGACGATAAATGAAGCTACTCAGAATCTGACTGAAAGTTCGACTCAAACGAGTTCAGGTATGCGTGAACAGTTGCATGAAGCAGATATGGTGGCAACCGCTGCAACTGAGATGCAAGCAACGATTCAGGATATTAGCCATAATACCGAAGCAGCCGCGACAAAAGCAGAATCAACCAATGTGAATGCGCAGCAAGGTCGCCAAGAAGTAGCGGCAACGATCAAATTGATTATGCACCTATCCAGTTCGCTAGGAGGCGCATCGGAAGTGGTGTCTCAATTAGAGCGCGACGGGGAAACGATTGGTTCGGTGTTGGATGTTATTCGTGGCATTGCTGAGCAAACCAACCTACTTGCGCTTAACGCGGCCATAGAAGCGGCGCGTGCAGGTGAGCAAGGCCGTGGTTTTGCGGTGGTTGCGGATGAAGTAAGGTCGCTTGCGCGGCGTACTCAGGACTCGACGAAAGAAATCGAAAGCATTATCTCAGGGTTGCAAGTTCGCACGCGTGAAGTTGTAAACATTATGGAGCAATGCCGTAGTCAGGGTAATGAGAGTGTGTCTCAGGCGGAAAAAGCAGGGCAACTGCTTGAGTCAATCACCAGTGATGTGCAAACCATCATGGACATGAGTACACACATTGCAACCGCAATTGACGAACAGAACCAAGTCGCTTCTGAAGTGAACAAAAACGTGGTGCGTATCCGTGATATCGCGCAAGTTGCCTCAGATCACGCGTTTGCGAATGCCCAAAGTACAGAAGAGGTTGCAGAGCAGGCGAGTGTCTTACACCAAGCCGTGGCTAAGTACCGAGTCTAATCAAGTGACAAAAAAGGCGCGAACAGCGCCTTTTTTTATGGTGTGAATTTAATTGGGATATGGCCCACGTCGTTAACGCGTTTTAGATAAGCGGCTTGTAATGTCTCATGTTCTTTTGCCAACGCATGAAAATATTGCCAACTGAACAAACCACTATTATGACCATCATCAAAGACGAGCCTTGCGGCATAATGACCAACAGGCTCAATACGCTCAATACTCACATGCTGCTTATTTAACACGAGATTTGTGGGTTCAAGAGAATGTTTGTGGCCATGACCTTGCACTTCTGCCGAAGGGCTGTGTGTGCGCAAAAACTCACTACTAAAACTATGTAATTCACCATTATCAAAGTGTACGTCGAGTAACCGGCGCTGTTTGTGGTAATGCAACTTTGTCACGAGATACATAAGAGAGTACCGAAAAGAAAGGGTATCCAATGGATACCCTGTAGGACATTACAAAATGAAGCGACTCAAATCTTCATCTTGAACTAGCATATCGAGATGGTCCTCAACGTAACTTGCGTCAATGACCAGTTTTTCACCCGTCTTGTCTGAGGCATCGAAGGAGATCTCTTCCATCAGTTTTTCCATCACCGTGTGTAGACGACGAGCTCCAATGTTCTCTGTCTTTTCATTCACTTGGAAAGCCGCTTGCGCAATGCGATCAATAGCATCATCAGTGAATTCGATGTTAACTTGTTCTGTTAACAGTAAGGCTTGTTGCTGTTCTGTCAGTGACGCATGTGGTTCAGTTAGGATCCGTTTGAAGTCGTTTGCGGTTAACGCTTCAAGCTCCACTCGAATCGGTAAACGGCCTTGCAATTCAGGAATTAAATCGGAAGGCTTAGCCATTTGGAACGCGCCTGATGCGATAAACAGAATATGATCCGTTTTAACCATTCCATGTTTTGTGCTTACTGTGGAACCTTCAATCAATGGTAGCAAATCACGTTGTACACCTTCGCGGCTCACATCTGGGCCTGAAGTATCACCACGTTTACAAATTTTGTCGATTTCATCGATGAAAACAATACCATTTTGCTCAACCGCGAAAATCGCTTGCTCTTTCAATTCTTCAGGGTTGACCATGCGTGCTGCTTCTTCTTCAATCAGCAACTTCATCGCTTCTTTGATTTTCAGTTTGCGTTTTTTCTTACGCTCATTACCGAAATTTTGGAACATGCTTTGAAGTTGATTGGTCATCTCTTCCATGCCTGGAGGTGCCATTATCTCAACTTGCGGAGCACTTTCTGCAACATCGATTTCAATTTCTTTGTCGTCCAATTGGCCTTCACGCAATTTTTTGCGGAACGCTTGGCGAGTACTGTTATTTTCAGTCGGTTGCACTTCACCCCAAGCATCTTTTGCTGGTGGTAATAATGCATCTAAAATGCGTTCTTCAGCCGCTTCTTCAGCACGAAAACGATGCTTCTTCGCCTGCTGTTCGCGCGTCATTTTGACCGAAATTTCGACTAAATCACGGATGATCGTCTCGACTTCTTTGCCCACATAACCTACTTCCGTAAATTTTGTCGCCTCTACTTTGATAAATGGCGCATTGGCTAGCTTTGCAAGACGACGTGCAATTTCGGTTTTACCCACACCCGTTGGACCAATCATAAGAATGTTCTTTGGTGTGACTTCTGCACGCAATGCTTCGTCTAACTGCATACGTCGCCAACGGTTACGAAGTGCAATCGCGACTGCTTTCTTCGCTTTTTGTTGGCCGATAATGTGTTGGTCCAACTCGTGGACAATTTCTCTAGGCGTCATAGCTGTCATAGCAAGTCCTATTACAATTCTTCGATGGTCTGGTTGTGGTTGGTAAAGACACAGATGTCTGCGGCAATCTTCAGGCTTTTTTCTACGATTTCACGCGCGCCCAGTTCAGTATTTTCAAGCAGTGCAGTTGCGGCCGCTTGTGCAAAATTACCGCCGCTGCCAATCGCGATGAGGTCATGTTCTGGCTGTAAGACGTCACCATTTCCGGTGATGATGAGGGATGCCGTTTCATCTGCAACCGCAAGCAAAGCTTCTAAACGACGGAGCGCTCGGTCAGTACGCCAATCTTTGGCCATTTCAACAGCCGCTCGCATGAGGTGTCCTTGGTGCATTTCCAATTTCGCTTCGAAACGCTCAAACAAGGTGAAGGCATCTGCCGTGCCGCCAGCGAAGCCTGCGAGTACTTTACCGTGGTATAAACGACGTACTTTACGGGCATTGCCTTTCATGACTGTGTTGCCAAGTGAAACTTGGCCATCGCCACCGATCACAACTTTGTCGCCACGGCGTACGCTCACTATCGTAGTCATAGTAATCCTTATAACTGCATCTTCTTTGATGCATTAAACAAACTGATTACGACGATATGGGGGCTATTTTGACTTTATCAAGTCCAATTCAAAACGGTACAGCCCATGATTTTCGAGCGTTTGATGCGGTTTTTATCGGCCTCGGCGAGACGTTTTGTTTCGTAAGGACCTAACCGGACAATAAACCAAACGCCATTTTTGCCTTCAACTCGACGTACTTCAGAACTAAGTCCAGTAAAGGCAATTTTCGCTTTGAGTGTTTCCGCTTGATTGTACTCTCGAAAAGCACCGCAACGAACTTGATATGGTCCGCCTTGTTCCATTTCTTTGACCTCAACCTTCACCTCATGCTCCTTCATTTCCTTAATGAAATCGGGCATACGCGGTGGTTCCGCCTTCGTTTCGACGGCTGGTTGATTTTTTTGAGTGGTGGGGTGCTGCGCAAGTTTAACTTGCTCAGGGTCGGCATGCTGTTTGACATACCAAAGCCCAAAGCCAAAAGCCCCAACAAGCGCTGTGGCTATCACAACAAGGACGATTGGAAACGGTTTCTTCGCAGGTTTCGCGTCTTTTTTGGGTCTGGGTTTTTTATTGATATAGTCGTGCTGTGCCATTGTCTTTAATACATATCTATTGGATCAACATCAATACTCCAACGAATCCGATTCGCAAGTGGATGACTGTTGATGTAATCGCTTAACTGCGCCAAATAGTGGTGCAGTACGTTTCGGCTTTCAGCTTGAATATGTAGCTGATAGCGGAACTTGCCAGCGATCCGCTCTAGTGGAGCAGGTAACGGGCCTAGCAATTGTATACCAGCTAGCCGCTGCTTCGGAACTAAATCGGATAAAAACTGCAAAACTTGTTCAAATTTATGGCCTTCAGCACGGATCAAAGCCAAATGACTAAATGGAGGAAGTCCCACCTCTTGGCGCTCGGTTAACGCATAACGCGCGAAATCTTGATATCCATTATTGACTAAATCTTGGAGTAGGGGGTGTTCAGGAAAATGTGTTTGCAATAGGACTTTACCTGGCTCACCGCTACGACCTGCTCGGCCAGCCACCTGAGTGATGAGCTGTGCCATGTGTTCAGTTGCTCTAAAATCACTGGAATAAAGACCAGAATCGACATCTAAAATCACAACTAATGCAACGTCAGGGAAGTGATGGCCTTTGGCCAACATTTGTGTGCCCACTAATACTCGAGCACCACCACTGCGGATCTCATCGAGCGCTTCTTCAAAGGAGCCTTTCTTACGCGTCGTATCTCGGTCTATCCGAGTGATTGGTGTGTTAGGTAAGTGTGCATTCAAGAACTCGGCAACCTGCTCAGTCCCAAGACCTGTCGGCATAATTTGTGTGCTACCGCAATCAGGGCATTGTCTAGGGATAGTGTTGACGTCCCCACAGTGATGGCAAATGAGTTGAGCGATACCTTTATGATATGTGGCATTACTTGAGCAGCGATGGCAATTACTCAACCATCCACACTCATGGCAAATGAGCGTGGGAGCAAACCCGCGACGGTTGAGAAACACCATCACCTGTTTTCCTCGTGCTAAAGTGTCTTGGATGGTTTGCAAAGTGATACCAGCAAAACCTTGTTGCGCTATTTGACCTTTCATATCGACCAAATGAAATTGGTTTGCGGTGGCCGTTTGCGCTCGTTGCGACAATGTGAGCAGGCGATACTTGTTAGAAATGGCATGTTGTAGCGACTCTAACGCAGGGGTTGCACTGCCTAATATCATTGGAATTTGAAGCGTAGCGGCACGATACGCGGCCAAATCGCGAGCGTGATAGCGCAATCCATCTTGTTGTTTGAACGACGCATCGTGTTCTTCATCCACAATGAGCATGCCTAGTTTCGCAAACGGGAGAAAAATGCTAGAACGAGTGCCAATGACGATTGCACACTCATTAGTTTCAACTTGTCTCCAAACTTCCAAGCGCTCGTTGTCACTGAGGTTGGAGTGCCACAACGCAATAGGGAGATTTGCAAAGCGTTTACGAAAACGATTGACGGTTTGAGGTGTCAAACCAATTTCGGGCACTAACACGAGAGCCTGCAGGCCTTGTTTCACGATGTCTTCAAGTGCTTGCAGGTAAACTTCGGTTTTGCCGCTCCCAGTGATCCCCTCCAGAAGAAAACAGCTAAACGCCTCTACCTGTTTGATGGCCGCGCAAGCCGTTGCCTGTTCAGCGTTGAGTACAGGCTTATGATTAATCTGGATCACATCGGACTGCCAAGTCGTCGGGGGCGCAATAAAGCGTTCGACCAGTGACTTGTCTTCAAGCGATTTGATTTGCGCCTGAGTAAAACCCAGAGCTTTGATCTCACCGATACTGCAAGCTCGGTTTTCGATTAAGTAATCCAACAGCGCTTGTTGTTTTTTACCTCTTACTTTTGCGGACCCTTGCTCACTCGGTTTCAACATCTGTGTCGCGAGTTTGTCAATGGCATCGCCATTTCGCAATGCCGCAGGTAATGCGGTGAACAGAGTTTCGCCAAGAGGAAAGCAATAGTAACGTGAGCAAAATTGTAAGAACTTGAGATACGTGGTGGTGAGAATGGGTTGCTCGTCGATGACCTCGTAAATTGATTTCAATTTGTCGACCGCAAGATTTGTGTCTTCTTTAATCGTGAGCACGACGCCAACTAATTCACGTTTTCCGAAAGGCACGCGTACGCGCTTGCCGATCGCCAATTTTGAACGATGGGACTCATCGACTAGGTAATCGAAAGTTCGATTTAACGGGACTTTTAAAGCTACTTCAACGAGTTTCATAATATCGACACAATCAACTACACAGCGTTACTTTACTAAAGGCACGACAAAAAACCCAGCGGCCGTATTGATTCCGATCAGAAAGAAAAGAAAAGATCATTTTTTGCTTGTCGTTTGTACAGATTCTACATTAGAATACGCGACCACTAAATTTGTTTAACTACGTATGGTGCCAGACTTCGGGTTTGGAGAGCGATACGGCCTTACCTCAGAGGTTACTATGAAAGAAGGTATCCACCCACAGTACCAATCGAGCAACGCAACTTGCTCATGTGGCAACAAGTTCGAACTACGTTCAACACTTTGTAAAGACATTCACTTAGACGTTTGTAATCAGTGTCACCCATTCTACACTGGTCAACAAAAAATCGTTGATACAGGTGGTCGTGTTGATCGCTTCAACAAGCGTTTTGCTGCTTTCGGTAGCAAAAAATAATTACAGACTCGTCGATGAGTTTTGTAATGAAAAAAGCGCCTTAAGGCGCTTTTTTACTATATAGGTTTTTTCAGCCACATTTATCCCATCCATCCCATTCGTTTCCATTGCATTCGAGCACGCAGAACCGCCCTTACGCTTTTAGCCACATCCGATTTTATTTGTTGAGAGCCAAAGAAAACACGCATAAATACTCCGCACGATGGAAACGGCCAAAATAGAGCATTAACTCTATTAATTTTATTTATGCTTAATATTTCGTCAGAGTGTTAGAACCTAGTCAGCTTCTTTACTATAGTAAATTCAATAATCCATTGCCGAAATCCGCAGACGTAACAACGTGTTCAAGAGATTAAATGTGCACAAATTTGACTCGAAACTGGGTGGGTATTCATTTTTGGAATATCGTTAGTTGATAAATGTGTCGCTAATTGCTTGGAAAATGGCGTGAAAATGTTTGTTTTTTGCCGCTTCTTGTTTTTTATCACGTTTGAATGAAAAGGTGGTTGAATATTCAACTTTGTGAATGAAAAAACGCGCCAGTTTTATCCATTTTGTCGCAAAAACAGCACTCCAGTGCAAAGGTAAATGAAGTAAAAATTGGGTTATATTCCAAGAAAATGCTGCGAAAGGTAGGTAACAGGATAGACCTGATAGTGCTTGAATATATTTTAAAAAACAGTATTGTGAATAAACGCTAGAGGTTATTTTTTCTGACACGCCGTTGTCACGCTAAACCGCTAGGGTAAGATTTAAGCAATACTGATATTTCACTCTCACTCTCAACATTGCAGGAAAAAATCGCGTCATGACTGATTTTCGTCAAAAAGCGTTGGACTACCACGCGCACCCCGTTCCAGGAAAAATTAGTGTCGAATTAACGAAACCGGCAGAAACGGTTAGGGATCTCGCTTTAGCCTACAGCCCAGGCGTAGCAGAACCTGTTCGTGAAATTGCAGAAGATCCAGCGAATGCATACAAATACACGGCCAAAGGGAATATGGTTGCGGTTATCAGTAATGGTACAGCGATTCTTGGTCTAGGTAATTTAGGTCCTTTGGCATCAAAACCTGTAATGGAAGGTAAAGCGTTATTGTTTAAACGCTTCGCGGGCTTAGATTCCATTGATATCGAAGTTAAACATAAAACGACCGAAGACTTTATCAACACGGTTGCCAATATTGCAGATACGTTTGGTGGTATTAACCTTGAAGACATTAAAGCGCCTGAATGTTTTGAAATTGAAAAGGCATTAATCGAACTGTGTGATATTCCAGTTTTCCATGATGATCAACACGGTACGGCAATCGTGACAGCAGCAGGTATGCTGAACGCGCTAGAGATCCAAGGTAAAGACATTCACGATGCGATTATCGTGTGTTTAGGCGCAGGCGCGGCAGCGATTGCTTGTATGGAACTGCTGATCAAATGTGGTGCGCGCGCGAACACATTTACATGCTTGATCGTAAAGGCGTTATTCATACACGCCGTGAAGATCTGAATGAATATAAAAAGCTATTTGCTAACAACACGGATAAACGTACATTACAGGACGTGATTGCCGATGCGGACGTGTTTGTCGGTGTATCTGGCCCTGACCTTATTTCAGCTGAAGACTTAAAACTGATGGCAGACAACCCAGTTGTATTTGCTTGTTCAAATCCCGATCCTGAAATCAGCCCTGAAGTTGCACACAGTGCTCGTAACGACTTAATCATGGCAACAGGTCGCTCTGATTATCCGAACCAAGTAAATAATGTACTTTGCTTCCCGTTTATTTTCCGCGGTGCTTTAGATGTACGTGCAACAGCAATCAATGACGCAATGAAAATTGCGGCTGTAGAAGCCATTCGCAGTATTGCAAAAGAGCCAGTACCGGTTGAAGTACTTAAAGCATCAGATGTTGACGCGCTTGAGTTTGGGAAAGAGTACATCATTCCAAAACCGATGGATCCGCGTTTATTGCCACGCATCGCGAAAGCGGTTGCACAAGCGGCGATTGATTCAGGCGTTGCTCAAATTCCAATGCCAGACAACTACATGGCATAAATTGCAGTGCAATTAGAGTGAAAAAAGCCTCGCGATGCGAGGCTTTTTATTTGTGATTAATCTTCTTCGATGATTGGTACTTCAAGTCCCATCTCAATCATAATCTTGCGCACTTCGGCAGGCACTTTTTCTGGATTATCTTTACGTAAGTCTTCATCCGATGGCAATGGTTGGCCTGTAAACGCATGTAAAAACGCCTCGCACAGTAGTTCACTGTTTGTCGCATGTCTCAAGTTATTGACTTGGCGACGTGTACGCTCGTCCGTCAGTACTTTTAATACGTTTAATGGAATCGATACGGTGATCTTTTTTACTTGTTCTGATTTTTTACCGTGTTCTGCATAAGGGTGAACATACTCACCATTCCAAGTTGCCATAATCTTTTATTGCCTCAGTGTTGGGTAATGCCAATACGACTGCATTCGTGGTTCATACTAAACTAGTCTCAACAGGAAATGTAGGTAGATTTACATTTCGATCGTGAGCATCGATTTCACCATTCGCGCTGGATCAAAAACTCAGTCGTATTAGCATGGTACTAATAGGAAGTGGCGAAATTTTATCGGTTTAAAAAAGATAGTCAAATACTAGTTATTTAGCCATTTAGGCGTATAAATGTTTTGACTTCCGGTAGATCATAGTCTAACCTTTTAGACGTCTAAACATCCATAAATCTAGGTGTCATTATGAGTCAGTCAAATAAAGCGACGATTGCAGTCAGAAATGGAATTGAAGCCGATAAGCATCACGGTGCAGTCGTACCGCCTCTGTATTTATCGACGACGTATTCGTTTGCTGATTTCAACGTAAAGCGTGCTTATGACTACGGTCGTAGCGGAAACCCGAATCGCGACATTTTGGCCGATACTTTAGCGCAACTTGAAGGTGGCGCGAAAGGGATCATTACGGCGACGGGAATGGCGGCTGTACACCTAGTGACACAACTTTTAAATCATGACGATACATTGGTTATTCCACATGACTGCTATGGTGGCAGTTATCGATTGTTCACCTCATTGGCAAAACGCGGTTTACTAAAACTGCAAGTCGTGGATTTAACCAATCCTGAGAACTATCAAACGGTGATTGATGCCAAGCCAAAAGTGATTTGGATTGAAACGCCAAGCAACCCTATTTTACGACTCACAGACATATCTGCCATTGTTGACGTTGCGAAGCAGTGCGGTGCACTCGTTGCTGCAGACAATACCTTTTTATCGCCTGGCTTACAGAATCCAATTCAATTTGGTGTGGACATTGTGGTGCATTCAACCACGAAATACATTAACGGCCATTCGGATGTGGTTGGCGGCGCGGTGATAGCTAAAACTCAAGAGTTAGGCGAGGAATTAGCATGGTGGGCGAATAACATCGGTATTACCGGTGCGCCGTTCGATAGTTACCTAACGTCTGCGTGGACTTCGCACTTTAAACGTCCGTTTAAAGCAGCATCAAGAAAATGCCATAGCGATTGCTGAATATCTTGAACAATCCCCTTTCGTGAAGAAAGTGTATTATCCTGGGCTTAAATCTCATCCTCAACATGCGCTTGCTAAACAACAACAGCGTGGTTTTGGTGGGATGGTTAGTTTTGATATTCAGGGTGGATTAAATGACGCGGCGGCATTCTTAACGTCCCTCAAACAATTTTCGCTCGCAGAATCCTTGGGTGGAGTGGAAAGCTTGATTTGCCATCCAGCGACAATGACGCATGCAGGTATGGAACCGCAAGCGCGACTCGAGGCTGGCGTTGGTGATACACTAATTAGAATTTCTGTGGGTATTGAAGACGTTAGAGATTTACTTGCCGATTTAGAAAGCGCGTTTACGACGGTGCGCCCTGGCGAAGTAAAAGTTGCATCCTCAAATACTCAGCAACAGCAAGATAACCAAGATAATTTACAGGCATTCAATTTAGTGCCTGCAACTCCGGCACTATGGTAAGAATATGACACAAGCAGTACATAAATTTGGTGGGTCGAGCTTAAGCTCGGCCTCTCGTTATCAAGCCGTAGCGAATATTATTTTAGGTCAATGTGTGGCGGGCGATTGCGTTGTTGTGTCGGCGGCAGGTAAAACCACGAATACACTTGTAAAATTGTGGCAAAGTTACACACAAGGTGACACTCTGGCTGTAAGTGATATTTTGCTGCAACTTGAATCACAACAAACGCAATTGTTAAGTGAGCTGCTGCAAGGGGAGTTACAGCGTCACTTATTAAATTTATTGCACGTGGAGTTAAAAGCAATTGCATCGCAAAGTGAACAAAAGCAGTTGCATGAAGCTTCTTTGTTGGCTCATGGTGAAGTTTGGTCTGCTCGCTTGCTTGCGCATTATTTACAGCATTTAGGTGTGGCGGCAAAGAATATTGATGCCCGCCAGCTATTTACATTACATCATGGTCAATTGGTTGAGCAAAAAAATGTGCAAGCATGTGGTGAGCTAATTGCTATCGATCGAATAAACGTTGTGACGGGTTTTATTGCCAGTGACAGCGAGGGAACAACGGTAACGCTTGGCCGCAATGGCAGTGACTACAGCGCAACGTTGTTGGCAAGTTATGTTCATGCTCAAAGTGTATCAATTTGGACCGATACGCAAGGGGTGTACAGTACAGATCCACGCAAAGTTTCCAATGCAATTAAGTACCCTAAAGTATGTCGCGGACAAGCGAACTTATTGGCACGTCTTGGCAACCCTGTATTGCATGCAAAAACATTGTCGCCTTTAAAAAATACGGAAATAAAACTGGTGGTGCGTTCGAGTTATGAACCGGAAGCGACGCCAACAGAAGTGGTCAAAGAAGGGTACAGTAAAGCCAAGCGTTTTATCACTACCTTCGAAAATCAAGATTTGCTACGTGTAGAGCAACTTCAGGCAGGTGAAGTGCGCGATTTGAGTCAGCTTATCCAGCACAGTATTCATCACTTTTCTCAAGCCGGAGACGTGTTCTTGATGGTGCCAGCCGCTTTCACACATGTTGTCGTACAACAGTTACAGGGCAGAGCAAACCTGGTTGGCTCGAATTTAAACGGGTGTGCTGTGGTCGCTGCACAAAACGAAGTCAGTAGCTTGAAGAAGCAAGCTCGTCTGTTATTGGATGAGCAAGAAGTCGTGGTTCGTTTTGAGCATGAAGCAGGGGAATATGCGCTGTTTCTGACCGACCAACTTATCGACAGCGACGCGTTGGCCTCATTGCATGACAAATTGGTCACCAAAGGCCAAGAATTGGCGATTATTGTCGCGGGTTTGGGCAATGTGGGTGAAGTGTTTATTGAACAATGCAAAGACCAGATAACCCATTTACAACAGCAATTCGATGTAAAAGTGGTTGCCTTGCTGCGCAGCGAAAGCATGCTTTTTGCCGCGAGTGGGATTAACTTGGACAATTGGCAAACTCAATGGGGCATTGAATCGTTACCGTATGCTAAAGAAGATTTACTTGCGCGGATCGTGGAGACTCGATTACGAGCACAAAGTCGTCATTGATATCACGGCGAGTGAAGCATTTAGCCAATTGTACCCAGACTTTGTTGCAGCAGACTGCCATTTGATTAGTGCCAATAAATATGCGGGTACAGCTGAATTAAATTGGTACGAATCATTGCGAAGCCGATTAAAAGAACGCAACTTGTATTGGCGTTACAATACAAGTGTGGGTGCTGGATTACCAATCAATTTCGCGTTAGCGGACTTACAAAATAGTGGTGACCGCGTTATTGAAGTGGAAGGGGTGTTTTCTGGCACGCTGTCTTGGCTCTGTAGCCAGTACGATGGCACAAAAGCTTTTTCTGATTTGGTGCTTGAGGCCCAAGCATTGGGATTCACTGAGCCGGATCCAAGAGAGGATTTATCTGGTCGAGATATGCAGCGCAAGCTTCTTATTTTGGCACGAGACCTTGGCTTATCACTGAACTTAGATGACATCGAATTAAGTCCTCTGATGCCAGAGGTACTCGCACACGGCGACTGGAATACCTTCTTGGCAAATCGAGCATCGCTGGATAGTTTTATTGCTCTGAAAGCCGAAGAAGCTGCCCGAGAAGGTTGCGTGCTTCGCTATACGGGTGCTTTAACGCTACGAGAGGGTAAAGTTATGGCAAAAGTTGGCGTCGCACACGTTGGTGCCACATCGGCTTTGGCTAATCTCACTCCAGGTGACAACATTTTTGTGATCCGCAGCCAGTGGTACCAAAACAATCCATTGGTTATCCAAGGACCCGGTGCTGGAAAAGAAGTGACTGCGGCGGGCATTCACTCCGATTTATACTGGCTCATTCAGCAGCTACGTTAGAATGTAAACCTTGTCTTGAATATAAAGAACGCACCAACAGGTGCGTTTTATATATCTAAAAGCAGTGATAAACTAAGTTAAAATAACTCATTCGTTGAGACGGGTGCATCCTCAAAAGGGGTGTCTGTACCATCATCCAACACATATTTAGTGGGTTGGGTTTCAGGCAAAAAGTACTCAAATCGGCTGGTGTGGTCATTGCGATTTGTTAGTAAGCCTGTTTTCAAATCAATTCGAACGGATACAAGGCCCGGAGGCGGTTCAATGGGGGCGTAAGGCTCATCTTCTAGCGCCACCCGCATGTAGTCTACCCAAGCTGGTAGTGCCGTTTTGGCACCAGACTCGGAGCCGGCAAGCTGATTTTGCTCAAGATTCGCGTTGTATGCCGTGCGACCCAGCGGTTTTCCTGCATCATCAAAGCCCACCCAAACCGTCGTTAAAACATTGCGGTTAAAACCACTAAACCAGGTGTCGACAGCGTCATTTGTGGTTCCCGTCTTACCGGATAAGTCTTTACGTTTCAACGCTTGTGCACGCCAGCCGGTGCCACTCCAGCCTGTTTTATGACGCCAACTTCCTCCACCTTGAATGGTGCTTTTCATTGCATCGGCAACAAGAAAAGCATTTTGTTCAGAAATAACCGAAGGGGCGCAGGCATGCTCTGCGGATTCTGCCATGGCTTCATCACACGCTAGAACAGGTTCATGAGTGAACACGGTAGTACCAAAAGCATCTTGGATCTCGGTAATAAAATAGGGCGTTATTAGCTTCCCGCCATTAGCAAAACTGCTTATACCTCGAGCGAGGCTCCAGCGGAGTCATTGCTGCACTGCCCAAAGCAAGCGATTCGGCGCGTACAATGTCTTGCTCTTGGAAGCCGAACTTCAATAAATGGTCAGCGGTCTTTTGTAAACCGACGCCACGCAGTAATCTAACCGACACCACGTTTTTAGATTGCGCCAATGCACGACGAATTCGGATAGGCCCGTCATAAACATCAGGGCTGTTTTTTGGGCGCCATGCCACACCTTGGCTTTTATCCCAGTGATTAATCGGCGCGTCGTTCATGATACTGGCAAGTGTGTAGCCATTGTCGAGAGCCGCAGAATAAATAAATGGTTTAATGTTTGAGCCAACTTGACGCTTTGCCTGAGTTGCACGGTTAAATTGGCTTTGTTCGAAGCTATAACCACCCACTAAAGCTTTTATCCGGCCATCTTGCGGATCTAGAGAGACCAGAGCGCTTGTCGCAACGGGCAATTGTGCAAGCTGCCATTGGTCACCTTTACTACGTACGAATACGAGCATACCAGGTGCTAAGATTTCTTTTGCTGACTTCGGCGCATCACCTTGTTTATCCTCATTAATGTATTCTCTTGCCCAAGCAAGGCCGCTCCAGTCAAGGGTGAGCGTTTCACCTTTGGTCGTGATGACTTGTGCGCTTTTTTCTTCTACCGATTGGACAGCAACAGGGCGAAGTAAACCAAAGGCTTCTTGTTCTTTAAGTGCTTTAACGATGAGGTCCGTATTCCACGGAAGGTCGATTTCAGGCAACCAAAGGCGTTTAATAGGGCCTCGATAGCCGTGTCGTTCATCGTAATCATGTAAATTTTCCATTAAGGCGGTTTGGGCATGTGCCTGAATCGTTGATTCCACGCTGGTGTAAACCTTGAAACCGCTGTTATAGGCGATTTCTTCACCGTATTGTTCAACCATGTAAGAGCGCACCATTTCAGCGATGTACGGTGCATTGAGCTCAATTTCGGCACCATGTCTTTTCGCGGTGATCGGTGCTGCTTTAGCCTCGTCGTATTGAGATTTGGTGATGTAGCCTTCGGCTAGCATTCGTGAGAGCACCACTGTACGGCGCTGCATCGCACGTTCTGGATTTCGAATAGGATTCAGCGCAGAAGGTGCTTTTGGCAAACCAGCAATCATTGCCATTTGAGCAAGAGTTAGTTCATTTAGGGATTTACCATAGTAAACCTGCGCGGCAGCACCGATACCAAAAGCGCGATTCCCAAGTTCAATTTTGTTGAGATAGAGTTCGAGGATTTCGTCTTTCGTTAATAATTGCTCAATATGCAAAGAGATGAAGATTTCTTTGATTTTTCGAATGTAGGATTTTTCTCTTGTTAAAAAGAAGTTTCGCGCTACCTGCATGGTGATAGTACTTGCACCTTGCTTTTTTTGGCCGGTCGTAATCAAAACAACAGCACTTCGCGCAAGACCGATTGGGTCAATTCCAACGTGCTCATAAAAACGATTGTCTTCTGTCGCCAAAATGGCTTGGATCAAGGGTTTTGGTACATCTTCGATGTGGACTGGAATACGTCGTTTTTCACCAAACTGGTTGATTAATTTTCCATCGCGCGTAAATACTTGCATTGGGGTTTGCAGTTTCACGTCTTTGAGTACCGCGACACTGGGAATATCGGATTTCACGTAATAATAAAGGATGACAAGTGAAAGTAGTCCAAATCCAATCCCAAACGTACAAAAAAGTAAAAATCTCTTTAATAATTTCACTGAATTATCCCTGCTAAGTCTCCCAATTATTGGCAGACGCTGCTAGTATATCGCGGTTAATAATGAAAAAGTTTTGTTCGAATTGCCATTATACTTCGTTCAGATATAAATCAAAGGACCAGAGCGATAAGTATGTTTAGTCAACTATTTAACAAGAATGAATCCATGATGGTGGGGATCGACATTGGTTCCCATTGTGTAAAAGCCGTTCTGTTGGCTAAAACGGGTTCTGGTTACCGTCTCGAAGCTGCGGCGATTGAACCTATTCCAAAAGGGGCTATGGCCGAACGCACCATTCAAGATATTGAAGCAATTGGCCGAGTTATCGCTAAACTTAAGAAGCGCGTGCCAAAATCTGCCAATCTCGCTGCGGTTGCCGTTTCTGGTCAAACTGTTATCACCAAAGTGATTTTCATGGACGTAGCTTTAACCGACGCTGAATTAGAATCCCAAATTGCTATCGAAGCGGACAGTTTGATCCCCTATCCATTGGACGAAGTGAGTTTAGATTTCGAAAAGCTATCGGTCAATGAAGCTGATCCGTCAAAAATGAACGTTTTATTATCCGCAGCACGTACTGAAAGTGTTGAAGCTCGAGTGGGCGCGTTGGAAGAAGGTGGCTTTAAGGCAAAAGTAGTTGATGTTGAGAGTTATGCATTGGGCAGAGCATTGGATGTAATGTACCAGCAGTTACCTTCCGATGCGTTCGATAAAATTGTTGCAGTGATTGATGTTGGTGCAGTGATTACATTAGTGAGCGTATTGCAATCGGGTAAAACGCTGTATACCCGTGATCAAGTCTTTGGTGGTGAACAATTTACGAACAGCATCGTCGCGTATTACAACAAAACTTACGACGACGCAGAATTGGGTAAAGTGACGCGAGATCTACCCCCTAATTATACGTTTGAAGTACTCGCACCGTTTCAAACCTCACTGATTCAGCAAATTCGCCGAGCAGTGCAGATGTTCATGACCACAAGTGGTAAAGATCATGTCGATTACATCATCCTAACCGGTGGGACGGCTGCAATTGAAGGGTTGGAACGCTTATTGGTCGACGAATTAGGGATCCACACTATAGTGGCTGACCCTTTTGCCGATATGGAAATATCGCCCAAAGTCGATCGTATGCTGCTTGAAAAGCATCGAACGCAATTCGCGATAGCAACAGGCCTTGCATTAAGGAGCTTTTCGACATGCCACATATAAACCTGTTGCCTTGGCGTCAACAACAACGTCAGGCGTCACAAAAACGTTTTTTGGCGTTGATTGGTAGTTTGGTTTTCGTCGCCTTTTTTTCAATGTACATGTTGGGCGGGATTTACAGCTCAATGCGTGACGGCCAAGACATAAAAAACGCGTATTTGAATACGGAAATCGCGCTACTTGATAAGCAAATACGTGAAATCAATGAACTGAACACAAAGAAAGAAAATTTGCAGCAGCGGATGAAATTAATCGAAGAGCTACAGAGTAACCGAAATCTCGGTACGCAACTCATTGATGAAATAGCGAGAATCGTCCCTGCGGGAATTTATTTAACGAGCCTAGAACGAAAAGGCAAAATGCTAAAAGTGGTAGGACGAAGCGAGTCGAATAATCGCTTGTCATCAATGTTACGGAATGTCGAATCATCTTATTTACTCGAAAAACCAACATTGCAAGGCATTGTAGCCGGAGAACAGCAAGCTCGCTTGCTGAGCGATTTTACTATGCAGTTCTATATCAAAGCCTATGAAGACATTAATGAGGCAGAAAGATATGTCAGAAAATAATGCGAAGGATTTGATGGAGGCGAGTAGTGGAATTTGATTTAAAGTCGCTCAAAGACATTAACTGGAATGAGATTGAACTGGAAAACATGGGCGATTGGCCGTTTCCAGTCAAAGTGTTGTGTTGTATTTTCGTCGTCGTTCTGACGCTGTTTTTAGGTTACAGCACCTTGGTTTCAAGTGAAGTTTCCAGCTATGAACAGGCTGTGCAAAAAGAGACGGAATTAAGAAGTGCGTACCGCATTAAGTATGCTCGGGCGACTAACTTAGATCTTTACCGCACGCAAATGCTTCAAATGGAAGAAGAATTTTCTCAATTGTTGAGAAAACTGCCTACTTCGAACGAAACACCTGGTTTGCTCGATGACTTGACCTATGTAGGTACAACAAGTGGCCTTACTTTCTTAAAAATTGGTTGGCTTCCGGAAATCAAAAAAGAATTTTATACCGAATTACCCATTAACTTAGAAGTGGTTGGTCACTACCACGAATTCGGTGAGTTTGTGAGTAAAGTCGCTCAGTTACCTCGTATTGTCAGTTTGCATGACTTTAAAATTGAGAATGCAGCGAACAACCAATTAGTCTTTACCGTAATAGCGAAAACCTATCGTTATGAGCAGAAGGAGCAGAAGAAATGAGACTGTTCCATGGCGTAGCGCTAGGGCTTATTACTTTACTGGTTGGCTGTAACGACAATACAGCAGAACAAAAAGAATTTATCGATCAGGTAAAGGCGAGTGCGGTTCCAAAGGTTGAACCCATCCCGAAAATGCCTGATTTTGAACACTTTCCTTACGGAGCGGGACAACTTCGTAGTCCGTTTGTTGTGCCTGAACCCGCAATTATCGAAAGCAATGTTTTGCAAGTGAAAAACTGTTTACAACCTGACCCCGACCGCTCGCGAGACCCACTCGAAAAGTATCCATTGGATAACTTAATGATGAAAGGGACGATTGCAAAAGGCGGGGTACGTTGGGGATTAATTCGCACCTCAGATAATGCCTTGTATCGAGTAAGAAAAGGGAACTACATTGGTCTATATCATGGCGAAGTGGTTGCGGTTAACGCAGATCATCTAGAATTGCGAGAACTGATCCCTGATGGTACAGGGTGCTGGAAAGAACGACTGACAAAACTGGAACTGTTAGACGCAGTGGAGAATGGCCAGAGTGAAAAACAATAAAGGGTTGAAAATGAAGCGCGACGTTTTCACAACATTAAAACAAACAGCAAAGTTTGCCTCGCTGAGTATGTTAGTCGGTATTTCGACCTTCGCTCAAGCAGTTCCCATGCTATATGACATTCGATATAACCCAGTGTTAGAGGAAGAAACTGAACTTCAGCTAGTCTTTGATGAGCAATTAAGTCAAGAACCGAAAGTGACCGTTCTCAATCAACCTGCTCGTATTGAGTTATTCTTCCAAGGGGCTGAATACGAAGAAAGTCTTAAGAAGCTGGAAATCAACAAAGCGGGGATCGAATCCCTGTCCAGTGAAATGCAAAAAGATGGTTTTAAGGTTACGGTTGCGTTAAAAGAACTGAAATTATACAAAACTGAGGTGAAGAACAATCTCGTTTATCTTCGCGTGTCAGATAACCCAATCACCACAGTTGATGAGCAAGTTGGTACCGCGTCGTCAATTGGCGAAGAGCCTGCACCACAGTATATGAATATGGTGCAATCGATTGATTTTCGTCGCACGGAAAAAGGTGCAGCTCAAATTCTTGCGTTTTTAGAGTCACCTCAAGCGGCGATAGATGTGCAAGAGCGTGGTGGTAAAATTATTGCGGATTTTCACCATATAGGTATTCCTGACGACTTGCTCTATCAACTGGATGTGCTTGATTTTGGGACTGTTGTAAGTAAAGTTGAAACGTTCAGAGAAGCGAACAAAACGCGCCTTATCATCGAACCGAATGCCGCGTTCAAATTCAATTATCAACAGCTCGAGAATGTGTTTACGTTAACGGTTGAAAAGGACCAAGGCGCGAGCCAATTTGGTGAAAAGAAAACGTATCGCGGTCAGCCAATTACCTTAAATTTCCAAGACATTCCGATTCGGTCGGTATTGCAGATTATTGCGGATACCAACAACTTCAATTTAGTGACCAGTGATTCGGTCATGGGCAATATTACACTGCGTCTAGACGGGGTCCCATGGGACCAAGCGTTGGACGTTGTTTTGCGAGTAAAAGGCCTTGATAAACGTACCGAAGGTTCTATCTTGATGGTTGCGCCGTCAGAAGAATTAGCCGCACGTGAAGCCAAAGATTTGCAAACGAAAAAGCAAGTGGAAGAACTCGAGCCGCTGTACAGCGAGTACATTCAATTGAATTACGCGAAAGCGGAAGAATTTGCAGACTTATTAAAAACGGATATCAATAGTATTGTTAGTTCTCGTGGCAGCGTCTCAGTGGATAAACGTACCAATACGTTGCTAATCAAAGACACTTCACGCTCGATTGAAAGTATCCGTCGAATGGTCGAAACCCTCGATGTGCCGGTAAAGCAGGTGGTCATAGAATCACGCATGGTGACTGTACGTGACAACGTGCAAGAAGATTTAGGGATCCGTTGGGGGTTTAGTGACCAACAAGGAGCTGATGCAATCGCGGGCACATTGAAGGGGGCACAAGAGCTTTCTAATGGTACAATCCCAGCACTTGCTGATCGTCTGAATGTGAATTTACCTGTAACATCACCTGCGGGTAGTATTGGTATGCACGTGGCAAAGCTGGCAGACGGTACGATTATTGATCTAGAGCTTTCTGCGCTTGAGCAAGAGAACAAAGGTGAAATTATCGCAAGTCCGAGCATTACTACGGCCAATCAGAAGAAAGCGCGGATCGAACAAGGTACTGAAATCCCTTATGTGGAATCCGCGTCGAGTGGCGCAACAACCGTGACTTTCAAAAAAGCGGTACTAAGCTTGGAAGTAACACCACAAATCACGCCGGACAACAAAATTATTCTCGATTTGTTGATCACGCAAGATACTCGTGGTGATGTGGTGCAAACGCCAACGAGAACCGGCGGTTGCAATTAATACGCAAAAGATTCAAACCCAAGTATTAGTTGAAAATGGACAAACGGTAGTACTGGGTGGCATTTACCAGCAGCAAATCGTTAATGCTGTGAAAAAAGTACCTTTGCTTGGTGATCTACCATACGTTGGTGCGTTGTTCAGAAACACAAGTGAGTTTAACGAAAAGAAAGAATTACTCATCTTTGTTACTCCAAAAATCTTACATGAAGGACTGTAAATTTTCGGACCGGGGATAAAACCTAAGTTTGGGGGATTAATGCATTTTGAACAAATGGGGGTTGAAATCCCAGTAGGAATGCTGAGATAATCCCCTCCTTAATTTTGGGGCCAGGTCGTTAGGCGGGGTTTTATTCAAATTTTAGAGTTCGTTTGTACTAAAAAGATATGGCTGAGAAACGTAATATATTTCTAGTTGGCCCAATGGGGGCTGGTAAGAGCACAATAGGTCGTCACATCGCTGACACTTTACATCTTGAATTCTATGATTCAGACCAAGAGATTGAACGCCGTACTGGTGCTGATATTTCGTGGGTGTTTGACTTAGAAGGTGAAGAAGGGTTCCGTGTTCGCGAAGAGGCGGTAATTTCTGATCTAACAGAATTACAAGGTATTGTATTAGCAACTGGCGGTGGCTCGGTGTTGAGCAAAGACGTGCGCAATAAGTTATCTGCGCGCGGCATTGTGGTTTACCTTGAAACGCCAATCGAAAAGCAAGTGGCTCGTACTCAACGTGATAAACGTCGTCCGTTACTGCAAACCGAAGAGCCTGCACGTGAAGTGTTAGAGCGCTTGGCAGACGAACGTGAACCGTTGTATCGTGAAGTTGCTGACTTCGTTGTTCGTACTGATGAGCAAAGTGCGAAAGTGGTTGCAAACCAAATAATTGAGAAACTTGATTTCTAATGTGATGTACCAGTAGTGGAGGGAAAACCATGCTTGAATTAACTGTTGAATTAGGCGAGCGTAGTTATCCCATCTTTATTGGTCAATCACTGTTTGATGATGCAGGACGACTGACATCGTACATCGGTAAATGTCGTCCCGTCATAATTAGCAACGAAACGGTTGCTCCGCTTTATTTAGCGAGTCTACTCGACAAGCTAGCACCTTTGTCTCCTTTGCATTTCATCATACCTGATGGCGAACAATATAAATCACTGGACTGGTTCGAGCGTATTAACGCGTTTTTACTTGATCACAATTGTGGCCGAGATACGTGTTTATTGGCACTTGGTGGTGGCGTAATAGGTGATTTAACGGGTTTTGTAGCAGCTTGTTACCAACGTGGAGTCCCTTTTATTCAGTTACCCACAACGTTGCTGTCACAAGTGGATTCATCGGTTGGTGGAAAAACGGCAGTCAATCATCCGCTTGGCAAAAACATGATTGGAGCATTTTATCAGCCTCAAGCCGTGTTCATTGATACCAATACCCTGAGTACGTTGCCTTCACGTGAGTTCGCAGCTGGTATGGCAGAGGTGATTAAGTATGGTTTTATCCATGATGCCGAGTTTCTGAACGAGCTAAGCGAAAAACGTGACGTTCTCCGAGCTTTGGATACCGCGACGTTAACCCAAGTGATTCATCGCTGTTGTCAAATCAAAGCAGACATTGTTGGACAAGATGAAAAAGAATCTGGATTGCGAGCATTATTAAATCTGGGCCACACATTCGGGCATGCCATTGAAGCCGAGCAAGGTTATGGCGTGTGGTTACATGGAGAAGCGGTTGGTGCAGGGATGGTGCTCGCGTTACAGCTTGCCCATCTGCGTGGCGATATATCCAATGACGAACTCGAGAAGGCGGTCGCACTGATTGCGTCGTTTGATTTGCCGACATCGGCACCAGAAACAATGACCGCAGACGACTTCTTACGTCATATGCGTAAAGACAAGAAAAATCAACGCGGTAAAATCCGTTTTATTGTTCCAACAGGTATTGGTCAATGTGCCTTAGTGGACGATGTTACTGACGAAATGGTTGTACAACTGATAGGACGCTGATGCAGTCGCAGTTATTGCCAAGTCGCGCGACGCTTATCGATAGAATTGCGCTTCAACTCGAATATGGTCAACAGATTATCAATGTCGTTGGCCAGTCTGGATTGGGTAAGAGTTATTTACTCGAGTCCTTCATTACGGATAAATATCCTGAATTCAACAAAGCATTCGTGCAGGTTTCGGCAACGTTGACCGACAATGAGTTAATGCACGCGTTACTTGAGCATAGTTTTAGAGCGCCTCTAGTTGACCATAATCTGTCATTATATGAAAACTTCCAATTACTGCATCAACATGCGCCATGCGGACCGTGCCTCTGGATTTTAGATGGTGGTCGTCACCTCTCGGACGAAATGATTGAACAGCTCAATCGTCTGGTCAAAACTAGCAACGAAACAATTTACATTTTAATTGGTTCCCAGCAAGCGAACATGATAGTCGGTGCACTGGACATTCATCTTGAACCATTGACGTGGCACGAAAGTAAGCAACTAATGCAGTGGTACTTTAAAAACCTCCCGATGGATGAAGACCCAATTTTTCAGACGTTTATAGAATCATCCCGAGGCAATCCTACGCTGTTGTTATCATGGAAACCTGAGGAACAATCAACCAACTTACGCGAAAAAAAACCTTCAAACTGGCATTGGCACTTTCTTGTATTGACCATTGTGTTGGCCGTGCTTGCCGTCGGATTATTGTATAAGAAAGAACTTGTTACATTGCTACCTGATGAACAAGTCTCAGACGTGCCAGAATTGGTGTTGCCTCGCCCTCAGTTGAATGAGCAATCGGCAAATGAGGTAGTAGACGCCCCTGCGACAACGTCTAATATAAATTCTTCGATTGAGACTCGATAAATCTAGTGACTCAGTCGATACTGCTGATTCGGCAGTGGCGCTAAATACTACGCTGAAAAATGATGTACAGAGCATTTTGTCCGATCTGGAGCCGATAGAAGCTCAGCCGGTAGAGGCGAATAAGGGTACTGAATTACCACAAATTGCTGAGCAAGTGGTAGAGAGTCAAATTGACCAACCTGACGTCTTAGAAGCAAAAGCGGACGACAAAAAAACGGAGTTAACAGTTGTCACGCCAGACACGGCTGCAACGATCTCCGAGGAACCGAAGCCCAGCATTCATTCAATTGATGATTCATCCTGGTACCATTCAATTGATGATTCATCCTGGTACGTCGCATTGGCGTCGAGTGCGTGGACAATTCAGGTGATGGCTGTAACAGATGACAAAGATGCTCAGGCATTTAGGGATGAGTTCCCGAACCTCGACGCAAAAGTCTATCCTGCATTACGAAAGGGGACTTGGTGGTATGTCGTAACGGTGGGGCAATATGCAAACATAGCAGAGGCTAAATCTGCCCGCCAGCAATTACCAGAGAATGTGTTAAAAAACCAACCGTTCTATAAAAAAGTCAGCCAAATCCAAGAAGAAATTCGCGCTTCATCTCGGTAAACGGGCTGCTTTAGTGTAGAATCGCGCAATTCAGAAAAGAAATTAAGATCCATGCAAACAAAAACGAGAGCCTTTTTAAAATGGGCCGGCGGAAAATACACGTTAGTTGAGGACATTGCACGTCGCCTAAGACTTGCCGATGCGGACGCTGATACGTTGATTGAGCCTTTTGTTGGTGCGGGATCTGTGTTTTTAAATACCAATTACAAACATTACATACTCAACGACATCAATGCAGATTTAATTAACCTCTACAAAGAGTTAAAAACATCGCCTGATGAGTTTGTGAGTGATGCAAAAAAGCTGTTTGTCGAACTCAATAACCACCCCGATGCGTACTACAGTTATCGTCAGCAGTTTAACGAAAGTGTTGATGTCTATGAGCGTGCAATTTTATTCTTGTACATGAACCGACATGGTTACAATGGTTTGTGCCGGTATAATCTCAAAGGGTCGTTCAACGTGCCATTTGGAAAATACAAAAAGCCTTACTTTCCTGAAAAAGAGCTGTATGCATTCGCCAACAAAGCACAACAGGCAACGTTTACATGTCAGAGTTACGAGAAAGTGTTTGCTAGCATGCCAAACAATGCTGTTGTGTACTGTGATCCGCCTTATGTACCGCTTAGTAAAACAGCCTCTTTTACCGCTTACGCGAAAGGGGGATTCAATTTAGACGATCAGGCAAATTTGGCGAACTTGGCCGAAAACTCGGCATTCATTTCTAAGACGCCGGTACTCATTTCGAACCATGATACGGTTTGGACTCGTAAAATATACGAACAAGCCCATCTCGATGTTATTCAAGTCAAACGTACGATAAGTCCTAAAGGGAACAGTCGTAACGCCGTAAATGAATTAATGGCGTTATACCGCCGTTAGTCAATCTGTCGAATTCTCGCGAGACCCAAATCACAGGTATTGCGTTAAGTGAACGCGTAATCCTAGTCGTAAATTCTATTAATATCTTGGTCGTTCAGTCAGTGGATGGAGTAATTACATTGACTAAGGCGAGCAGTGCGAGGATAAACAAGACAACGAATATCACGCCGATGATGATGTATGGAAGAGGTTTTGGTTGATGGAAATCACTTTGGCGTTTGGTTTCGCTTTGTACGCCAAACATTGCGGCCAGCACGCTTTGTAAGACACTAAACCAACGCATGGTTGAGCGTCTTACAAGCCAGGGATACTAGTGTTTTTGGTGCTCTTATCGCCACCTAACAGTAGTTCAAGAAGATCAAGGTAATGGAATTGTGCACTGCCGCTGTTGCCTGTCAGCCAATTAATCCATTCACTGCCAACTTGCTTTTGGCAGACCGCTTGATTCATTTTACTTGTTTGCTGACATCCACAACTGGCGTCTGCAAGTAAGGTCTCGTCTTGACCATCGAATGACACTACGCCAACTGAAGCTGTGATAAACGTAGCAACTAAAAGCGTCCGTGTTTTAAGGCGTATCATAATACCACTCCAACTCACTTGGTAATTCCCAAATAGTACACAAAAATTGGTCAATAAACAAACTTTTCTCTACCTTATTTTGGAAACAAATAGATTGATGTACAACAACATTTGGATATTCAAAGAATAATTTTATGGAGTGGGTCAAATTGCGGTAAAGTATAGCCAGTATCTAGTCGTTCAAGGGTTTTACTATGTCTCAGTTTTTGATTGCACCATCCATTTTATCTGCGGATTTTGCCAGATTAGGTGACGATGTTGCGCGCGTTCTCGATGCCGGCGCTGATGTTGTTCATTTCGATGTGATGGATAATCACTATGTCCCAAACCTAACATTTGGTCCCATGGTGTGTCAGGCGTTAAGAGCCTATGGAATAACCGCACCAATTGATGTGCATCTGATGGTAAAACCTGTCGACAGTTTAATCCCAGAGTTTGCGAAAGCGGGCGCCAGTATCATTACTTTCCATCCTGAAGCGAGTGAGCACATAGATAGAAGTCTTGCGCTCATCAAAGAAAACGGCTGTGAGGCTGGATTGGTTTTTAACCCAGCGACGCCACTTCATTATCTTGATTATGTGATGGACAAAGTCGACCAAATCCTCCTTATGTCTGTAAATCCAGGTTTTGGCGGACAGAGCTTCATTCCAAATACGTTGGATAAATTGCGCCAAGTACGTGAGCGTATTGATGCGTCGGGTCGCCCCATTCGTTTGGAAGTTGATGGGGGCGTGAAAGTGGACAACATCGCAGAAATTGCAGCGGCTGGGGCCGACATGTTCGTTGCCGGTTCGGCCATTTTTAGTCAACCTGATTACAAACAGGTTATCGATGCGATGCGCGCCGAACTTGCAAAGGTTTAATCATGGCGGTTAAAGGTATTTTATTCGATTTAGACGGGACGTTAGTCGACAGCGCCGAAGATATGTACATGGCGCTGAATTTGACACTGACGGAAGTGGCGTATCCTGTGGTCAGTCATGCGTTGGTGACGACTTGGGTAGGTAATGGTATTGATATGCTCGTCAAGCGTGGAACCAGCGGTTCAATGGAGGTGAACCCAACGTTACCGCCAGAGACCGTTGCCTACGCAATTTCACGTTTTAAACTCCATTACGCTGAAATTGTTGGGCAATATGCCGCGCTTTATCAAAATGTCTTGGTGGGGCTTAGTGCACTTGCCGCATTTCCAAAAGCAATTGTGACCAATAAAAATCGCGACTTTACGGAAACGCTTTTGAATAAATTGGGCATAGCGTCTCATTTTTCGGTGTTGGTTTGTGGGGATGATGGTCAGAAAAAGCCAAGTCCAAAGCCGTTGCTCAATGCTTGCAATGCATTGGGATTGAAACCTGAAGACGTGATGATGGTGGGCGACTCCAAAAGTGATTTAGTTGCAGCCAATGCTGCAGGAATTCCTGCAATAGCCTTGACCTATGGCTATCACCAAGGCGAAAATTTACAAGAATTTAATCCACAGTACCTCTTAAGTGGATTCTTGGATATAATCCCTGTTTTAATGAAATAGCAATTAACAAAACGTAAAGGAACATCATGACTAAACCTGTAGTGTTAAGCGGCATTCAGCCAACCGGTGGTATGACAATTGGTAACTATGTTGGTGCAATTAACCAGTGGCTTAGCTTACAAGAAGATCACGAAAGTTTCTTTATGCTGGTTGACTTGCATGCGATTACCATTCGCCAAGAACCTGAAGTGCTCAGAAACCGCGTACTTGACGGTATTGCGCTGTATGCAGCGTGTGGCATTGATCCAGAAAAAGCGGCACTTTTTGTACAATCACAAGTGCCAGAGCACGCGCAATTGGCGTGGGTACTTAACTGTTACGCCCAGATGGGTGAGTTGAATCGCATGACGCAGTTCAAAGATAAATCCGCTAAAAATGCGAACAATATCAACGTTGGATTGTTCGCATACCCGGTTCTACAAGCTGCGGATATTCTACTGTATCAAGCGGATCAAGTGCCGGTAGGTGAAGATCAAAAGCAGCATCTCGAATTAACGCGCGATATCGCAACTCGATTCAATAACTTATATGGTGATGTATTCAAAATTCCAGAGCCTTACATTCCTGAGTTAGGTGCGCGAGTGATGAGTCTTCAAGATCCGCTAAAGAAAATGTCAAAATCAGATGACAACCCGAATGGTTACGTGATGTTGTTGGACGATCCAAAGCAGATCGAGAAGAAATTGAAAAAAGCGGTTACCGATTCAGACGAACAGGCACGAATTTATTTTGACCGTGAAGAAAAACCCGGTGTTTCAAATCTACTGACGTTACTGTCGGTTGCAACAAAACGTAGCGTGGAAGATCTCGTTCCTGACTACGCGGATAAGATGTATGGTCATTTGAAGAAAGACACGGCCGATGCGGTTGTCGCCATGCTTGAACCTATCCAAGCGCGTTTCAAGGCCATCCGCGAAGACCAAACGTTATTAAACCAAATTATGCGTTCAGGTGCGGAAAAAGCAGGTGCGCGTGCAGAGCAAACATTGAAAAAAGTGTACGACGCATTAGGTTATATTCCAAGACCATAGTAATGCGGCCATTTCAAAATTTAAGGGAACTTCGGTTCCCTTTATTTTTGGATGAGATTATTGGTGCCGCTCTCAACCCGAATTCGTATTTTTGCCAATAACTACCTCCGGCAAGCATGATTCGTGTACAATGCCGCTGTTTATAAAGCGGTGTGTGTTGCACCGAGTTTTAATGGGTTCGCGTTCATGTTGTTGATGATAGATAATTACGATTCATTCACGTATAACTTAGTGCAGTACTTTCAGCGACTCGATCAAGAAGTGGTAGTAAAACGCAACGATGAAATTTCAATTGCGCAAATTAAACAATTAAAGCCAAAACACATCGTTATTTCACCTGGACCTTGCACGCCAAATGAAGCCGGGGTCTCACTCCAAGTCGTGGAGCAATTAAAAGGGCTTTACCCCATTCTCGGTATTTGTCTCGGACATCAGACGATAGCACAAGCACTGGGTGCGAACGTTATTCGCGCAAAAACTGTGATGCACGGCAAAACTTCCATACTACACCACAACCATAAAGGGGTTTTCCACGACTTACCAACGCAATTCAATGTTTGCCGCTATCATTCGCTTGTCGTCGAGCAATCTTCCTTGCCAAGCTCGCTAGAAATGACAGCTTGGACACAGCAAACGGATGGTTCTATTGAGGAAATAATGGGGTTGCTGCACACGGAATTCGCGCTCGAAGGTATGCAATTTCATCCCGAAGCAATCCTGACGGAATATGGTCTGACTCTACTTGATAACTTTATTCGTCGCTTCTAACCTATAATAAGCGTCTACAGAAAATGTGATTTATTAGTAAAATCGGGATAGTATTACGGCAAGTAAGCCAAAAGCATCATTTCTTTTTTAGAGTCACGTAAAGTAATTAGAGGATCCATGAGCCAAGATATCCGCCAGTCAAGGATTGCTCAAGCGTTAGCGCGACGATTTCACGATGTGCTAATTAGCCATAATTTTGCTCAACAGCAAATTGGCTATATTCATACGCTTGATCTCAATTATGGTGAAGATATTCCACAGCGTACGATGTTGGACGTCGAAATTGCTGCGGCGTCAAAACGTCAGGAACTCAATTCAAGCCATTTAAAATACGTCGCGAAAGCCAGCAATCACCTACATCAAGTTATTGAATCGGCAATCGAAAACAAGAAAGAAGACTTAGAACAGCTTTACACCGAAGTGGTTGGAATCCAAGATACGGTGCCCACCATATTAGATATTCTGTCTGTGCGCTCGGCCTCCGTCGGTCGCTTAGAACCACTCGTTAATGATTTAAGTTGGCTTGGACGAGATTTAGTTTCTCTAGTGAACTTGCCGCAATACCGTAAACAGTCAGCCAAAGGGACTGCAGTGAAGGTGGATACACCGGCACTGGCACTTAGGTATCTCGGCTTAGAAAATCTTCAGTTTGTTATTCCAACGTTTGCGATGCGCCATTGGATGCCTCATGCCACCGAGCCATTTCCGTTGTTGAAGCGTAAATTGCGAGACTTATCGATGTCTACTGCAATCGCCGCTAGGCAGTTAGCCGAGCTTGAAGGCGTCAACCCACAACATGCTTTCACTCTTGGCATGTTAATGGACCTTGGGAAAATTGCAGTGACGCGTTTGTATCTGCGAACGTTTGAGCAGGTTTGGCAAAATAAGGTAATGATCGCACGCGAAAAAAACCACAAAGATCTTCACACGGCGCTGCTTGAGCTAAGTCCGGATCCGTTGTTTTTACGAAATCTGTTAATGCACGACAGCATGATTTTGTCGGCAAAATTAATTGAAAAAATGGCCTTTCGTTATTTGCCATTCAACGCGGTCATGGAAGAGTTGGTGGCGATGCGCTCGTCCAACAATGATACTCTCTCAGATCCATTACCTTTGACCCGCATTCTAACCAAAGCGCACGGTTATGCTCAGTATCTGTTACTTAAAGACAGTAATTTGATTGAAGAAGACGAAGCGCAAATGTGGTTTGAGCATTTAGGATTGGATAAATCGTTGCTCGAACACCTAGGAAAGTATAGTTACCATACATTGCAGTTAACTATTTTATAATTTTTTTTACGACTATTCATTCATTTCGCCAAATGTGAACAATACTCCTAAGCCATGGAGTTGTTTGGCGAAAGCTTCTATTCAAATGCCAAATAGTTATTCACTCCGATTGAATAATATGTCTCAACCCCTTTAAAATCAAAGGCTCAACGAATTTTTTGCATGAGACAAAGGGATTTTTTTCTGAAATAATGCACGAACAAAAAATGCGCCAATGCAAATTTGTACAGGTATTTAGACTGCGGATTTGTGAAATAATGCTTAACTGAAAGAGTAATTTATTTGGCGAAAATTAACCAAGAGGAAAGAACATGACAGTCAATCGTGCGTTATTTGATGAAGTAATGGTCCCTAACTATTCACCTTCTGCTGTTATCCCAGTCAGAGGTCAAGGGTCTCGCGTTTGGGATCAGTCAGGTCGAGAGTTTGTCGATTTTGCTGGCGGTATCGCGGTTAACTGTCTTGGACACTGTCACCCAGCCTTGGTTAACGCTTTGAAAGAGCAAGGCGAAAAGATTTGGCATTTATCAAATGTCATGACCAATGAACCAGCTTTGCGTTTAGCGAAAAAATTAGTCGACGCGACATTTGCCGACAAGGTGTATTTCGCGAACTCTGGTGCAGAAGCAAATGAAGCCGCATTGAAATTGGCTCGTCGTTGGGCATTAGACAACTTTGGCGCACACAAGAGTCAAATTATTGCGTTCAATAAAGGCTTTCATGGTCGTACTTTCTTTACGGTTACCGTGGGCGGTCAAGCTGCATATTCTGATGGTTTTGGTCCTAAACCAGGTGACGTTTACCATGTGGATTACAACGATTTAAGTGCAGTAGAAGCACTGATTTCGGACAACACGTGTGCGGTAATGATGGAACCTTTGCAAGGTGAAGGTGGTATCGTTTCACCTGAAGCGGAATTCGTTAAAGGTGTGCGTGAACTATGTGACAAGCACAACGCACTGTTGATTTTTGATGAAGTACAGACTGGTGTTGGTCGTACTGGCGAATTGTATGCGTATCAAGGCGTAGGTGTTACACCTGACATCCTAACTTCGGCAAAAGCGCTTGGTGGTGGTTTCCCGATTGGTGCCATGCTGACAACGACTGCCATTGCGCAGCATTTGAAAGTCGGTACTCACGGTTCAACATACGGCGGTAACCCGTTAGCGTGTGCTGTCGCTGAAGCGGCATTTGATACCGTAAATACGCCTGAAGTATTGGATGGGGTTAAGGCAAAAGCAGAATTGTTTAAGTCTTTACTTAATGACATCAATACAAAATACAACGTATTCAGCGAAATTCGCGGTAAAGGCCTCTTGATCGGTGCGGTGGTTTCTGACGCGTACAAAGGTAAAGCAAAAGACTTTTTAACTACGGGTATTGAAGAAGGCGTGATGAGTTTAGTGGCCGGTGCAGACGTTGTGCGTTTCACCCCATCATTAGTGATCCCTGAAGCGGATATTCGCGAAGGAATGGCTCGCTTTGAAAAAGCAGTAGCGAAAGTGGTTGCTGCAAATTAAGAATTAGGATTAGGGGAGTGCACAGCTCCCCTAAATATATCAATTATTTAAATGGGGAGTAAGCGAGTCTCATGTTAGTTCTTCGCCCAATCCGAGAAAGTGATTTTCCAGCGTTATTAAACATTGCCCATGAATCGGGCCATGGTTTCACCTCGTTACCCGTTCATGAAGAATTGCTGCAAAACAAAATTGCGCGTTCAATGGCTTCATTTGAAAAAGAGGCCGATCATCCGCACGATGAAGGCTATCTCTTCGTACTGGAAGACACAGAAACTGGTGATGTTGTAGGCACGTCTGCTATTGAAGCTGCCGTAGGGTTAGATGATGCGTTTTATCACTACCACCTTTCTAAAGTGATCCATTCGTCACGCACGTTAAACGTTTACAAAGCCGTAGATATTTTAACTTTGTGTAATGATTACACTGGCGCAACTGAATTGTGTACTCTGTTTTTGAGACCGCAATTTCGTCAAAAGTACAACGGCAAATTGCTGTCTAAAGCGCGTTTTATGTTTATCAAACAACATCAAGAACGTTTTGCGGATACCGTGATTGCAGAAATGCGTGGCGTGTCTGATGAGCACGGCAACAGCCCATTTTGGAAATGGTTAGAAGAACACTTTTTCTCGATGGATTTCCCAACAGCCGATTATTTAACTGGTATTGGTCAGAAAGTGTTTATCGCCGAGTTGATGCCTAAGTACCCAATTTACGTGAATCTTTTAAGCAAAGAAGCGCAAGCGGTTGTGGGTGAAGTGCATGACAATACGCGCCCTGCAATTGAACTTTTGAAAAGCGAAGGCTTCACGTTCAACGGCTATGTAGATATCTTCGATGCGAACTCTACCGTGGAGGCTCAGGTCGAAAATATTCGTACCTTACGTGAATCTCAAGTCAAAATAGTCAAAATTGGAAACAACCAAGGTGGTTCCCCATACATGGTCGCTAATGATAAACTTGTCGACTATCGAGCTGCTGTGGTTGAGTTGAGCGTGGATGCAGGTTCTAACGAACTTGTTATTTCGCAAGCAGTGGCTGATGCGCTACTTGTAAAAGAAGGTGACTCTCTCACCATCGCAACCATCTAAGTTAGGGGCGAATTATGACAACACATCCTGCACAGTTTATAAATGGTCAGTGGGAAGCAGGCCAAGGCACAGCATTTAATTCTGTGAATCCCGCGACAAACGAAGTGATTTGGACAGCGAATGCAGCATCTGCAGAGCAAGTCGATATAGCAGTAAAAGCAGCGCGTAATGCGTTCTTTGCGTGGAGCGATCGCCCATTTGAAGAACGTCTGGCTATCGTAAAACGTTTTGCCGAACTATTAAAAGAAAACAGTGAAGCTTTAGCGATTGCAATTGGTAAAGAAACGGGCAAACCAGTATGGGAAACGCGCACTGAAGTTGGTGCAATGGTCGGTAAAATTGCCATTTCTGAAAAAGCGTATCACGAGCGCACGGGCATGGTTGAAAACCCAATGCCGCAAGGAAAAGCATTTATTCGCCACAAGGCGCATGGTGTGGTTGCAGTCTTTGGCCCATATAACTTCCCTGGTCATTTGCCGAATGGACACATTGTCCCTGCATTGCTTGCTGGCAACACGGTGATTTTTAAGCCATCTGAATTAACACCAATGGTTGCAGAAGAAACGTTGAAATTGTGGCAACAAGCTGGTTTACCTGAAGGTGTACTAAACCTTGTACAAGGTGAAGTTGAAACCGGTAAAGCACTTGCATCACATCGTGGTATTGATGGCCTATTTTTCACCGGTTCTTCACGTACCGGTCACTTATTGCATGAGCAATATGCAGGTCAACCGGGCAAGATTCTTGCACTCGAAATGGGTGGAAACAATCCGCTTATCGTAAAAGATGCTTCTGATATTAAAGCGGTTGTTCACGACATAATCCAATCAGCGTTTATCTCAAGTGGTCAACGTTGTACATGTGCTCGCAAGTTGTTCTTACCTGCTGGTGCACAAGGCGATGCGATTCTTGAGCATCTTATCCGTGCAACAAAAGCGATTAAGATTGGTCATTTTGATGCGCAAGAGCAGCCGTTCATGGGATCCATGATTTCAGAACGCGCAGCAGCGGGCATGGTTGCAGCGCAAACACAACTGGTTAGTTTAGGTGCTGAAGTTCTGCTAGAGCTGACTCATCAAGCGGGTACTGGTTTTGTTACGCCTGGTATTATCGAATGTACCAATGTAACGGATTATCCAGATGAAGAGCACTTCGGCCCATTGCTTAAAGTGTTCCGTTACACTGATTTTGATGCTGCAATTGAAAAAGCAAATGATACGTCATTTGGCCTATCTGCGGGTTTACTTGGTGACAACGAAGCCGATTACGACTATTTCTTCCGTCGTATTCGTGCAGGCATCGTAAACTGGAACCGCCCAATTACGGGGGCTTCAAGTGCGGCGCCATTTGGTGGAATCGGTGCATCGGGTAACCACCGTGCCAGTGCGTATTATGCTGCAGATTACTGCGCATTCCCAGTTGCCTCTGTGGAGTTGGAAAAAGTAGAAATTCCAGCGACATTAAGCCCTGGTCTGAACATTGAATAGTGGTTCAGTCTTAAGTACTAAAAAAGCAGCCTAGGCTGCTTTTTTTGTTTTGCTTGGCGCACAAAAGTAGCAATCAAGATCACTTTCTGCTTAAATCAAAGCAAGCGGTATTAATTCTTTTAGGTGGGTAAAACATGGTGCTTGATCAACAAGGATACGACGAATTAGTGATGTATTTAACACACAATTTAGCCTTGTTTGAAAAGCCTGGCGTTGTAAAGCCCGGTGCACCGACGGTGATTGAGCTGATTGAAGATGTCATCGCGGAGCAGGTTATTCGTTTGTGTGAACAACACAACGCACTGTCGACCGAGCAGCGCAGTATGATTGTGCGAGAGGTTGATGGTATTGTTTATGACCTACAAGAAGTGCTTTCCAGTGTGACGGACAAACGCGTCACCGAAGAACAGCGAGCTTTCATTGAAGAGTTTGCTGGACTCGTCAAAAATTTATTTGATTCAGCGGTTTGACCGCAAAAATTCATTTCTTAGGTAAGGTTAAACCGCGCAGTGACTGGCGCGGTTTCTGTTTATAAAAGGTAGAAAAAATGGACGCAGTAGTAAAATGGGTGGAAGGCGATACGTTTATTGGTCGTTCTCATTCAGGTCATAACGTTGTGTTTGATGCGGGCAAAGACAGCGCGACGCCAAGCCCGATGGAAATGGTATTGATGTCTGCTGGCTGCTGTTCATCGGTTGATGTGGTGAGCATTTTGAAAAAAGCCCGTCAAATTGTGCATGGCGTAGAAGTCAAACTCTCCGCGGAGCGAGCAGAAAACGCACCTAGAGTATTTACCAAAATGAATCTACACTTTGTGGTTACTGGGGAAAAGGTTGCTGAAAACCACGTGGCTCGCGCAGTTCAATTGTCAGCAGAAAAATATTGCTCAGTTGCGTTAATGCTTGAAAAAACAGTCGAAATTACACATAGCTTTGAGGTAGTTGAAAGCGTTTAAAAATAACGCTTTTTTGAACGGGCATTTTCGTATAAAATCCGCGAACTTTTGGTTCTGCAAAGCAGATTGACATGTTATAAGGTTGACTTAACGTGAGCAAGCCCTTTAATAAAATCAAACTTCATGGCTTTAATAACTTAACTAAAAGTTTGAGCTTCAGTATTTATGATATTTGCTACGCACAGACAGAGCAGCAACGTCAAGAGTACATCGAGTACATCGATGAACAGTACAGCGCTGACCGTTTAACGGACATTCTGAAAGAAGTAGTTGATATTATCGGTGCAAACATCCTAAATATTGCACGCCAAGACTATGATCCGCAAGGTGCGAGTGTAACGATTTTGGTTTCAGAAGAGCCGGTAGAAAATCGTGATTCGTTTGTGGATGATGAAACACCAGGGCCATTGCCTGGTGCGGTCGTTGCACATTTAGATAAAAGTCACATTTGTGTTCACACGTATCCTGAATCACATCCTCATGATGGCATTTGTACTTTCCGTGCTGACATCGAAGTGTCGACGTGTGGTGTGATTTCACCGCTGAAAGCCTTAAACTTCCTTATCCATAAGTTAGAGTCTGATGTGGTAACGATAGATTACCGTGTTCGTGGTTTTACGCGTGATGTGAATGGTGTTAAGCACTATATCGATCATGAAATTAACTCGATCCAAAACTACATGACGGTAGACACGAAAGAAGCGTACCAAATGATGGACGTGAATGTGTATCAAGAAAACCTGTTCCATACAAAGATGATGTTGAAGAACACAGACTTAAACGCATATCTGTTTGGTGTGACAACGGACGACCTTTCTGCTGATGAAGAGGAAGAAATCCGTCATAAACTGACTCGCGAGATTCAAGAAGTATTCTACGGTCGTAACTTGCCGTATGCGGACTAAGTTACAAAGCGGCTTTTCTGTTTTGTAACAACCAAAAAATAAGCGGCGTTCAGCCGCTTTATTTTTTCCAATAAAAACACGCCAATGGCGTGTTTTTTTGTGATTTCAAGCCTACATTGAGTAAGTAACTGTGACACCCCAAACTCGCGGTTCACCCCACTGAACGTAGTTATGTGTCGTGTAACCATCCAGTGGGTTATTGCCAAATTCAAAGCCGCGTACTGGCACATCTTTATCTAGTGCGTTGCGAATATACGCATTGACGCGCCACGCATTGCGTTGGTAACTCAATCCGGCATTCACTAAGTTGGTATTCGGCGCTTTCGCGTTGTGGCTGTCTGAGAAGAAATATTCGTCTTTACCTTCTACCCCTAAACTCACTTGCCAGTGATCGGCAAAGTCATAGCGACCAGTAAAAGCGTACTGATACTTTGGTGCTTGCGCTTGGTCTCGACCATCTTGGTCAACACCGCTTTGGGTTGTAAATTTGTCTATTTCTGTATCCAAGTAACCTAAGCTATAAGACAAGTTAAAAGGCGCATCAAATTGGTATTGGCCTTCAATTTCCAAACCATAGCTTTTGCCACCATCCGCATTGGCGATGTAGCCCGCAAAGCGTTGATCTTGCACTTTCCAAGCTTTCAACTGCATGTCTTCACGGTGCATGTAAAATGCAGTTAGGCGTAAAGTATGTTTGTTGTCTAGTGAAACACCGCGAACACCAAATTCCGCATTCCACAAATATTCAGGGGCGAAGCTTTGATTTTCAACTGGCAGCGCTAAGCCATCATCCTGAGCTTTGGCCAGTGCTTCACTGTTAATCCCACCGGCTTTAAAGCCTCGAGTTAAACTCGTGTATATCATGGTTTTTGGCAGAACTTGATACTCAAGTGCAATTTTACCACCAACCATCGTGTCATCCGTGGTTGCCGTAAGTTGATAGCTGTCACTGTAGTCTCCTTCATAGCGTTCCACGCGAAGACCTGCGATAAGTCGTGTTTGCTCATCCAGCAGGGTTTCTTTTTGACCATAGATAGCTTGATTGTTCACTTCATAGCGAGAATTGAAGTCAGTAGTGAACCAAGTATATTGACGAACTAAATCGACATCGCGACGCTGTACGATAGCGCCAAGCACCCATTCGTTTTGCTTGCCTGATAAGAACACATCCACAGACGCATCTTGGCGGTCACGCAAATAACGGTCCGTCGAGCTGTAACCATCAGCGTGAAGCCCCGCGACGCAAAGAGTAGGTTTAGTGGCATCTTTACAGACCCAATCCTCGTCGTAGCTATAAACAAGGTCTGCATCAAGACCCGTAACCTTAGATTGCAGATTAAACGCGTCAAACCCCGTGTAGTTAACGGTCCAAGCTGCAGCTTTGCTTTCTTGCGTGTCTTGGCCCGGTTCATCCGCAACACTGGTTCTGGAGTTGTCGAGCGTAAAACCATCATACCCATTATCGATGTCAATGTAGTGAAGCACTAAAGTGCTAGATAGTGCGTCAGTCAGTTGAGTGCTAAACGCCACTCGTGCGGATGCTTCGTCTAAGTCCTGCGTCGGTTTGTCCAAATACACATTATCGACATAGCCATCACTGGTATTTTGGTAGAAACTTGCACGCACAGCCGATGAGTCTGACAATGCGACACCTGCAGCGATACCTGCTTGCCATGCATTGTAGTTACCCGCACCAACTTGGAGCTTTACTGCGTTGTCACTTGGACGCACACCGCTGATTTGTACTACACCCGCTAAGGCATCTGCGCCAAATCGAGTTCCTTGTGGGCCTCGATAAATTTCAAGTTGTTCGGTGTCAAATAAGACACCCGCCCCACCTAGGCCGGAGTAATTTATCCCGTCAATCAGGAGTGCGATGCTTGGATTGATTGGATCGACAAATTGCGAGCGAAGGCCAATACCGCGCATTTGAATGAATTTACCGCGAGACGCCCCCGCAGTGAAATTGATGTTCGCAGCTTGGTTTAGAACGTTTTCTAAATGGGTCGCTCCTCTGTCTTGCATTTCGCTGTCGGTGAAGACGCTTGCGCTTGCAGAGAGTGTGATCAGGCTTTCTTTTTTAAAGTCGCCAGTGACTTCTATAGTCTCTAAATCATTGCTCGATGCCAACGCATTACCGTGGAAAAACGGGAGTAAAGCACACGCAAGTACAGAAAGATTTCTTTTCATAATTCATTCAGTTCCATCATTAGTCTCGCTATTTTAACAAAAGCACACCATGTTAAAAGGCGAGATTGCACAGAAATTGTCACTTTCTGTTATAGAGCAGACCAGTCTATAGATTCAGTGTGGTATAAACGTGTCAAATTTAGCAAAAGGATCAGTTTATGACATTTAAAGTAGAATTGAGCGTGCGTGACTATGAGTGCGACTTGCAAGGGATTGTAAACAATGGGGTGTACTTCAATTATTTGGAACATGCTCGCCATGAATTTTTGCTCGCCAATGGAGTTGATTTTGCCAAGCTCGCAGAAGACAAAATTAATCTTGTAGTGATCCGTGCTGAAATGAATTTTAAAGATTCATTGAAACCAGGGGATCGTTTTGTTGTTGAAGTGGAGCCGACGAGATTGAGTCGACTCAAGTTCGGATTTTTGCAGCGAGTGGTCCGAATGAGTGATGAAAAAGTGATGTTGGATGCACTGATTGTAGGGACATCTGTTAATGAACAGGGTCGTCCGTTTCTTCCTGATGCAGTTGATTCACTTTTTATTCCCTATAAAGGCTGAAAAGCGGCGTAATTGAGCATAAGTACTGGGTCTGGCAAAAAGAGCAGTGTATACTTTACCTAATTTATTATTTGCCATTAGACCATGAAAAGTATCGTTGTTTTTGCTGTTTTTGTCGCATTTCTGTTTGGATTGAGCGGCTGTAGTTCAACCCAAGTTATTTCTGAGAATTCGCTCAAACATACTTCGTGGCAATTGATCAGTTTAAATGGGAAAAAAGCACAATTTTCGGCTCCGGTGAGTCTGAAATTTATCGAAGCCTTGCAAGTGTCTGGCTCTTCAGGTTGTAACCGTTACTTTGGATCTGCATCGTTACAAGAAAATACGTTGCAAGTTGGCAACTTGGGGATGACACGAAAACTGTGTGATGAAGCGAGTAACGCCGTTGAACAACAATTTCTTGCACTATTACAGTCAGGCGTTAAAGCGACATTTATTGAAGGCAAACTGCAATTATCTGGTGAACAGACATTCCTTTTCAAAGCGGTTAAGTAGTTTAAGACGACGCCTTAACCGTTTCATTTGAGCTCATATGTCACGCTCGGTTTGAAAACGCGTTTTTTGATTATGAGAAATTAACGTGTTTTTCGGTTGTACCTTAACCTAATTCTCAGTTAGACTCTTTGGTGTACAATATTTCGTTTACTTGTCGGAGTGCCCTTTTGGGCTGAGATCGCATTTTGCGGGATCCGTGAACCTGATCAGGTTAATACCTGCGTAGGGAACAAGCAGCCAGTCTGTGAAATAAGACTGGCCTTGTGAGCAAATAGCTTCGTGTTGTTAAGGGCTTTTTCCGAAAAGCGTTAATTCGCGAAAAAAGAAGGTGTAACCTTCGCTCGCAAGTAAGATCCAATTAAAGCCAATGAGCTTTATCTCTTCCTGTAGTGGGAAATCTGACAAGACACCTTAAGAGCAATGAGGAAAGTCATGTCAAATTCTACATCTAAGTTAAGCCGCCGCGAGTCGCGCGAGGCAGCCTCTGAATACATTTATAACCTGACGGGACAACCGTTTCCAAACAGTCATAAAGTCTACGTTGACGGTGACCATCCTGGTGTCCGCGTGGGAATGCGCGAAATCACGTTGAATGATTCATTTATTGGTGGTACTGAAGAAAATCCGATTTTTGAAAAGAATGCACCTGTTCGTGTGTACGACACTTCAGGTCCTTATACCGACCCAGAAATGCAAATCGACGTTCGTGTTGGTTTACCAAAGTTTCGTGACACGTGGATAGTATCTCGTGATGACACGGATGAATTAACGTCAGTCACTTCGCACTTCTCACAGCAGCGTCTTGCCGATGAAGGGTTAGATCACATCCGTTTTGAAAACCTACCTAAAATTCGTCGTGCAAAGCCGGGCAAAAATGTGACGCAAATGCATTATGCGCGACAGGGCATCGTGACGCCTGAAATGGAATATGTGGCTATCCGTGAAAATATGGGCCGTGCGAAGTTGCGTGAAGAGTTGCTGGCACAGCAACACAAAGGTGAATCCTATGGGGCTGCTATTCCTGAATTTATAACACCAGAATTTGTGCGTGATGAGATTGCGCGTGGACGAGCAGTTTTACCATGTAACATCAACCATCCTGAGTCAGAGCCGATGATCATCGGTCGCAATTTCTTAGTGAAAGTAAATTCCAATATTGGCAATTCTTCCGTAAGCTCGTCGATTGAAGAAGAAGTTGAAAAATTAGTGTGGTCGACCCGTTGGGGAGCCGATACGGTGATGGATTTATCAACTGGCCGTTATATTCACGAAACACGTGAGTGGATAGTACGTAACTCGCCAGTGCCTATCGGTACAGTTCCTATTTACCAAGCTCTTGAGAAAGTGAACGGAGTGGCAGAAGACTTAACGTGGGAAATTTTTCGAGACACGCTCATTGAACAGGCAGAGCAGGGTGTTGATTATTTTACGATTCATGCGGGCGTGCTACTGCGTTATGTTCCGATGACCGCGAAACGGGTTACAGGGATTGTGTCACGTGGGGGGTCTATCATGGCGAAGTGGTGTTTGGCACACCATAAGGAAAACTTCCTGTACACGCATTTTGAAGACATCTGCCAAATTCTCAAGCAATACGACGTGGCGTTCTCACTAGGGGATGGTTTACGTCCGGGTTCCATTGCGGATGCAAACGACGACGCACAATTCAGTGAACTACGTACGTTGGGTGAACTGACAAAAATTGCTTGGAAACACGATGTTCAAGTCTTTATTGAAGGCCCAGGTCACGTGCCTATGCACATGATCAAAGAGAACATGGAAGAGCAGCTGAAACATTGTGATGAAGCACCATTTTATACTTTAGGCCCGCTCACCACGGATATTGCCCCAGGTTATGATCACTTTACCTCAGGTATTGGCGCGGCCCAAATCGCTTGGTATGGCTGTGCGATGTTGTGTTATGTCACACCAAAAGAACATTTGGGGTTACCAAATAAAGAAGACGTAAAAGAAGGTTTGATTACCTATAAAATTGCTGCGCATGCCGCGGATTTAGCGAAAGGGCATCCGGGGGCGCAAGTTCGTGACAATGCCTTGTCAAAAGCGCGATTTGAATTCCGTTGGCACGACCAATTCAACTTAAGCTTAGATCCAGAACGCGCATTGTCCTATCACGATGAGACATTGCCGCAAGAGTCGGGGAAAGTGGCACATTTCTGCTCAATGTGTGGACCTAAGTTCTGTTCCATGAAGATCACTCAAGATGTACGTGATTTTGCTAAGTCATTGGAAGCTCAAGGTATTGATCCAAATGCCATGGGCGAACACATAGAAATCAAAATGGTGGATGTGGAAGCTGAAATGAAGGCAAAGTCCGTTGAATTTAAAGCATCAGGCTCAGAACTTTACCATAAACCAAACTGATTATTGTGATGCATAGGGTGTGCATAAGCGAGCTGCTTGGCACACCACAATGATTCAAAATCGTAATACGAGGTGATATGGCAAAAGTTGCAATTGTTGGGTTTGGATTAGTAGGCCGTGTGGCAGCGCTCATGTTATCTAAAGCTCACGCATTGACCATTTTTGAGGCCGATGATGAACGTACGCTACAAAGTGTTGGAACACTCGCTGCAGCGATGTTAGCGCCGATGGCAGAATCTGTGATATGCGAAGCTGATCTCGCTCTCAAAGGGTTAGAGTCGATGACATTGTGGCAGACGCTGCTGGCTGAGTTAGATGACACCGTCATGTTCCAACAGCAAGGCACTCTGGTCGTCGCGCACCATCAGGATAAAGGCGATTTGCTGAGTTTTCAGCAGCGACTTAAGCCGCTCAAGGAGCATTCTGTTTCAGTCCTTAATGCGACGCAAATTGGTCAGTTTGAACCTGAACTGACAGGGCGCTTTACACAAGGACTTTTTTTACCTTGTGAAGGACAACTCGATAATCAGGCCTTCTACACAGCAAGTTACCGTGCCTTGCTGAAACAAAATGTTGTATTTCACTTCAATGTCTCAGTATCGATGTGTCAGCAGAGCGTCAATGGTGAGAATTTTGATTGGATAATTGATTGCCGTGGAATTGGAGCAAAAGAAATCATGCAGGACCTTCGTGGGGTGCGTGGCGAAGTTGCACGTGTTTACGCAAAAGATGTATCAATTACGCGGCCTGTAAGGCTGATGCATCCGCGTTATCCTATTTATATCGCCCCTAAACCCAATCATGAGTTCGTGATCGGAGCAACCGAGATTGAATCTCAAGATACAGGACCCGTCACCGTGCGTTCGACCTTAGAGTTGTTGTCTGCGGCATACACTGTACATAGTGGGTTTGCCGAAGGACGGGTATTAGCGCTTCGCTCAGGGTTAAGACCCGCATTTAAAGACAATCGTCCGCGTATTTCTCGATGTGGCAATGTGATTGAAATTAATGGGCTATATCGACATGGTTTTTTACTTGCACCCAGTGTGGTGCGAGAGGCACTTAGCGAGGTTTTGCTATGAAACTCTTATTTAATGGTGATGCAATCGAAGTTTCCGAGGATGCGGTATTACAAGCAGTGGTTGACGCGCAAGGCGCCAAGAAACCTTTCGCAGTCGCGGTTAATGGACAATTTGTGCCGAGGCTCCATGCTTGGCGGGTATGTCCTCAATAATGGTGACAGTATTGACGTGTTGTCACCAATTCAAGGAGGATAAACATCCATGTCGCTTAATATTTATGGAGAAACGTTCACGAGTAGGTTGCTGATTGGCTCGGCGCTTTATCCATCGCCAGCGGTGATGCAATCCGCTATCCGAGCTTCCGGTGCGGATATTGTCACGGTCTCATTGCGCCGCCAAAATTCCGTGTCGGCAGGGCAAGATTTTTGGGATCTAATAAAAGAATTGGGGCTTCGAGTTTTACCAAATACGGCAGGTTGCCACAGTGTAAAAGAAGCGGTCACTCTCGCGCAGATGTGTCGTGAGGTGTTTGCCACCGATTGGATTAAACTGGAACTAATTGGTGATGAATACAACTTGCAGCCAGATCCATTTGCGCTGTTGGAAGCGACAAAGATTTTATTAAACGATGGGTTTAAAGTACTACCTTATTGCACCGATGATTTAGTTTTATGTCAAAAATTAGCAGACAGTGGTTGCGAGGTTTTGATGCCTTGGGGCGCACCAATTGGCACGGGAAAAGGACTCTTAAATCCTTATGCGCTTAAAACGATACGTGAGCGCTTGCCCGATATGACGTTGATAGTTGACGCAGGTCTAGGTTTGCCTTCACATGCCTGCCAAGCACTTGAAATCGGGTATGATGGTGTTTTATTGAATTCCGCCGTCGCTGGTGCGGGAAGTCCTGAAACCATGGCGAGTGCGTTTCGAGCAGCCGTCGATGCAGGAAGAATGAGTTTCGAGGCGGTTGCAATGCCTGAAAAAGAGGTTGCAGCGCCATCAACACCGACATTGGGTATGCCTTTTTGGCATCAATCACAATAAATAGTTAGGTAGTACACGTAGGAGTTAGCATGTCGGAAGTAGTATGGAGCATCGCAGGATCAGACAGTGGTGGCGGTGCAGGTATCCAAGCCGATTTAAAAGCAATGCACAGCTTTGGTGTTCATGGCTGCAGTATTATCACCGCAATTACGGCACAAAACAGTGTCGAGGTCTCTGCGATTAATAGTGTGAGTCTTGAAGTATTAGAATCACAGTTGCTTGCGGTTGGTAAGGACATGCCGGCCAGTGCCATCAAAATTGGCATGTTGGCGAACGTGGCTCAAGTGGAGCTGGTGGCTGAACATTTGAGCCATTATAAGCAAACTTGGGTTAGGCCACCGATCGTTGTGTATGACCCTGTTGCCATCGCATCCAGCGGTGATGCATTGACAGAAGAAAATACACTTGAGGCAATAAAGAAATATTTACTTCCGCTTGTTGATGTGATCACTCCAAATACGCAAGAAACCCAATTGCTCACAGGGATTTATTTAATTGGCCCAAGCGCTGTACGAGAAGCGGCAACGAAGTTTCATGCCATGGGAATCGCAAACGTGATAATTAAAGGTGGGCATTGGGATTATCCAAAGGGGTATTGCATTGATTACGCCTCGAATGGACAAGACGAGTATTGGCTTGGCTCGATGTCAATTCAAACCCCTCACAGCCATGGTACGGGATGTAGTTTTGCTTCAGTGATTGCTGCGTGTTTGGCAAAAGCGTACCCACTCAAAGATGCGTTTATCCTTGCGAAAGCGTACATCAATCAAGGATTACGGACGGCAGTGCGATTTGGTGAAGGGCGCGGGCCTGTCGCTCATGGGGGGTTCCCTATTGAACTTGGCGATTACCCACAAGTTATTGAAGGGGAAGTTGGCTTGGGGATGAACTCGAGTTGGACTGCGCTCACCCTGAACGCCTCGCCGCCGGATTTGCACACATTGACGATGAACTGGGGTTGTACGCCGTAGTGGATTCGTTGGATTGGGTGGAAAAGTGTTTATCTGCAGGCGTTAAGACCGTGCAGTTACGAATAAAAGACGCAGGTGATCCGACATTAGAGTTACAAATCGCAGAATCCATAAAATTAGGCCAGCTTTATGGTGCTCGCGTTTTCATCAACGACCATTGGGCGTTGGCAATTAAACATGGAGCATTTGGCGTTCATTTAGGCCAAGAGGATTTAGTAAGTGCGGATCTCGCCGCGATTCAGAAGGCCGGTGTTTGTTTAGGCGTGTCGACACATGGGTTTTACGAGATGGTTCGTGCGCACAATTACAAGCCAAGCTATCTCGCGTTTGGTGCAATTTACCCAACTTCGACGAAAGACATGACGGGTCAAATTCAGGGATTGGAGAAGCTGCGTTACTTTGTGCCATTAATGGCCGAGTTTTATCCGACAGTGGCAATAGGCGGTATTGATTTAACGCGAGCAAGCGATGTTGCGGATACGGGGGTGAGAAGTGTGGCTGTAGTACGGGCTATCACCGAAGCTGACGACCATCGCGTTGCTATTGGCCAGTTACAAGCGGCAATAGGTGAACAATGAAGCTAACGGATAAGGAGCGTATTCGCTATAGTCGTCATCTCTTGGTGCCTGACATAGGCGAAGTTGGGCAGCTCCAGTTAAAGTCAGCGCATGTCGTGGTGGTGGGCTGTGGTGGACTGGGCAGTCCTGCGCTCTTGTATCTAGCCGCAAGCGGTATTGGTCGACTAACGTTGATAGACGATGACACAGTTGAATTATCCAATTTGCAGCGGCAAATTTTGTTTAAAGTAAGTCACTTAGGTCAACAAAAGGCAAAGGCGGCTCAAAAGGTGTTGGCGAACTTGAATAATGACATTGTGCTGCAAGCGCATGTCGCAAAGGTATCGTCAGATACAATCGCGTCGTGTTTGAGTGGCGCTGATTGTGTTCTTGATTGTTCGGACAATTTTAGTACTCGTTATTTAATTAATCGTTTTTGCCAATCGAAAAAAATCCCTTTAGTTGCGGGGGCGGCTCAAGGTACATCTGGACAGGTGATGGCATTTGATTTTCGAATGGAGAGTGCGTGCTATGAGTGTTTGTTTCCACGACACTCTACGGAAGAACCAGCCTCGAGGGCAGTAAATTGCGATACGCTGGGTGTTCTAAGTCCATTACTTGGTGTCATAGGGTCTCAGCAAGTGATCTTGTGCCTGCAAATTATTCTTGGTGCGAACAAACCGAGTCATGTTGCTTTTTTTGATGGACAATCGTTAGCACAGCAGGTGTTTCAGTTGCAGAAGGATCCACACTGTGTATGTTGTGGGTCGTATTAGAGGAAGAAGAAAAGAAGCAAGCCAATGCTGACATGCTTCTTGATGTTGCCAAGCTTACTTCGTGGAGAGACCAAGACTCAAATGGCCTTCCAAAGCACTTAACTGTGTTTCGCCAATAGGTCTAATCGTCAAACCAATCGAGCTACACAGGGTATTTTTTGCTAAGTATTCTGTGTGCTTTAGGTTTGCTGAGGCTGACTTATTTGTAAGTACGGTATTGGTAAGCTCTGTTGAGTGGATAAAGCGCTTGTAGAGCGGCTTGTCGTCACAAGACACTGATACTTGTGCTTCATACACTAATTCAGAAAACGAGCTCTCAATTAGTTCACCAGCACATTCACCCGCTTTTTCATACGTACAAGCTGTGCGTTGACCAGTCACCAGTTTACCTTCACCTTCAGTTGCGACTGTTAACGTCAGAACAGGCTGATAGGGTAATGTTGATGTATCCACGTTGATTGAGTATACCCCGTCTTGTTGAGTGAAATCTTGCAACGTAAACGACTGATCAAACCCATCCGCAAGGACATGCTGGCTTGTCAAAATGAATGTACCAATCGTTAGCGATTTAAGTAGGTTGCTCATTCGGCTTCTCCTTGCTGATTTCCAGACAGAGATACATTGAACTCGATGGACTCGATTTGCGTGTAAAACTGTCTTGATAGCGAACCATCTTTGGTAATTTCAATCTTCAATTGTGAGCAAGTAGCAATGTCGTATCTAATTTCTTCAACATGAGGCTCCGCGTATACGACCTTGCGTAAATCACGGTATCCAAACGCTTTACTCATTGCGACAGGAGTTCCACTACAGTAAAAACGGGTCGTTACACCGAAATTTGCGGCATACCATTTTGTTTTCAGCAATCCATCACTTTCAATAATGAGCTGCGATAGTGGGGAGTCACTGTTTACATCAATCAGCGCTTCATAACCGACTATCGCATCACGAGGGCCAAACCTCTTAGTGATGGGTGAAAAATCATCGATAGTGAGTTTGACTGGAGCGCCATCTAATTCAATGACAGGGACTTCAGCTGCAATAGAGGACAAGCTAACAAGTGACAGCAGAGCTGCAATACATTGTTTCATATAATATCCTTTTAAATGACAAAGACTTCACGACTGCAATGTGAAGTACCCTTTATTTAAACATGGATTTACCGATTTGGCCAACAAGCTGAGGAAAAAATGTTCAATTCTTTTTTACAGGTCAATGAGCAACCATGTCTTTTTTAAAAATGCAGACGTGAATCAGAATTCGGGAAAGTTAGGATAAAAAAAGCCAGCGACACGCTGGCTTTTAAAGACATTGTATATATGTTTACTGGCTGATGGTCGCAAAAGGCGTACCCATGCGGGTTACCGTTTCAGGTTGTTGGTCCGCTAAAAATTCAGCTTGATTTGCACCCCAAGCAAGAATAACGGTTGAACCTAATTTAAAGCGGCCCATTTCGTCGCCTTTTTTCAGCTCAATCGCATTCATTCCTTCTGTTGGGTATTCCCAACTGAATACGTCTTTTCCTGCTGGTGGCGTAACTGTGCCAGCCCAAATTGTTTCTATGCTTGCGACGATTGTTGCACCGACCAATACCATCGAAAGTGGGCCAATTGCCGTATCGAATATCGCCACTACACGTTCGTTACGAGCAAACAAATTCGGGACATTTTGTGCGGTAAGTGGATTCACTGAAAACAAATCGCCCGGCACGTAAATCATCTTACGTAGCACACCATCAATTGGCATGTGGATTCGGTGATAATCCTTGGGTGCCAAATAAATACATGCGAATTTTCCGCCTAAATATGGAGCTACATCTTCTTCTTTGCCGCCTAAAAGCGTTTGTAAACTGTAGTCATGGCCTTTAGCTTGAATGATTTGCCCATCAATGACATCACCAAGTTGGCTAATTGCTCCATCAACAGGGTGTGCAATGATGTCGCTTGCATCTGCCAATGGACGAATACCCGGTTTAAGTGGACGGGTAAAGAATTCATTAAACGTTTTATAGTGCGCAGGATCTTCATGCAATGCTTCAGTCATGTCGATCTTATATTGTTTGATGAACAATTTTATCAACGCGGTGGTCAACGCACCTGCCTCTGCAGCCGCAAGTTTCCCAACCAAGCGAGAAATACCATGTTTTGGCAAAGCATATTGAAACGCAATTTTTAGTTTATCTAAGCTCACGATAAGATCCTGTTCGCAAAATTTTGCAGATAGTAGCACAAGTTATTGGCTGTGCTGGATAAGAAATTTGATCCGTCGTTCGGATTTTTGGGGTTATTCAGAAGTAACAAGCGTGGGATCTCTAAATGGCTCTGTCGTTGGCGACGCATTCAAACCTATTGAACTCTTGGACGGCGTAAAAGACTGATAGAGAAAATACAAAAATTAAAGTGAGTGCAGGCTAAGCATGAAAGGGACATAAAAGGATCAGCAGTCTGACCCTTTTATAAGCATACTAAATTGACGGGGTTAAAATACCATCAAAATCGAACTTTTCGTTTACACCCTTGGGACTCTAGCGCCTGCTCGGCCATCGGCCATCGATTCTAAGATTCGATGATAGTTTTCAAAGCGCATTTCGCTGATTTTACCTTCATCAACGGCCTCACGCAAAATACAGCCAGGATCGTCTAAATGTTTGCAGTCACGGAATTTACAGCCACCGATGTATTCGCGGAATTCTCTGAAACACCACGTCACACGCTCGGGATCCAGATGCCAAAGACCGAACTCTCGGATCCCTGGGCTGTCAATCAAGTTACCGCCACTTGGTAAATGATGTAATCGAGATACAGTTGTGGTGTGTTGACCAAGGCCACTATTCTCCGACACTTGCTGCGTTAAAATCTTCGCATCAGGTAGGACAGTATTAACTAAGGTGGATTTTCCAACGCCGGATTGACCGACAAAAATACTGTTTTTGTCTATAAGTAAGTGTTTGAGCTCGTCGATACCTTCACCGGTTTCATTACTGACTAATAAGACTTGATAGTCCAACTCACGATAGATATCTAACACATCTTCAACAAACTCGCGGCTTTCCTCATCTAATAAGTCGACTTTATTGAGAAGTAGAATTGGAGGAATGCCCATGTCTTCGCAGGCCACCAAATAGCGATCGATGATTTGCGGTGTGAATTCAGGCACAACGGCAGAAACCATTAAGATTTGATCAATATTTGCAGCAACTACTTTAACGCCATCATAGAAATCGGGACGAGTGAGCTGAGAGCGACGTTCTTCAACGGCTTCAATGACACCGGCTAAGTCACCTTCACTGACTTTTGCGCGACGAAACACCACTTCATCACCAGTAACGATACTTTTAACTGTACGGCGAATGTTGCAACGTAGCACTTCACCTTGTACTGTTTCTATATCAGCGTGTTGTCCGAAACGACTAATTACTAAAGCGGATTCAGGTTGCCCTAAATTATCGGTTTGCCACTGAACGTCTTTTGAGCCGCTGTCGCGCTTAGCTTTACTTAAGCGTTTTTGGTGGTTCGCGTTGATCCGTCTAGATTGGCCGTGACTTAATTTTTTCTGCTTTGCCATGAAATAATGTACGGTTTTTTGTTAATGGCCTATGCTTAGCTTTGCTAGATAACTTGATTTAGGCAAGGTTTCTGGCAAAAAAAGCTTTTGGTCAGTGGATGAAGCGAATATGATATATCTTATTGCGTTAGATCTAAAGGAAGTACCGTTAAGGTAGTGTATGTCTTTTCATGAATCAAATCTGATCTGGTTAGATCTCGAAATGACTGGCCTAGAGCCAGAAACCGATAAAATTTTAGAAATTGGTACAGTTGTAACCGATGGCGACCTCAATGTTTTGGCAGAAGGTCCGGTTATCGCTATCCATCAAAGCGACGAGTTGCTTGATAATATGGATGAGTGGTGTATCAATCAACATGGCCGCTCAGGTTTAACTGCACGCTGCAAAGCGTCGACCTATACTGAAGCTGACGCTATAAAAGAAACATTAGATTTCCTTAAACATTGGGTTCCTCCTGGTAAGTCACCTATGTGTGGTAACTCAATTGGTCAAGATAGACGCTTTTTGGTGAAGTACATGCCAGAACTTGAAGCGTACTTCCATTACCGAAATATTGATGTAAGTACCATTAAAGAACTTGCACGTCGTTGGAAACCGGAATTGTTGACGCAAGTAAAGAAGAAAAGTTCTCATCTTGCTTTAGACGATATCAAAGATTCCATTATGGAATTGAAGGTTTACCAAGAAAAGTTCTTCAAACTGTAAAAAGTACTTGCAAACCCCATTCTATTTTGTAAAATCACGCCCCGCTTGAGTAGAGAAGTCTTGTGGGGCAAATCTATCTCAAGTTTAAAGCAGCACACGCTCAGCTGCTAAGAATGAAAGACGCAACCCGTTGCGCTCCAACATTCTAAATAAAGGGCAAATTACGAAGCGGCACTAGCTCAGCTGGTAGAGCGCAACCTTGCCAAGGTTGAGGTCATGAGTTCGAATCTCATGTGCCGCTCCAAACACTCTCTTCGGTGTTTAAAATAGAAGAAAATCATGAAGCGGCACTAGCTCAGCTGCTAAGAATGAAAGACGCAACCTGTTGCGCTCCAGCGTTCTAAAAAATGGGCAAACTACGAAGCGGCACTAGCTCAGCTGGTAGAGCGCAACCTTGCCAAGGTTGAGGTCATGAGTTCGAACCTCATGTGCCGCTCCAAACACTCTCTTCGGTGTTTTAAATAGAAGAAAACTTACGAAGCGGCACTCGCTCAGCTGCTAAGAATGAAAGACGCAACCCGTTGCGCTCAAGCATTCTAAAAAATGGGCAAACCATGAAGCGGCACTAGCTCAGCTGGTAGAGCGCAACCTTGCCAAGGTTGAGGTCATGAGTTCGAACCTCATGTGCCGCTCCAAACACTCTCTTCGGTGTTTTAAATAGAAGAAAACCTACGAAGCGGCACTAGCTCAGCTGCTAAGAATGAAAGACGCAACCCGTTGCGCTCAAGTATTCTAAAAAATGGGCAAACCATGAAGCGGCACTAGCTCAGCTGGTAGAGCGCAACCTTGCCAAGGTTGAGGTCATGAGTTCGAACCTCATGTGCCGCTCCAAACACTCTCTTCGGTGTTTTAAATAGAAGAAAACCTACGAAGCGGCACTCGCTCAGCTGCTAAGAATGAAAGACGCAACCCGTTGCGCTCAAGTATTCTAAAAAATGGGCAAACCATGAAGCGGCACTAGCTCAGCTGGTAGAGCGCAACCTTGCCAAGGTTGAGGTCATGAGTTCGAACCTCATGTGCCGCTCCAAATTCCTCAGTTAATCTTCTGAAATATCATCTAACTATCAATTTCGCTCGAATTCCCATATAAATTTTATTGCTTAATTTTAGCGCTACGCGTAAAATACGCGCTCTTTCGGCCTTGTAACTATCGTTCCTTGCCTTAACCCGACCGGCCGAAACGGGACGAGGCTTAATTAACCGTAAGGAATATCCATGCGTCATTACGAAATCGTATTCATGGTTCACCCAGATCAAAGTGAGCAAGTACCTGGTATGATCGAGCGTTATACTGGTGCTATCACAGAAGCTGGCGGTACTATTCACCGTTTAGAAGACTGGGGTCGTCGTCAATTGGCATACCCAATCGAAAAGCTTCACAAAGCACACTATGTTCTATTGAACGTTGAAGCGCCATACGAAGTAATCAGCGAGCTTGAGACTTCTTTCCGCTACAACGATGCAGTGCTTCGTAACCTAGTTATGCGTACTAAAAACGCGGTAACTGAAGCGTCTCCTCTTGCAAAAGAAGAGAAAAAAGAAGCAGCATCTGCTTAATCGTTAATTGATTCTGAATCTCCGGGCGATGAGGTGAGTGGTGCAAACGAATCCGTTTAGCAATTTACTCGTTTTATCCGGTACGGTGTGTAAAACACCGAAATTTAGCCAAAGCCCAGCTGGCATTTCTCACTGCCAATTCGTGCTAGAGCATCGCTCAACACAAATTGAAGCAGGGATGGAGCGACAAAGTTATGTTCGTCTTCAAGTAGTTGCTAGTGGAGAACAATTTCAGTCTCAAACACAGCATTTATACGTTGGACAGGTAATACAAGTAAGCGGTTTTTTAAACCGACACGAAAGCCGAAATGGTTTGAGTCAACTTGTACTGCATGCTCAGCATATTGAAAGAATTAATTGAGGAAATTACTCATGGCACGTTATTTCAGACGTCGTAAATTCTGCCGTTTTAAAGCAGAAGGCGTACAACAAATCGATTACAAAGATCTAGCTACTCTTAAAAACTATGTGACTGAAAGTGGCAAAATCGTACCAAGCCGTATTACTGGTACAAGCGCTAAATACCAGCGCCAACTAGCAGCAGCTATCAAGCGCGCTCGCTACCTAGCCCTTCTTCCATACACTGACTTACACAAGTAAGCAGCGGTTTAACAGTTTTTAAAAGGTGTAGAGACATGCAAGTTATTCTACTAGACAAGATCGCAAACCTAGGTAACTTGGGTGACCAGGTTGCTGTTAAATCTGGCTACGCTCGTAACTTCCTTTTCCCACGTGGTAAAGCAGTTCCAGCGACTCAAGCTAACGTTGAAACTTTTGAAGCACGTCGTGCAGAACTTGAAGCTAAAGTAGCTGAAGAGCTAACTGCAGCACAAGCGCGCGCAGAGAAACTAGCTGCTCTTGCAGAAGTTACTCTTGTTTCTAAAGCTGGTGACGAAGGTAAACTTTTCGGTTCAATCGGTACTCGCGACATTTCTGACGCGATCACTGCTGTTGGCCTAGAAGTAGCTAAGTCAGAAGTTCGTCTTCCACTAGGTTCAATCCGTGAAACTGGTGAGTTTGACGTAGCGATTCAACTTCACTCTGAAGTTACTGCAACGATCAAAGTAATCGTTATCGCTGAAGCTTAATTTATTAAGCGTGCCGCGTGTTTAACACGCGGCAATTTCTCTCTCTCGCCTCAAAATAAATTCAAAGAATAATTCATTATCGGATGATGAAACCTCACATGCGCACACGGTGTAATTGCATGTAATGTAAGTACCTTTAATCGGTATAATTGTCATGTTATCCTGTTGAGAGTTTGTCCCTGTTTACAAATTCGCAATATCAATGTATTTATAAATGACAGCGGTGTCATTTGTGGAGTTAGAAGTGAAAAGTCGTTTTGCTGGTTTTACGCTCGTAGAGCTTTTAATTGCAATAGCCATTCTTGGGATCTTATACAGTTTAGCGATGCCGAGTTACGCTCGTTATATACAAGAAAGTCGCCGCAATGAAGCACAGCAAACAATGTTCCAAACAGCGACTCACTTAGAACGTATTTATACTCGTCAGGGTGGTTATCCCAAAAATTATGATGTACCAGTGAGTGAGTACTACACCTTCACGTATGTGCCTTTGACGGCCATTGACGATGATTATTTCCGCGCTTATAAGCTCAGTGCAGCACCTAAATCCGGTTCGGGTCAAACAGGAGATATCTGTGGGACACTGAGCATTGATCATCAGTCTAAACTAGGAGCATCAAGCGATGGTTGCTGGTAAACAGACCCGTGGATTTACACTAACGGAACTTGTCATCGGTGTGGCCATTGTGGCTATTTTAAGTGTGCTTGCGATGCCAAGCTTTATCACACAAATCAAACGCGACAGGTTAGTTACCCAGGCGAATCAGATTCAAGCTCTTTATCGCTTTGCGCGCGACGAAGCGGTAAAACGTGACGTTGCACTTGAGTTACGTGCGAGTGATAAAGACTGGCGTGTTATCGAGATGATAAATGGGGAAGAGATAGAGCTGCGTCGAGTATCGATAGCCCACGCTACTATTTCTATAGCGTTTCCCTCGTTGCAGATCCGTCAGTCCGGCGAAGTGAGTCAAGCAAGTAACGTGCTAATTACCGATAACGATGTGAGTACCACGGACATTCGATTTTGCACGCTATTAAGTGGCCAAAGCTGGCTTGCAGAAGGACAAAACGCATGCGCTTAAGCCAACCTGCTCCAGGATTTTCACTGTTGGAAGTGATGGTTTCTATTGTTGTCGCTGGCGTCGCGCTGTTGGGATTGGCTGCAACACAACTGAAAGCACTGCAATTTGCGACGAACAGTTACTACTATTCATTGGCACTTGTGCAAGGGCAAAATGCGATTGAGCGTATGTGGATAGAACAATGCCAATTACAACATGGTGTTGTTGACCGTTATAACGAAGCCAGTTTTAAACAAGCAATCCAACCACAGAGTCGCGTATTTGAGCTAATCATGCCTAACGCTTTTGCGAAAAATATGGCCGTTTCAGTTCGTTGGTTTGATGAACGCATGGAAAACTCGCTCGACAACCAGATCCGCTTGAGTGTTGCGTATCCAACACTGCCCAATAACTGTTAATGGGTGAGTGATGAAAGGGTATACGTTAATCGAATTGTTGGTTGCAATGGTCGCGGGACTTATTTTGTTGTCTGGCGTAGCTATGTCGTACAGTGCAATCAAAAGCACCTTGTCTACGACCCGTGATTTAGAGATAGCGCAAGAGGTCGTACGTTACAGTAATCAAGTGCTTACGCGCAGCATTAAGCAAACAATTCGTGAGTTCCAAGTGTTTGATGAAGGGACACGATTAGTCTTGTCTCAAAGCGGAAATACCATCAGCTGCAGTGGTCAGGTCATTGCAAATGCCTACGAAGAAACCTATACCCGAGAGGGGGACTTTTTGGTGTGCAATAATGGTGTCGGCAAAGTCAATTTGGTGAAGGGCCTTAACACAGCGAGATTCCAATATAACAATTTGTTAGTCAGTATTTTCATTCGCTCGGCAAATATGCCAGCGCCTTTTGCAAATGGTGTACGCATTGACATTGCAGCATCACAGTTGGTTCTGACTAATGCCTATGGAAGTACGCCATGATGAAAAAAGCGCCAAAAGGGTTTACCCTAATCACCGTCATGTTGCTCACGACAATGGCGAGCATCGTGGTGTTTGCAGCATTGAAAGAATCGATTGTGCAAGAACGTATGAGCGGCAACTTCCAAAAAGATCTCAATGCACGATTGCTATCAGAGCAAGGGATTTTCACGCACGCAGAGTCTCTTCAAAATGAATTACCGAACGATGCAACCTTGACCGTGGATAAGTTGCTGGAGCTTTACGGTAAGCAATCGGGAAAAGGGAGTATTAACGCTGATGCGCTGTTTGCGACGAACTTAGTCAAAGTATCGGATTCTGAGTTTGAAATACATTCAACTGGTTCGAGACACAACAAAGATGCGAATGCAAGTCTAGTCGCTCGATTTGCGTTTCAAGGTGCGGTGTATGAATCTGTTTTTAGTCATGCCGTGACTGGGTGCAAAGGGGTAAATTTGTCTGGTAGCGGTTCGGTTGACAGTTATGATTCTTCTAAAGGCAGCTATGAAGAAACCAAAACCAATGATGGAGACGTGAATACGGTAATCGGTGATTCGGATGTGGTGCTTGCGGGTCATTCACCAATTAAAGGGGATGTGAAAGCCTCAGGCGTGATTTATTTGCAAGGTTCTTCGCCCATTATTGGCGACATTCATTCAAATACTGGAGTAGATATTTCCTACGGCGGGGGAACGCGAGTCGAAGGGAATATCTTATCAGGCGGTTTTTATTTACACCGAGGTGGTTTGGTCACCGGCACCGTTCGCGTCAATGGTGATGCAACCATGAAATGGGGAAGTAAAATTGGTAACGTGAACAATGATGACTTTGCCATCCAGTATGGTGGGCGAGGTAACTTCGATGATAGCAGCAAACATTCACAGCAAGGACTTCCGTACAGTAACTCGCGTTTTAATGTGAACCCGAATGTTGAACCCGTCAGAGTGTATGACCCAACGTCACCGGACTATGATCCAAGAAAACCAGATAAAGAATGTGATCCGTTAGCGCTACCGCTAAATATGCCCGATGTTATGGAGCAATCTTCTTTATTTCGACCTTTCAAAACGGGACCAACTCAGGAGTTTGATTTTACCCCAAGTATTGGTTATTTCACGAAAAATGGCTCAGGTACGCGTACCCCGTTTTCACAATCAATCTATATTCTAGACGCCATGACTGCGAATCAAGGCAGTGTGGGAGCGGATGAGCCACTTGTCTTTGGTATGAAAGGGGCATCGCTGACGAGTGATAGTCAAGTCACTATTCGAGGTGGAGATGTAATCTGGCTTATTGATGGCGATTTCGTGATGTCAGGTGATACCCGTATTTACATTACAAAAGAAAGTAGTTTAACTATTTTTGTTACTGGGAAAGTCGATATAGGGGCGAGCGCAAAAATTATCACAGCACAAGAAGGATTAACAAAAAGTGGCTTTGCTTCTTTGAGCTTCTTTTCATCAAATTCAGACCCTGAAGGGTTTATTTTTAGCGGCGCTACCGATCTATATGCCGCTATTTATGCACCGCGTACCACGATTATTATGAAAGGCAGTGGGCAGCTTTATGGTACAGTGAGAGGCGCTTCCATTAACGCGTCTGGCGGAAGCGGTGTCCATTTTGATGCAGCGTTGAAAAATATTCAGCTAGGCGGCAGTACATCACTGAAGCAAGCCGCGAAAATTACCTTCTTAGGATGGCGATACAAGCTGCCAACGGAATAAAGTGTCTACAGGGCACAGATATCCTATGGAAAATGTGCCTACCCCCGCTTTTTACTTCACTCAATTCAATTTTTACGTTGAAATTTCCATTCTATTTCAAACAACAACGTGTTTTTTTGCAATTCATTTAAACCTTTCGTTAGGCTGTTTCGTCTTAGTTATCAAAGCATGTTTAAATAGCATGTACTCAAAATAGAATAAAAATGGGAAAGACTCATGTTGATAGACGCTAAACAGGCGTTCTTACAGGAAGACGAGCAAGCGTTGATCACTCGATGCGTCTCTGGTTGTCAACACGCGTTTCGAGATTTGTTTTCTCGTCATGAAAAACGTGTTTATGCCCTGAGTCTGCGCTTGACCGCAGATCCTCATAGTGCAGAGGATGTGTGTCAGGAAGTGTTCGTCCAAGTATGGAATAAATTGGATCAGTTTAATGGCCAATCCCAATTTAGTACTTGGCTGCATAGTGTGACGAGCAACATTGCTATCAGTTATTTACGTAAGCAAAAAAACTGGCTGCAACGAGTGGTGAGTTTTGAAGAAGAAGGTATGGAACAAGCTGACGTTGAAAGTTGCCCAATGCTCGGTGGATTAGACAAGTTGATTGTACGATTGCCAGAAAGAGCGAGATTGGTGTTTGTGCTTCATGCCGTTGAAGGATATCGACATGAAGAAATAGCTGACTTAATGGGCATGGCAGTAGGTTCAAGTAAGGCTCAATATCATCGCGCAAGACAACTGATGCAGGAGTGGTATGAAAATGAATAAAAAGTCGTTCAATGACATGCTCAATGAAGAATTGAACTCCCTACCAAGAGAGATTGCGCCTGAGCGTGACCTTTGGACAGGAATAGAGCGTGCAATCGTCACTGAAGCGCCACAGCAAACAAGTAGATCTCGCGTTAAACCTTGGATGGGAGTTGCGGCATGCAGTGTGGCGGCGGTTTTAAGCATCGTGGTAACGATGCAACGTGAGCCTAATAACGCCGTCGTGATAGCGGATTTCTTTGAAACACAAAAACAAAGTTTATTAGTGAAATACAAAGAGCAACCGGCGTTAACGGATAACTGGCAAACACAGCTCGTTGAGCTGGAATCAGCCGAGGCGGCTATTCGTAAAGCACTCGAAGCCGACCCGCAAAATGCAGCGCTGCTTCGTATGTTATCGCAAGTTTACCAACAGCAACTGGATCTGATTAACAAAGTCCATCAGCCCACATGGCAACAAATTTAGGATAGGAAAAGATTATGAAATTATCAGTTATGACACTCGCATTAATCCCTGGGCTATTACTTTCAGCAAGTAGCTTTGCAGCCGAACGCATTGATAGACAAATCGATGTGCCTGTGGACGGTAAAATTATCATCGAAAATGACCGTGGTGATGTGGTTATTAAGGCGTGGGACAAAGCGTCTTTTAAAGTAACGGGTGAACTGGATGAGTCTCGCCAAAGGGTATCGTTTGGAAACCAATGGCAACGTGACAGAGTTTATAGTCAACACACCACGTAATAAGAAGTGGCGCGACAACAGTGATGGTTCCGATTTGGTCATTTACGTACCAAGACAAAGTGCGTTGAATTACGAAGGTGTCAATGTGGATGTGTCGGTGAGTGACCTAATGAACCTCACTCGCGTTAAGACGGTAAACGGTGATATCAAAGCGACAAAACTGATAGGAACGACACATTTATCAACGGTAAATGGCGGAGTTACTTCGGCGGATTTGGAAGGGGATATCCATCTAGAAACGGTTAACGGTGACATTAAAGACCGTCACTCGAAAGGCTCGCTACGTATTAACGCCGTCAATGGTGAAGTGAACAGTGACACTGAAGCCCAAGATGTGAAATTTGAAAACGTGAACGGTGAAGTGGAGTTCCGTTTTAAACAGCTTAAAAGCCTGGATTACAATACCGTTAATGGCGAGGCGGAGATTTACGTTGAAGAGCTATTGTCCGGCGCGCGCATTGATATTAACAGCGTAAGTGGTGACACAGAACTGTATTTCCCAACCAATGTGTCTGCAAATTTTGATATCCAAACGCATTCGGGTGGCAGTATTCATAACAAATTGAGCGACGAACAAGCCGCAAAGGCAAAATATTCAGGCTCTCGACGCTTAAACTTTTCAACGAATGGTGGTAAAGCAGACATTGAAATTGACACGGTCAGTGGCAACATCACACTCAAGAATCGTTAATTTTTTGCATTAATTGTCACCAGAAGCATCGTTTTTTAGGTTCTTCTGGTGATTTCCTTCCTGACGGTTTGCACATTCCTTCGAAGCCGATAGAATAGAGCTTCACTTCCAAGGTAATAAGCAAGATGGCAAGACCGGATAAACAAGTCGAATCACTAAAAGTCCCACCGCACTCCATTGAAGCCGAGCAATCGGTATTGGGTGGATTGATGCTGGATAACGAGGCATTTGACCGCGTGGCGGAACTCGTTGTCTCTCACGATTTTTACACACGAACGCACAAGTTGATTTTCGAAGCGATGGAAAAGTTGGTTGAACTTGGCCAACCTATCGATTTAATCACGATTTCCGAAACGTTGGAAAAGAACAATCAATTGGCGAGTGTGGGCGGATTTGCTTATTTGGCTGAAATCGCCAAAAACACGCCGAGTGCTGCGAACATTGATGCCTATGCGCACATCGTACGTGAACGGGCAGTTGTACGCGAAATGATTGGCGTGGCCAATGAGATTGCCGAAGCAGGTTTTAATCCAGAAGGTCGTGACAGTCATGAGCTGTTGGATCTTGCTGAAAGTAAAGTATTCAAAATTGCGGAAAAGCGTACAAAAAGTACGGAAGGCCCGCAAAGTATTCACGCCATTTTGGAAAAGACGGTCGATAAAATTGAAGAGGCTCTACCAGTCACCACAAGATGGTGTAACTGGGGTCAGTACAGGGTACAACGACTTAGACAAAATGACGGCGGGTATGCAACCTTCCGATTTGATTATTGTCGCGGCGCGTCCATCAATGGGTAAAACCACGTTCGCCATGAACTTGTGTGAACATGCGGCGATGACGCAAGACAAGCCTGTGCTTATCTTCTCACTAGAGATGCCATCAGAACAGATCATGATGAGGATGCTCGCTTCGCTTGGTCGTATTAACCAAACCAAAGTGCGTACAGGCCAGTTAGATGACGATGATTGGGCGCGTTTGTCTTCGACAATGGGACTTCTCATGGACAAAGGTAAGATGTATGTCGATGACGCCTCAGGTCTTACACCAACCGACGTTCGTTCACGTGCACGCCGTATTGCGCGTGATCATGGCGGTATTTCCATGATCATGGTGGATTACTTGCAGCTCATGCGTGTTCCAAGTTTATCGGATAACCGTACCCTAGAAATCGCGGAAATCTCACGTTCATTAAAAGCCTTAGCAAAAGAATTGCAGTGTCCAGTTGTGGCGCTGTCGCAGCTCAACCGTACATTGGAACAACGAGCCGATAAACGCCCCGTAAACTCGGATCTTCGTGAATCAGGGTCCATCGAGCAGGATGCCGACTTAATCATGTTTATTTACCGTGATGAGGTATATCACGAAGACAGTCCAGATAAGGGGATTGCCGAAATAATTATCGGTAAGCAGCGTAATGGTCCGATTGGTAAGGTTAGGTTAACGTTCCAAGGCCAATACTCGCGTTTTGATAATTACGCCGGTCCGGCATTTGAAGATGAGTATTAATGCGTTTAGTTGCTGCAGAAATTGATTTAGAAGCACTGTCTTTTAACCTGTCAAGAACCAAAGCATTTGCACCACAAAGCAAAATTATGGCGGTATTGAAAGCAAATGCATATGGGCATGGATTAGTAAAGATTGCACAACATTTGGCGGAAGCGGATGCATTTGCGGTCGCTCGTATTGATGAAGCGCTAGCGCTTCGCGCGGGCGGGCTTACAAAGCCAATCGTGTTGTTGGAAGGCTTTTTCCATGAAGCGGATTTGCCCATTCTATTGGCCAACAATTTCCAGACTATTATCCACGATGAAACGCAACTGGTTGCTTTGGAAACCGCTAATTTGGATGCACCCATTGCGACTTGGTTGAAAGTGGATACTGGAATGCATCGTCTTGGAATAGAACCCTCACAGTTCGAATCGTTCTATCGTCGTTTAAAAGCCTGTGCCAATGCCAAACCGAACGTTAATTTGATGACCCACTTTGCTTGCGCAGATGATCTGGCCAATGACAAAACAACAAAACAAATCGCTACATTTCAGCATATTATAAACTCTCATCACGAGGCGCGTTGTCTAGCGAACTCCGCGGGGATAATAGGTTGGCCAAGCAGTCATGGCGATTGGGTGCGTCCGGGTTTGATGCTGTATGGTGTGTCGCCAATGGTTGGCCAAATTGGTTCAGATCATGGCCTTAAAGCCGTCATGCGACTCACAACGAAGGTCATCGCAATTCGCAAAGTGGCGAAAGGCGAAGGGGTGGGGTATGGCTCACGTTGGCAAGCGAAAGAAACCACCTATTTAGCCGTTATTGCTGTTGGTTATGGTGATGGATACCCAAGACATGCCAAAGAAGGCACTCCAGTCATGATTGCGGGTAAACGCTTTGGGATTGTCGGTAGTGTTTCCATGGATATGATCACCGTCGACATTGGTGAGAATACCGATAACGTTAAGATTGGTGATGCCGTCGAAATGTGAAATCTAAATCTGCCCGTCGAAGAAATTGCCGAGAGTGCGGGAACGATCCCGTATGAATTGCTGTGTAACGTTACACCGCGAGTGAGCTACGAGTATTTAGGTTAAGTACGCGCATAATCAACTCTGTTGAAAGCCCATTTTTCCCTAGGTTGAATGGGTTTATTGACCTTGGAGCGTCGCTATCAGTTTTCGCACGCCACCATTATCGCGATGTTCGCCAAGGTAAATCCATTTCAAAGTGTGTTAACATACACGCATCATTAATAATTCAAAAGCGCAATTATGGAAGCTGCAAACTCCCCACAAGTCATATCTTATATCCGCTGGTCTTCCGGAAAGCAAAGGCGAAATACGTCACTAAAACGACAAGAAGAACTTGCCGTTAAATATGCCGAACGGCACAACATGCCTTTGTCGAAAGTTATCATTGATGATGGGGTGAGCGGCTTCTCAGGCGATAACACATCATCTAAAGGCGGCTTAGGTGCGTTCAAAGAATCGCTAGACCAGTTCCCAAAAGGCTCTGTGCTAGTGTGTGAAAATATAGACCGAATATCCAGAATGCATCCTGATGACGCTTACGATGTAATTCGAGACATTGTAAAAGGCGGAATTAAAATTGTAGTTTATTCGGGTGACGACAATGTATTCGAGATAAAAAGCCACAATGACTTAGGAACAATAATAAAGGTAATTGTCGAACTCGAGAGGGCGCATTCGGAATCAAAGTCAAAATCACAAAGAACATCAAAAGCATTCCATAAGATGCTGGAAGGATATGAAGGCGGCATCATTAAGTCAGGTCAAGAGCCTTCATGGGTGAAGAGAAAGTTGGGCGAAAACAATTCTCCTGTCGGATATACAGAAATACCAGAAAGAACTGCGGTCATTCGCAAAATGTTCCAATTGTACGAAGGTGGCAATGGAGCGACACTTATCGCCAAGGCGCTCAATGCCGAAGGGCTGAAAACATTTAGCAAAAATACAGATTGGAGTTCAAGTTCAGTAGAAGCAATCATGAAGTCACGCTCACTAATGGGTGAGGCAAAATTCAAATCAATGCTCAACGACAAACCGTTCATATTTGCTGATTATTACCCCGTGGTAATTAGTAAAGAACAGTTTGAAAGGTGCGAAAATATCAGAAAGAACCGCCATAATTCCAAAGGGGTCAGCACTAGAAACCCTTCATTCTTAACCGGATTAGGTATTGCTAAATGTGGTTATTGCGGCAGTTCGTATGTAAGCCAGCAAGCATCAAGCAAGGATAAGGTTCTGGATAAAGATGGGCAAATAAAAGACTGGGCAAGAAGATTAAGGTGCCAAGGACAAGCCAGCAAAGGAAGCACAGTTTGCACCGCAGGTACTTTCAAAGCATCGATACTAGAACGCGCTGTAATCAAATATTGCGCAGACCAAGTTCACATGGAAGAAATCATTAACTACACTCAATCCAACCAAGAAAAGGAGGCGCTTGAGCAAATCGCTAAATACAAGAAGAAGCTTCGTGAATTAAACAACCAAGAAGATAGGTTGGTAGATGAGTTGTCTTTCGGCGCCAAAATATCTAAAAAGGCTTTGGAGCGCATCAGAACCAATCTAGAGAACGTTTCAATTTCCATTGACACTACCAAGACCGAAATAGCAAGACTGGAAAAGGAGGTTACAACTTCATCACCAGAGACTTTAAGAGAGCACCTCCAACAAATAACGGCACTTCAGGAGAGCTTAATGCAGTCAGGTGACAATGAGTCAAGACTTAAACTACGCGACATTATGATGGACATTGTTGAGCGGATAGAAATTTTTAGATATGGACTTGGTCATAAACTAGACCGCAAGAAACTCGCTGAAGATACTGGATTAAAGATACACCACCCCACTGTAAAGAGAATCCTTGATGACTCTGGTGTCCAGTGCAAAACAAACAAAAACCTAGTATTCAGAATAAGGTTTAAAAACGGACACCAAAAAGATATTTGGACAAACACATCAGCAGATTTCTGGACAATTAAAAGCATCCCCATTGAAGGAGAATCAAGCACACAAAGCTATTTAATTCACCCCCTTAAATGGTAGGGTTACTTTGCCGCAACTTGGTCGACTACGACATTGGCATTGATATTAATACTCATGAGAATTGCCATTAAAAACACTTATCACGCTTCTGAGAATGACCACGACCACCACTAATATTGTGATGGCAGTCACCATTGGTGCACAAGCGACTGCCAGACAGAAGCCTACCAAGAACACCAGAATCCTCATCATCAATCATCCGTATAAATTCGGCAGCCTTTAAATCCCAGTACAACTCAATCAACATAACCACTGTCTGTTGATGGGTCTTCAATTCCAATGATGAAATTTCATCCAAACTACGACAAACATCTCGGTGGCTATATAACATTTCGAAAAGCCCTTAACAGTAAGCGTCTAGCCTTCTCAGCACTTACAGGGTCAGGGTGACGACCACCAAACAAGAAATTAATAATGACATATAATGCCATTCGCCTTGTCATTCTTGGGTCTCCGCCACCACTTAGTAGCGCATTAATAATAAACGTCTTATCTGAAAACTTATGATGCAACATCTGACTTGGCCTCAGAGCCTGATGGAAGTTGAGTTTCCACACCCTTCATATGCTCCATTTTCTGTTTGAATTCTACAAACCACGATTGCTGATTGATAGGCTGTTTGCTTTTAGTCATTACTTGATACCTCTACTAATACCTTTGATAAAATTCCGCGAATTAGTCGCTGTTCTGTTGTTTGCAGCTTGACTGCAAGCCGGGTCAAACTTTCAGCCAACTCAGGCTGAAGGTTCAATGTTTTTCTAACTTCCATTAATTTCACAATCTCTCCTAATGTAACTTGTGATAAATAATACTGAGCATATTGCCAATCTCATTGATTGACTCCCCAACATTGGACGTTCTCTTCAAATTTAACTGAAATCGAGAAAACAAAATCTTACTGATTGCCGATAATTCAGCAGCATCATTACCAGAAAGCGCGGCATTGAATTTTTCGATAAGCTCGCTCGTCTCCCGCCCCTTAAGTCTATGCAACTCAACACCCTGAGGCTCAGGAGGTCGAACAGAAATCCCATTAATAAACTCATCAAACTTCATTGATTATCACTCCAAATTTTTCTATCAAACGACCACCATCAATCTGACCTTTATGCAGCGGCTCCATTAAGTCAAACATCTCAATACCAACCCCAGCCTCCTTCATTAAATAATCCGCAACCAGATATTCGGGGTCGCAAAGGACCGGTGTAATGTCGCAATGCTCCGGGTTCAGCTTTAAGCACTGATTCATTGCAAAGCCGAATTGAAGTAGTGGCTTGATATAATCATTTGTTGACAACCCTGTCCTATCTTCATTTTGATATAAAATGATGTGTAAGTGAGGGTGCCAGCCTTCTTTTAATTCCAAGAAAGCCCACCCATTCAATACGTAATTTCCTTTGCTAAAAAAATACAAAAACCTATTACCCGTAGCTATTAATTCTTTCAAATTAAATCCGTATGAATAGTACTTCTTGGCCGTGAGTGTAAGCATGAACGCTATTTTGTCATTAGTTATATCTGCCAGGGATTTAATGAAATCTCTCGCCTCTAGCTGCACTCTTGCCATCTCTTGCAAATTCCAGCTTTGCATCTTGGCGTACAACTCCCTTTGATACTTATTTAGAGATGCAATTTCGCGCTTCACCTCAAGCCCAGCATAAAACTTCGCTTTTCTGTCTATTTGCTTCATATCGTTCAAATACTCATCCACACTAGACGTCGCCTTTGATTTATCGCGAGTACCACTACCCTCTTTTACTCTTTTATGTTTTTTCACATAACACCTCTAATTCTCGGGTAGCTAACCACTACCCGGCAGGAGCCATGAAAAGCGCACATCTCTGTCGAGATGATTTGCTTTTCCAAGCACCTGCATTATCGTTTACTTTTTAATCTAATGTGTATTTTGAATACAACTCCCCCATATCCGGTCACCCTAAAAAATATTTCGAAAGAAGTTGTTTGGCATTAACTATCAATGTGGCAGACCAGACGCCCATTCCCTACATCAAATCCATGTTACGCCAGTACCACCATTCCACTGGTAGCCAATGTATTTATAAGAGTGCACCATAAAAAAACACAAAAACGCTGCATTCTTCGTGAAGTTGTCACTAGGGTATACCCATATGGAAATATTTATTCATTCCCATATGGATTGATAATCAAGTGGGAATGAGTTATTCTTACTGCATCTAAGAAGTGTATGGGAATATTTATTATGGCAAAGGTGTTGGGTTACGCTAGGGTTTCGACGGATAGTCAGGATGTGTACTTGCAGGTTAGTGCACTCAAAAAGGCAGGTGCTGAGTCCGTTATTGATGAGGTAGCCTCAGGGGTTAGCATGAGTGGGCGTGGGCGCTTAAAGATGCTCCTAGGTATACTAAGCGAAGGGGATACACTTCTCTGCACTAGAATAGATAGGTTGGCCCGTTCCGTCTTAGACCTTCAGTCAATTGTTAGAGATTTACAGGCTGGTGGGGTAACCCTTAGGTGTACTGAGCAGCAAATTGATACGTCATCAGCAGCGGGTAAGTGCTTTCTTGATATGCTCGGGGTTTTCGCTGAGTTTGAGACTAACTTAAGAAAGGAGCGCCAGCTTGAGGGTATAGAAAAGGCGAAGAGCAAAGGGGTGTATAAGGGAAGGGTGCCTACAGCCCAGAGGCAGAAGGATGAAATTCTGAAGCTACACCAAAAGGGGTACACCGTTAAGGAGATAGTTTCAGAATTATCCGTCAGTAAATCGTCGATTTACAGAATATTGAGCGCCTCTAAGGTTTCGTAAGTAAGTCGCTAAAATGCTGCACTGTCGCGTCCTTTGCTCGTATGGAGGCGAGTGTTGTATTTATAAGTTCCGTTATGCGCTCTACGGGTGGGTAGCCACATAAAATATAGGAGGTCTTAACTATATCCTTAACATCTGCAAATATTAATTTGCATCCTGTTTCTGACGCTTTACTTGAGATTGATGATTCATCACCGTCTGTAATTGTAGCTTGAGGACCTTTTGCAAAGAGCACTGTTGCAACTCCTGCTTGCTGCGCCTTTTGAACAGCGTGAGTCACGTCAGCCACACAAAAGGCCTTGTCCTTAACCTCGATGGCGATTATAGGCTTGTCCTCTTGGTAGACGTCAATATCTAAAACCTCTTTTGATGAGCTTCCTGCTTGGTTTACTGGGTGCGCCTTTACTTTCCACCCCTTACTAGGAAATCTAAGAAGGAAAACAGAAGATACTAGCGTCGCACACACTTCCCCTTCTGACGATAATTGCAATACATTGTCAACGAAAGAGTTGAAATCAAATGTTTTATTTTGTGAAACAGGGATTGCCCTTGCTGGTCTTTGAAGGGTGAAATAAAAAGCATCAACCAACATGTCGTAAGCGTCCGAAGAGTCTTTCGCGTTGCTGAGTATCTCTATTGATATGGTTTGCAGTAGTTTGTCATTCCCCTTTCTGACTGCGTTGCCCGATGAGTGCATTTCAAACCTTGCGGGTTTATTCAAGAATGGTTCATTGGATGCCCCGAGTTTCCCCTCCAGATGGTCCCTCTCTATACCCCGGCCAACTATTACGTCGTGGCAAACGCTTCTGGCATCGTAGGCGCCAGCGTCATCAGCTTTTGCTTGTAAGCAGAGAGGGTTTACTCTTTCGTCTGTTGATTTTGCAAGCAAGCCTGTTACAAGTATGTATCTGTATGTGAGGTGTGAACCAAGTATTATTTTTTTTATGTCATCAGCCCACTTTGACTTTGGGCTTGATAGTGCTTTAGACTCTTTTGCTGCTTTTAATGCCTTTTCAAATGCTAAGTCATTGTTTACATTGATGCTCATACAACTCCTGCCAAATATAACTTAAATCCCTGTTTAGGCGCTTGCTGATTTGGGTTAACATATCGATAAACTCAACCACATCCAGTCTTCTTTCAAAGCGCTCAATCTTTGAAATGTCTGGTTGTGTGAGGCCGACGAGTGAGGCTAGCTCTTTTTGGGATAGGGCCGCTTCCTTCCGTGCCTTGATTATGTTTGCAAGCAACCTTCGGTACCGAGGGTCGTGTATTGTTGTTAGTCTTTTTGTCATGGGTGTATATTTACTTGATAAGGCAAATATGCCAAAATCGCATATTATGAATAAAAATAAATTTAATAAAACTTCTGTAAGCTTATTTTCTGGTGCCGGTGGTATGGATGTTGGTTTTTCAAAAGCCGGATTCCGTTGCTTGTGGGCAAACGATATGGATAAAGATGCTTGCGAAACATTTCGTATCAATCATGGCGATATAATACATCAAGGCGATATTGATGAGCTAATGCAGGAGCTAGATGACTTCTCTAATGTTGATTGCGTATTTGGTGGTCCGCCGTGCCAAGGTTTTTCTGTTGCTGGAAAAATGGATGTTGATGACCCTAGAAGCAAATTAGTTTGGTCGTACATGTCCGTGGTTGAAAAATTAAAACCAAAGTCTTTTGTGATGGAGAATGTTAAGGCTTTGGGGACATTATCTAAGTTTGCCGATTTTCGAGAAGGTCTAATTAAAAAAGCAATACAGCTAGGGTATAGGTGCGAACTTTTGTTACTCAATGCAAAAGACTTTGGTATCCCCCAAAACCGTCAACGTATGTTTCTAATTGGTTTTAAAGAGGAATTCGGCCCAATTAATATTGGTAAGGTAATTGAATCTCACCATATGCAATCACCCACAGTTAGAGAGGCCTTAATTCATTTGGGTAAAGCTGGTACGGAAGGAAATAGCCGTGTGTGTAATGCTCGAATTACCAATGCAGCAAAGCCTGTAATGCGCAAATCACCTTATGCAGGAATGATGTTTAACGGTCAGGGGCGACCTTTGAACCCTGATGGCTACGCTTCAACAATAGCAGCATCAATGGGGGGAAATAGAACACCTATTATTGATGAAGGTCACTTGTTTGATGGCAAGGAAAGTTACGTTGAGGAATACCATGCGCACCTTATGGCTGGTGGAGAGCCGAAGTCGATGCATGATGTAAGTAGCTCACTTCGCAGACTGACCATTGATGAAGCTATAATCTTGCAAACATTTCCAACGGATTATGAATTTTTTGGAAAGCAATCTTCAATGTGGAGACAAATAGGAAATGCTGTTCCGTGTAAACTAGCTGAAGCTGTAGCACTATCTGTGATGGATGTACTAGAAGGAAGAGTCTCTGTTAATGAAGATATTCAAGTTGAAGTTATGGAGAATTACGCCTTTGCAATTTAAAGTTAAGGGCATAATTCTTATTGTTAGATAAACTATACTTGTCCTGATATTGTCGCAATAATTTTTCTTGGAGAAGCGTTGTTGCGATGTTCAAACAAATAAACTCCCTGCCACGTCCCGAGATTCATCACTCCATTTGTTATTGGTATAGACAGGCTTGAACCTAAAATGCTTGATTTTATATGTGCTGGCATATCGTCAGGACCTTCATAAGTATGAATGAAATAGGGCGTGTCTTCGGGAATAATTTCATTCAAATAATTTTCAAAATCACCGCGCACAGTGGGGTCTGCATTTTCATTGATGGTTATTGATGCAGAAGTGTGCTGGATAAAGAGGTTTAGTAAACCGATTTTATATTCTAAAAGTTCAGGCAACTGAGACTCAATTAGCTCTGTAATTAAGTGCATACCACGTTCTTTTTGAGGAATTATTATCTGTTTTTGGGTCCACATACTTAGCATCAAATCTGTTTAAGAGTGCAGTCTATTATATTCAAAAAATTTACTTTTAGTTATATGTTATCACGCATGGATTGGTATTCCTTGCCATGTTCCCATTTGTAACCGTCCAGCCTCTACGGGAATCGTCAAAGCAACACCTAGAATGCTCGATTTGATGTGGGCGGGCATGTCGTCATCCCCTTCATAGTCATGACGATAGTACGGTTGGCGCTCAGGAACAAACTGATTAAAATGGCTTTCCATGTCCATGCGAACCGTTGGGTCTGCATTTTCGTTAATAGTTAGACTAGCTGATGTGTGCTGCAGAAAAAGATGCAAGAGTCCGACAGAGCACTGTGACAGTTCCGGTATCGCATTAACTATTTCATTGTCTATTAAATGAAAACCCCGAGAACGGGGTTTCAACGAAAGCGATTTTCTTACCCAAATCATAATTTATCGAAACTAACCTCGATATTGGCATTACCGTCAGGTGAAGTGAATGGCATGATGATTTTCGGGCCTTCACATTTATGCGTGATAGTGTGACCAGGACCGGATACAACAATCGGTGTTGCCATATCAAAGTCATAGCCTTTTTCGCCCAACAAATTCTTTGCGCCACCAGTCACCATATTAGTGATTTCACCGACCATATCGGTGACTTCTTCATTTATTTTGTCTGGGCGTTCACCCAACATACGTTCCATAATGGCAAGCGCTAAACTCGCATCAAACGTAATTGAAAACGATCCCTTGGTTTGTGGGCCAACCATTCCTATAAGACCAGAAACATCACCACGAGCCACTTCATCTTTCTTGATTTTGGGCTTACCGGGTGTCAATTCTGTTTGTGCCATAGTGGCTAAAACATTGATAAGAGAGGATAAAAAAGGGTTGATGAATTCTACATTCATTGTATTTTTTCCCTTACAAAAATTTCAAAATCTCAAAGCTCATTCTTAAGTGTAGTGCCGATTTGATTTCCTGCATTTAATCTTTGCACTTTTCACAACGCCCATGTGCTTCAATGGTTTGCGCCGAAACAACGAAGCCATGTTCTGCCGCTAATGCGTTTAACTCATGCGATAAAACGCTTGAATGCAGCTCGTCCACTTGACCACATTTGTCACAAATGAGCAACTGCACAGGATGGTGGTGATCAAAATGTTGGCACAGCATAAAGGCATTTGTGCTTTCTATTTTATGGATAAAGCCCAACTCAGCAAGAAAATCTAACGCACGGTAAACCGTCGCAGGTTTTGCGCTGGTTTCAGTCACTTTGAGCCTCTTCCAACAAATCATAGGCACCTACACCGCCTTGTTTACTGGCTAAGAGACGAAAAACTTTTTCACGAATAGGGGTAAATCGCGCACCACGGTTATCGCAAACTTGTTTTGCCTTGCCTACCAACAATTCTACATTCATGCTCACACATCCTTAAACTACTCAGCCATACTAACACAATCTAATTAATAGTCTTCATCGTTGATGCGATAATTCATGGCAGTTTTTTTAAACTGGTTCCAATAATCAGTATGTTGCGTATTCAAAGTAGGTGCAAACAATAATGATTAAGATCCGACAGAGAGTGAGCGAAAATGTGTGATTAACTCATCGAATACGTTAGACGGCATTGGTTTACCAAGATAAAAACCCTGACCAACATCACAGCCAAGTTTGGTTAACAGTTCCATTTGCTCTTCGGTTTCAATTCCTTCCGCGACCACTTTTAAACCGAGTCCATGTGCCATACTAATGATGGTATTGACGAGTTGTATGCCCGAATCATGGCCCATGTCCTGCACAAAGGATTTATCGATTTTAAGTACATCAAAAGGATATTGTCTCAAGTAACTAAGCGAAGAGTAACCTGTGCCGAAATCATCCATGGCAAGCATAAAACCCAGATCATGCAGTTGGTAAAGTGTACTCTTTACAGAATCATCGCCACTCAAGAGAAGGCCTTCGGTGATTTCAAGTTCAATTTGTACTTTGGGATCAACGTTGTTCGCCATAAATTTCTGTAAGTCATGGAGGAGTCTCACATCTCTAAATTGGCGAGGAGAAAGATTTATCGCGATCCTTAAGGGATAAGGTAAATCCTGTTGCCAAGTTTGTGCGTTAGCAAGCGCTTCTCGAAGTACAAATTTGCCCATTTCGACGATGTAGCCATTTTGTTCCGCAACTGGAATAAACTCAGCTGGGGAAATGGGACCCAAACGGTTGCTGTTCCAACGTAGTAGCGCTTCCGCACCGAGCAACTTTTTGGTCTTCAAGTCGAACTGGGGTTGGAAGAAAACGGAAAACTCGTTTCGTTCCAACGCGCTTTGCATCATAGATTCAAGTTGTAAACGTCGAGCGAGAATTTCGCTCATTTTTTCTGTATAAAACGAGAACGTATTTCGCCCTTGTCGTTTTGAGTTATACATCGCAGAATCCGCTTTACTGAGTAATTCTTGTGGAGAATCCGCGTCATTGGGGTACATGGCAATACCGAGGCTGAGCGATACTGAAAACTCTTTTTGGTCTATACAAAAAGGACTTTGAAATAATTTGACCAAATTGTTTGCAATAGGCACCACATTACTTTGATCCCGTATTGATTTGAGCAAAATGATGAACTCATCACCGCCCAGACGCCCGACCGTGTCTTGTTCACGCAGCGCACCTTGTAATCGTTTCGCTGCATCGATCAGAAGTTTATCGCCAGTTTCATGTCCCGTAGAATCATTCACCTTTTTTAAAGTCATCTAAATCAATAAACATGACGGCTATCTGACCACGTGTGCGTTTCGATTCAATGATCATTTGTGACAAGCGTTCTAGGACTAGATAACGATTAGGCAAGCCCGTTAAGGAGTCATAAAACGCGTGTTTAAAGATAAGCTCTTCTTGATGCTTGTGCTCAGTAATATCCCTGACGACCACCGCAACACTCTCATAGGCTTTTATGGGACTAAGTCTTGCTTCAAAGTGACGAGTTTGTCCTATGATGTCGAGTCTCGTACTGAATCTCCGACAGAGTTTGTTTTTTGATGCACTCTTTTAATGCCCGTTCAAGTAGGTTTGCAACGGTTAACGGTAAAACCTCAGTCATTTTCTTACCAAGAAAATGAGTCGGTGATGTGTAGAGCGCCTCAGGGTTAGCGGTATGGAACTGCGTAATTGTCGAATCTTGTTTTACGACAAAAAACAGGTCTGGAATGGCATTTAAAAAGCTTTCTAGTAACAGTTGTTTCTCATGACTGTTGGTTTTTTCTTGTCTTAAATCGCGAACTTGCAGATGAAGCAGTTTAGCCATGGAATTAAAGTTATTTGCAAGCGACGCAAATTCGCCGGCGCCATGGATCTCTAACTTAGTGACATCGGTATTTAAGCCAATTAATTGTGTCGCCGAAATCAGCTGTGAAATGGGTTTGAGCACGTAGATATGAATAAAAAAGGCTAAGAAGCCGAGCATTAGACAAATAAAAAATAAAAAGACGAGGCTTTTTTTGACGATTTGTTGATCAATACGATAGAAGTCTTGTTGTAAGGTATATTCGCCATAAATTACGCCAACTACAAAGGGCCTAAGTTCATCATTTTTAGGCGTTCTTGCAAAAGGAAAATAGCCGATGAGGCGTTTCGATTGCGCATCGTAATGAACCGCGGGCTTGTGGACTTTTTGCACTTCCGACAATGTCGCTGCAGAGAGAGGGCGGGGTAGTGCTTTGATGTCGTGCCCAATAAACTTGGACTTTGAGCTAAATTGAATAACGTGTTGGTCATCAAGGCCTAGCAAAAGCTCAAAATGAGTATCGATATTACGAAGCTTAAATAGGCGTTCGACTTCGAGATTTTCCCCTCGTTGCACGTGTCTTTCGATGTCGCGCGCCAGACCTGACATCGCGTTTACAAAAGAAAGTTGACTTTGTTGTATCAGATTTTGTGACTGTTCACTGTAGTTTAGCCAAACAATACTGCTCATCAATGACAATAGAAAGATGAGCATACAAACCGGTAGCCAGACTCGAATTCGTACCGCGTTAATAATCTTCACCCACTCTCTCCAAGAAGGATGCGTCAATAAACTCTCTCGTATCGATATTTCGTCGGAGTAATTTGCGTTCCAGCATGATTTTTTTCAAACCAAGGAGTGTTTGATTGAGTTTAGGTGATGAGCCGCTTATCAGTTGTCGATTATGCGAATAGTCAGGCAAGATAACGCCACCATAGGCTTTAACTAATACATCCTTAGGTATTTTCATACTGGCTTCAAGTTGTGTTATGGCTTTGTCAGGGTTTTTCTGGAGGTATGTACGGGCTTGGAAATAGGATGCAAGTAGAGTTTGGAGCTGCTCAGGCTGGTGATCGATCACCTCTTGTGTTGTGACTAACACATCTAGAATCACATTGGGCATGCTCTTACTGCTGTACAGTAATTTCGCCTCTTGATTCAGTAATTTTGTCTTCACAGGGTCGAAGGTAACTAAGGCATCATATTTAGCATAACAATCAATGTGAGCATCGAAATTGCAACTCTGAATGTCGACATCTTGGGGGGTTAGATCTGCTGATGCTAAAGCGCTATCAAGAAGTAAGGCGCCAACAGCATTATATTCAACAGCGACCTTTTTCCCTTTTAATTCGGCGATATTCTTTATTTCAGGTTTAGCGAGCAGTACATCTGAACCATCCGAGATGTCTAATACTAAAATTAATCGTACATCATAGTTGTCTTCAACTATCGTTAAAGCTTCATCCAAGGTCAGCGCCGCGACTTCTATTGAACCCGAGCGGAAAGCATGGATCACCTCAGAAGCCGACGGCATTTCAATCATCTTTATCTTTTTTAGGTTCAAATAGCCCCATATCATCAGCAAGATATAAAGGTGTATAGCCAATCCAGTTATTTGCGGCAACACGCAGATGCGTTTGATAACTCGGCTGACACCCACTCAATATTATGAGGGCAATAAAGAGGATGCTAACTTTGAGAGCATTTAATGATTGAATCATGGACGATGATGGCCTTGGCTTATTCGTTAACAAAAGTCTAGTCCAAAATTCTCAAAGCAAAATCACCAACAGGCTGTTTTTTGAGCTAATTCAAGTTTTTGGTCATTGATGAAGTTACGAAATGAGAAAACCCGCAATTAAACTTACTTTTTATATGGTTAATCGGATTGAGAATGAATATTAATAGCGTTAAGTGGGCGGGGAAAGGTAATATGTACGGATGTGTTTTAGGTAATGAAATTGAGTATGCGCTCTGCAATCTGGTTATCTTCTTGTTATGTCGCCTTTGTCTTGCTCTTTGGCTTATGTTTTTTCCAATTGAAAGGTTCTCTAGAAGAAAATACCTATTTGGAAGTGGATAAGTCTCTTGCGAGCTACGTCGCGCGGTTACAAGATAGATTTGTCCATATCGATCATATTCTAGATGCAACGCAGTCCCACTTACAAGGTACTGATAAGCAGAGAGATCTCGATTTATTGTTTGCTGCAGAGCACGACCATTTTGTTCCTTTACGCGCCATAGGTTATGTTACGCTTGACAATCATGATACCAGTCAGGTGCGTTATCTGTCGGGGGAAGGGGCCATTTTCCCTGAAGGGATCGACTTACAGACGCAAGCATTGTCAATTACCAAGCTCGGGAGCAGCAGCGTTATTGCATACTTCAATGACGAAGGAGCGGCTCGTTGGCTTGTGATTAAAAAGCCCATGTTACAACTCCTAGCGGATAACGAATTTGTCGTTGCCATCATTGATGCGTCCTTGTTTTTAGCTCAGGCGGTCGATGGTTACTCAGATCTAACGAACAATTTAATGATTTCGTCAGTACACCACACGCTTTATTTTGAAGGCGATGATACGTTATTCACTTCCTACCGCCGAGTGGAGCGACAAGTGCAAATGGGTAATGGTACGCTTATTTTAGATTTGGCGACCACGATTCGAAAAAACGCAAATTCAGGGTGGGGGAACTACACCTTTCTGGCATTATTTTGCTTTGTTTCTTTTGTCGGTTGGATGTTAGTAACTTATATACGGACACTCACCCAGCAAAAGGCCATCATAACAAAGGCTGTCACAAACCAAACGGAAAAGCTAAAAAAGGCGAATAAAGCTTCTCAAGAGGCGGCATTACTTCGAACAGAGGCGCTAGAGCACCAACTCATTGCGGAGCGAAAATACAAAAGCCTCTTCATGCATACTCAAGAAGCGCTCTTTGTTATAAGCGCAGAAGGCATAATTCAAGAATACAACCCGAAGTTTGCAGCCCTTTTCTTAGGCGGTAATGTGGTGAGCGAACCAAGGCTTGAAATGTGGATGGCGGAAGACGCGGATAGTCAAATGTGGCTTGGCATAGTGCAAAACGGAACGGATGTTGACCAATGGGAGTGGTTGGCACTAAGTAAAACAAAAGGCAGTTTGTGGGTTAAATTGTCGGGCCAATGGATAAAAAGCGGTGATACCCGTTTTTTTGAAGGACAGCTCAGTGATATTACTTACCAGATGCTACAGCAATCACAACTAAAGTATCGAGCTGAGCATGACGAATTAACGGATCTGTGGAACCGCTCTTCCCTGTTAAACGCAATCAATCAAGTGTGCAGCGAGGAAGAATCAGCAAACCACACCTATGCATTGCTCCATCTTAATATTGACCGTTTTAGGGTCGTTAACGACACCTTAGGGCATGATATTGGCGATCAAGTGTTACTTGAACTGTCGAACCGTCTTCGTTACCAGTTTGCCGCAAACGGTGAAATTGCACGCTTAGGTTCGGATGAGTTTGCTATTTTGTTACCTGTATCGAATTTAACTGAGCCTTTAGAAATCGAACTTGAGTCTTTTTTAATTGCCATGGCAAAGCCCATGGTATTGCAGTTTAATTCGCTGGTGGTGAGTGTCAGCGTTGGGGTACGCCAGTTTCAGCCAAACACATTGAACCGTGCGGAAAGGTTGTTGCATGAAGCTGGATTTGCCATGGAAGAGGCCAAAAAACGAGGTAAAAATGGATTCTGCGAGTTCACACCAACAATGGCGGTATCCAAAGCTCGGCGATTAGACATTGAAAAAGCTTTGAGTCATCGGAATGTTTTTGATCAATTTCACCTCGTCTATCAACCTATATTTGCTCGTAATGGAATCGAGATAAAGGGGTTTGAGGCACTGGTGCGTTGGCATAGCCCTGAATTAGGAGTCGTAAGTCCTACAGAGTTTATTCCCATCGCGGAAGAAAGTGGCAAGATCCTCGCGTTGGGGGAGTGGGTGTGTAAAACGGCATGCGAGTTTATCGAGCACTCGAACAGGCAAGACTTTTTTGTCAGCCTCAACGTGACTCCACTGCAACTTGAACAACCTGGGTTTTATCGCTGGTTTACAAAATTGATGCAAACCAAAGGGATAATTCCATCTCAAATCAAAATTGAGGTGACAGAAAGCGCTCTCGTGTCAGCTGATACGCAAATGACGGAGTCACTGGAGCTTTTCATTGAGTCTGACATCGATGTGTATATCGATGATTTTGGCACAGGGCACAGTAGTCTTGCGCGGCTTAAATCCTTACCTGCAACCGGCCTTAAAATAGACAAAGCGTTTGTTGACGATGTGAGTCATTGCATAAAAGCCTATCGGCTTATAAAAACGATTGCCGCCATTGCGGAGAACTTCCAGCTTACCGTGACTGTTGAAGGCATTGAGTCAGAGAGCCAACTCCGTGCGTTAGAGCACTTATACCATCACCAGCTTCAAGGATTCTTGTTGGGTAAACCCTTAATACACACAGACGCAATACAACTTATTCAAATTCCACCAACTTGTGCACAAGAGCGTACCTTCGAAAGAGAACCGACTTAATCAATGAGAAGATGATTGTGAAGTGGGTTCTCGATTTCCATTATTGCGAAAGCATATTCGCTTGGGCTTTGTCGAAGATAAACTGAATATCCGTGTTGTTAAGTGACACTAAAAATTGCGCCTCGATAACTTGCTTAAGTGCGTCAACAGAGGTCAGCGTCACTTCTTGACTGGTATTGGTGGCAACATCATACGTTTTTAAGAGTAAGTTACGCAGTGTATGAATAGTGTGACCTTCATTTCTCGACAGCACTAAATTCTGCACAAACCCTGAAGATGGATGTTGGTGTGAGAAAAAGTGTCCGACATTACAATCGTTCTCATTTGCATGGCTGAAATCAGCGCTGTACAAAATGACTTCCTCGGGTTCGACCAATTTGATCTCAAATTCCTGTTCGTTCCTATCCACCCAATAACGCATTGAGCCGATTTCGACAAAACCGGAGCGTGTTACGTTAATTGGCGCGAGCGGATTTTTAGAACCAAATCCAACATCCACAACATAACTCTCATCCCCCAAATGGACTAACGTGATACGATGCGTTCTGGCATTGTCTTGTGCCCCACTTAGCTTCACGCGTGCCAGCAGCAATTGCACGTCATACCCGAGGTATTTAAGAGCTTCAAATGCGATTTTGTTGTGCTCAAAACAGTACCCACCTTGGCGTTTTGCAATTAACCTGTCGAGGACATCATTCAGTTCTAAAGGTAATAAATCGGGTTTCATCGCATTAATGCTGCTAAAACTGTAGTTCACTAAGTGCTTGACTTGTAATTCTTGTATTTGCTTTAAGCCCAATGACGTTGTTTCCAAATTTAGCGTGTCTAAGTAGGTTTGAATGTTCATCGAAGTTCTCTCTGATTTGTTGTTGATAAGCAGTTTAGAACCTCAAGTTAAGTTAAGGTCAATATTCAAATACCACTTTTTACTCGTTTTCTTTACAAATCGATTTGAAGGAAAAAATGTGAGGGATTACGCAAAATAAAACGTCGCGTCTGAGGCTTCTGGGAGGAGCTAAAATTTTACTACAAGAGCAATGCGACATCAGATATCGCATTGCTTGAGTGCTTGAAAATCACTTAATCCGTGACACGACAAAATACGGATTTAAGTAACTGTCTTTTTGGTTGTAGCGAAGTGGTGAACCATCAATATTAGTCACGGATGCGCCAGCGATAGCCGCGACGGCATGTCCTGCTGCGGTATCCCATTCACTTGTTGGGCCTAATCGAGGGTAAATATCGGCTTCGCCTTCCGCAACTAAGCACAATTTCAATGAACTGCCTTTGGGCACCATGTCCACTTCAGCAAATTGAGTCAGAAACGCTGCTAAATCAGGGGAAGGGTGAGAACGAGACCCGACCACTTTAATCACACCTTCATTAGGCACTTCAGTCACTTTGAGTTCAATTCGAGCTTCGCCAATCTCTTTGAACGCGCCAATTGCTTCGGCGGCTAAATAGCTGACATTGAGTGCAGGCGCATGAACTACGCCCAATACTGGGACGCCATTTCGGACAAGGGCGATATTGACCGTAAATTCACCATTTTTCTTGATGAACTCTTTCGTGCCATCAATCGGATCGACTAGCCAATACTGACTCCAAGTTTGACGTTCAGCCCAACTGATGTCTGCATTTTCTTCACTTAGTACTGGAATGTGAGGTGTCAATTCAGTAAGACGAGCACTGATAATTTGGTGAGCGGCGATGTCAGCTTCAGTCACTGGACTTTCATCTTGTTTGTAGTCAATCGCGAAGTCTTTCGCATAGATGACCATGATGGCTTTTCCGGCTTCACGCGAAAGATTTAAGACTTCTTCCAGTAGCTCCGTTTGGTTCATGGGTTATCCTATGATTTCTTTATCTTTTAAGTAGCCTAGTAACGTATTTATGGACTCGTTAAGTGCTAAGCGACTTGTATCAATGCGGATCTCAGGATTAACCGGAGGTTCGTAATCCGAATCTATACCAGTAAAGTGCTTTATTTCCCCTGCACGTGCTTTTTTGTATAAGCCTTTAGGATCACGCGACTCACACACATCTAAAGGGGTATCTAAAAATACTTCAATAAATTCGCCTTCCTCAACGAGCGTTCTTACCATATCACGTTCTGCCTGAAATGGGGAAATAAAGGCTGTAAGGACTACTAATCCAGAATCGACCATAAGCTTTGCCACTTCACCAACGCGGCGAATGTTCTCTACTCGATCTTCGTTGCTAAATCCTAGATCTTTACAAAGCCCATGACGAACGTTGTCGCCGTCGAGCAAATACGTGTGTACACCAGACTGTTGTAGCGCACTTTCAAGTGCACCGGCAACGGTACTTTTCCCCGACCCTGAAAATCCGGTGAACCAAAGGATACATGGTTTATGCTTCTTCTGTTCACTGCGAGTGTGTTTGTTTACTGCATATTGATGCCAAACGATATTTTCATCCATTTTAGGGCCTCGTTAAAAAGGAAAGACTTGAGGTATAAGGGTCAGAACGGTAATGGAATAGATCACCGACAGAGGCAATCCCATCGTGACGTAGTCACGAATACGGTAGTTGCCTGCGCTATACACCATGAGGTTAGTTTGATAACCAAATGGTGAAATGAAACTAGCGGATGCGCCAAACGCAACGGCCATAACAAATGGCATTGGATTCACATTGAACCCAACCGCTAACGCATAGGCAACAGGAAAAGAAAGTGCTGCTGCAGCGTTATTCGTAATGAGTCTCAGTGAATAAAACGGTCATCAAGAAAATAGCGATGAAGGCGCTATATGGGCCAAAATCACCCAACACGGCAAATAAGCCTGCCGAAATTTGTGCCGCAAGGCCTGTTTCTATCATCAATTTAGCAAGGCCAATTGCACTGCCCACCACCGCCAATAATTCCACAGGGAAGCGACGCTTCATTTCGTTTACCTTGATCATGCCCGTCACCAAAAACACAACGAGTAAGACGAGTAAACCTTTAACCAGAGGTAGCACGTTGAATATCGATAAGCCTAATACGGCAACGAAACTGCCCAGCACTAAGTTCGACTGCTTTGGTGCGAGATGAGTTTGTAAATCTAGACCAGAGATATAGACAAACTCACGTTTCAAATTAGGTAATTCGTAGAACTCGCTACTCGGTGCAAGAATCAGCGAATCGCCGGCTTGGAGTTGAACTTTACCAAGCCCGCCTTGGAGCCTGTCGTGGCCACGGCGTATCGCAATCACTGCGGCGTGAAACTGCTCACGAAAACGCGCTTCTTTCACTGTTTTACCGATAAACTTGGAAGATTGACTAATGACCACTTCGACCAAGTGGTTGACGTCTTTTTCGTGTTTATCGTGAACTACTTTAAGCCCATCGAAGCGCTGAAGTAAGGGGACAGACTGGATGTCACCCACGAAAAGCAGTATGTCGCCCTCAAGTACTTCTTGTTGAGGTGTCACGGCGACGATGCGACGTTCGCCACGAATAATTTCGGCAAGAAACAGGGCTTTTAAATCACGAAGTCCGTTTTCTTCTACGGTGCGACCAATGAGTTTCGAACCCGGCTGTACTTTACCTTCGAGGTAAAACGGCACGACTTCGTTATTTTTTTTCCCATTGTCTGGCAGATATTTGAGCAACAAGACGATTGTCGTTAAGCCAACGCCAAGTGCCCCTAACCCGACTAAAGTAAAATCAAAAAATCCGATTGGAGCCATACCCGCTTCAACGGCAAATCCATTGACAATTAAGTTGGTGGATGTGCCTATGAGGGTCAAAGTACCACCTAAAATGGCAGTGTAAGACAGCGGTAACAACAGTTTCGATGGGCTGTGCTTGGGGCTTTCTTTAACCGCACTGATAAGCGATGCAACAACTGCGGTATTGTTTGTAAACGACGAAAGAAATGCCGTCGATAAACCCAGCTTTAGCACGGAGCGCGTTAAACTGCCATTCGCCAAACTCTTTGCCAAGTATTGGATGAGAGTGGTTTTCTCAACCGCAATAGAAATTAAGATCAATAATACGAGAGTGATGAGTGATGGATTCGCATAATTCGTCAGCATATGTTCCAGTTCAATGAGACCGGTTACATACGCGGTGGTAATGGCACCAACGAACAACCATGCCGGATTAAGTCGAGTGCCAAAAAGACACCCGACGAGTACCAACATAATGCCTGTTAAGATCCACTGCTCGAACATAAATTTCTTTTTCCTTTAAACAGGCATTATCTCAGGTTACAGCTTCGAAATATCAAGCGCTTGCCAATGTGGGAAGTGCTTACGTACGAGCGCATTGAACTCTACTTCAAATTCACTGTACTGACTTGTTTTGGCTTCACTTGTTGAAAGCACATTTTCGACCATGCCGGCACCAACGGTTAAGTTCGTTAGACGGTCAACCAGAATAAATGCCCCCATTTCACGGTTATTGCGATACAAATCAACTACAACTGATTCGGTCAATTCGAGTGTCACGATGGCGATTTCATTTAGTTGCAACTCAGTCGCTTCACCGTGCTCAAGGGTATTCACATCAATGGTGTAATCGATTTTGCGCACAATAGCGGCGGTTCGCTTGCTCGCTAACTTGAAGTTGTAGGTTTTCCCTATCACTAGCGGGGCATCGTGCATCCAAACCAATTTTGCTTGGATTTGATTACTCACTTGTGCCGTTGACTCTGCAGGCACAATGACATCACCACGACTAATATCAATTTCGTCGTTCAACGTGAGCGTCACCGCTTGTCCCGTTTCTACTTGCTCTAAATTACCATCGAACGTCACAATCTCTTTGATTGCTGAACGCTTGCCAGACGGCAATACTTTGATTGCTTGGCCTTGGCTCAATGACCCCGACGTCAACGTGCCTTGGAAACCACGAAAATCGAGGTTTGGACGGCTTACGTACTGAACAGGAAAACGCGCTTCAAAGTCGTTGTTTGCTTCAGCAGCCGGAGAGTCTTCTAACAATTCAAGCAGCGGCTTGTCGGTGTAATAAGGTGTCTGCTCAGAACGAGAGACCACGTTGTCGCCTTTTAACGCTGAAATTGGCACAAATTTGATGTGCTTTACGTTCAGCTGAGCGGCAAACTTCAGGTAATCTGCTTTGATGCGTTCGTAGACCACTTCGTCAAAGCCCACAATATCCATTTTGTTAATTGCAACAACGAATTGTGTAATGCCTAATGAGTCGCAGATAAAGCTGTGACGCTTAGTTTGCACCTGCACACCGTAACGTGCATCAACTAGAATAATCGCAAGATCCGATGTGGATGCACCTGTGACCATGTTACGCGTGTACTGTTCGTGTCCAGGAGTATCCGCGATGATGAACTTACGCTTGGCTGTTGAAAAGTAGCGATACGCAACGTCAATCGTGATCCCTTGCTCGCGCTCGGCTTGAAGGCCATCCACAAGCAACGCTAAATCGAGTTCTTCACCTGCATTGCCCACTTTTTCATTGTCGCGGTGCAAAGCCGCTAATTGGTCTTCATAGATTTGGTGACTGTCGTGCAGTAAACGACCAATCAAGGTAGACTTACCATCGTCAACGCTACCACAGGTCATTAAGCGTAATAGGCTCTTACTTTGTTGGCGCGATAAATAGGCATCAATACCTAGTTCTTTAACTTCATTCGCAGTAGACATTAGAAGTAGCCCTCACGTTTTTTCTTTTCCATTGACCCAGCTGAGTCATGGTCGATTACACGACCTTCACGCTCAGATGAAGTCGACAACAACATTTCTTCGATGATCCCCGTTAAGGTATCTGCTGTTGATTCAACAGCACCAGTTAACGGATAACAGCCAAGCGTACGGAAACGCACAGAGCGCATTTCTGGTACTTCCCCTTCTTCCAGAGGCATACGTTCGTCGTCAACCATGATTAGCGTACCATTGCGCTTAACGACAGGGCGCGGCTTTGACAAATAAAGTGGGACGATTTCAATGCCTTCTTGATAGATGTATTGCCATACATCCAACTCCGTCCAGTTCGACAATGGGAACACACGGATACTTTCACCAGGATTGATTTGGCTGTTGTAATTGTTCCAAAGTTCAGGGCGCTGATTCTTAGGGTCCCAGCGGTGATGCTTGTCACGGAATGAGTACACCCGTTCTTTTGCACGAGATTTTTCTTCATCACGACGTGCCCCACCAAACGCTGCATCAAACCCGTATTTGTCGAGAGCTTGTTTTAAACCCTGCGTTTTCATAATGTCAGTGTGTTTAGCTGAACCGTGCACGAATGGACTAATCCCCATAGCCATACCTTCAGGGTTTTTGTGTACGATAAGATCAAAACCATACTCTTTCGCTAAGCGGTCACGAAATTCGATCATTTCGCGGAATTTCCAATCCGTATCAACGTGCAGCAAAGGGAACGGGATTTTTCCGGGATAGAACGCTTTGCGTGCTAAGTGGAGCAATACCGAAGAGTCTTTACCAATCGAATACAACATGACTGGGTTTTCAAACTCTGCTGCGACTTCACGAATAATTCGAATACTTTCAGCTTCGAGTTGCTGAAGATGCGTTAAAGCCATTGTTCGTCGTCCTACTTCAAACTATAAAACTGTTATGCCACACGAAAGTCGGTTTGACCAACTTTCGTAATTGGTTGGGCAAAGCTTGAGACCTGCTCTGTCTTGCCAAACCACGCTAATTCTTGATGCAGTGCAGCCACTTCACCGATGATGAGTAACGCTGGTGATTGCACGTGTTGCGCTTCAATTTCAGAAGCCATCTGTTCAAGAGTTGTTGTAAACACGCGTTGGTTTTTGCGTGTACCATTCTCGACAATCGCCACAGGGGTCGTTTCTGCACGACCATGTTCAATCAACTTAGCTTGAATGTCTGGTGATTTTACCACGCCCATATATACCGCTAAAGTTTGATTCGGTTTTGCGAGTGATGCCCAATCAAGGTCATTGCCGTCTTTTTTACAGTGACCTGTAACAAACTGAATCGCTTGCGCATGATCTCGGTGGGTAAGGGGGATCCCAGCGTAAGCGCTGCACCCTGCGGCTGCCGTAATGCCAGGCACAATTTGATAACGTACGTTGTGCTTAGCAAGTTCTTGCACTTCTTCTCCACCACGGCCGTATATAAATGGGTCGCCCCCTTTGATACGGCAAACTTTTTTGCCTTGGTGAGCAAGGTCGACCAGTAATTTGTTCGTGTCTTCTTGTACGACACTGTGATTGCCCATGCGTTTGCCCACACAGATTAGTTCGGCGTCTCGGCGCACTAATTCCATTATCTCGTCTGAGACTAGATAGTCATAAACCACAACGTCTGCTTGTTGCATCAATTGCAGTGCTTTTAAAGTCAGCAATTCCGCATCACCAGGGCCTGCACCGACGATATACACTTCACCTTCAGGTTTAGACTCGGCTTCTAACATACTTTTTAGACGAGTTTCGGCGTCAGTTGTGTTTCCACTTTGAATATCACTGACGACCGCTGAATCAAATACTTTTTCCCAAAACTGACGTCGGTCTGAGAGTTGAGAAAAACGGCTTTTAACCGTGTTTCGGAAGCGACCAACTAACTCAGCTAACGGTCCAATATGTTGAGGAACCAAGGTTTCTAACTTTTCACGTAAGCGGCGAGCGAGTACGGGGGCTGTGCCTGCACTCGAAATTGCAATGGTGATTGGGCTACGGTCGATAATAGATGGAAAAATAAAGCTACACTTCGGTTGGTCGTCGACCACATTAACGAAAATATTCATTTCATCAGCGGCATTGAACACTTGCTGATTTACTGTTTCATCATCGGTTGCCGCAATGACGAGCATCGCGCCATGAAGTTGTGATGCGTCGAATGTCGCTTGAATTAAAGTAATGTCGAACGATTCTTGTAGAGCGTAGACTGCTTTGTCGAAGCTGGGCGCCACTAAAGTAAGGCGAGCATTCGCTTTCAATAACGCGCGAGCTTTTCGTACAGCAACTTCCCCACCCCCAATAATGACAACGGGTTTGTTATCTAATTTAGTGAATATCGGTAAGTACTGCACGATGATGTCCTCTTAACTTGACCGGCGGTCAGTTTGTAAAGCGCAGGATATAATGACTGATACAGGCCAAAAAATAATAAAAACCAAGATTATATATCTAAAAGTTATAAGAGAGGGCGCTGCATGTTCCTTTCTTGACGATACAAGGACTTGCGTAAATCTTAAAGGGAATCTGCTTAAAAACTGCGGCTTAGAGAGATTTGTATGGATAATACACCCATCTTAATTACTCTTTTTATACCGATTTAGGGTAAGGTGAGGCCCAAGCTTTAGCTGCAACTAAAGCCTTCTTTTACAGTAGTTCGATTGAGTGATGGCTCCTCCATTGAGAGACCGATAACAAGAAAGAACGCTGTAAAAGACTCCAAGCATCACACTCGAATAGTCTACTGGGCCTCGAGTTCCGCATTATGCAAGCAAGAGTTAGCTTATATGAACACGAAACCAAATCAAAGCATTAACATTGGCGTTGATACCGGTAAATTTAAACTTGATATTTACATCCGTCCGCTGGATATCTACTTCACCGTTTCTAACGATGACAAAGGGATTAAAGAAGCTATTAGCAAGATTAAAAAGCACCAGCCTGAGCGCATTATTATTGAAGCAACAGGTCGCCTTGAAATGTCATTCATTATGGCATGCGCTAAAGCTGGTTTACCTTTTGTAATTGCCAATCCTGTCCACGTAAAACGCTTTGCCGGGGCGATTGGTCAACGTGCAAAAACCGATAAACTCGATGCTAAGCTGATAGCCCATTATGGCGAGGCTATTAAAGCTGCACTCTCTCAGCTCAAGCCTGAGAATATGCAGCTTATGAGTGATTTAGTCGCGCGTAGAAATCAATTGCTCGTTATGCAAACTATGGAGAAAAATCGACTCCAAATCTTGCCAAAAGAACTCGCTACAACGATTAAACCTATCCTGACTGCATTTAAAAATCAGATAGCTAAAATAGAAAGTAAAATCGTCAAATTAATCGAGTCATGCCCTGAATATCAAGCAAAAAATCATCTACTTCAAAGTATGAAAGGGATCGGTAAAATAGCTGCTGCATCCATCATTAGTAACCTACCTGAGACTCGGTTATATGACCAATAAACAAGCATCCGCATTAGTGGGGGTTGCACCAATAAACCGAGAAAGTGGTCGCTTTAAAGGGATGCGAAAAATACAAGGTGGGCGTCATCAAGTGAGGACCGTTTTATACATGGCCATGATGTCGGCAATACAATCTAACCCGGTTTTTAAAGGCCAATATCAAAAACTAGTGGCCGCCGGAAAACCGAAGAAAGTAGCACTCATTGCCTGTGTTAGGAAGATGATTGTTATCTTAAATTCGATGCTAAGAGACGGGGTAATTTGGGAAGCGCCAAAAGTCTAAATTTAACTATTGACGCCATAGTCTCTTGTTATGAGTTATTCGCAAAATAGACTTAAGACGCTGCTCAGCGTGCTACTCACATCGCAAATCGCACGCGAAAAGATATTTGGATAGAAACTGAGCTGTAATGTCACAAAAGTTACGTCATTTTGCGGACATTTGTCCTGTGGTTGCGAGGGGGAGATATTTTTTACTGACGAAGTAACATTTAAAGTAGGACAAAGGCCATGATCGAACAACGTGAAGTTGCACGTCAGGTGTTAAGTTTAATGGATTTGACGTCGCTTAATCATGATGATGATGCCAATAGCATTTCGCAATTGATTGGCAGTATTGATGCAAGTTTAGGGCTACCCGCGGCCATTTGCGTGTTTCCTGAATTTGTACAACAAGTTAAAACAACGCTCTCAGCGCTTGGGTGGACGTCGATAAAGGTGGCTACGGTAACCAATTTTCCGAAGGGTATAGAGCCGCTCGATAAAGTACTGCGAGAAACCCAGCAAGCCATAGAGGCGGGCGCAGATGAGATTGATTTGGTCATGCCGTACCAGCAATTTTTGCTCGAAGACGCTGATACACCTTGGCAATACATTAAGTCATCTAAACAAGTTATTGCTGGTAGGGCGAAATTAAAGGTGATCATTGAGAGTGGAGAACTCAGCAATTCAACACTTATCGCAGAGGCGACGCGCCTAGCTTTGATTGCAGGCGCTGATTTTGTTAAAACCAGCACGGGGAAAGTGACGACTAATGCAACCGAAGATGCGGCAAAAAGCATTCTGAGTGTGCTTGGCAAAAGCACGAAAAGAGTTGGTTTTAAGGCATCTGGTGGTATTAAGACGCTGGAAGATGCGTATCCGTATCTCATTCTTGCGCAAGAAACGTTTGGTGTTGAAGGAGTCACTGCCGATACTGTACGATTTGGTGCATCGAGTTTGCTTCAAGATGTGTATGCTAAATTACGGTAGGAATTGTGAGTCCACTCAGAGAAAGTGAAAAAGAGAAGATTGCGCTAGAACATCAAGCCGCGAAATTATTTATGCGGCTTTACGAAAGTCAATTTAACATTGAAATCAGGCATATTTGGCATAACGCCCCCGCCAAACCTGATGTGAGTTGCTATCTAAATGGTCAGCAACTCGATCTTGAAATAGCGCACCTTTACTCCAGTGAATCCGAAGCGATGGCAGTGCTTGGACGACCATTGTCACTCAATATGCAACGGGAATTGGCGTTAATGGCCCAAACTCCCGACGATGAACATCTAACGACCGCGTTGTCGAGATTGCTGTCGCAAAAATACAAAAAGAAATATACCTCAGAACGTGTTTGGTTGGTGATCCGAAACGCCAGCTCTCTGTGGCACCGGCCAGAGCTTGAGTTGGCACTACATCAATTGCAGACACCTAAAAATCAACCCTTCGAACAAGTCTGGCTGGTGTGCGACTATTTTGGCAAAGAAGGACTATGTCAAATTGGCTAGTTTTGTCTGCTTTCAATAAAGATCGACGTTGAGCCTACATCAAATTTTTGTCCCGTATTTGGTAAGATTCAGTATGAAAAATGTTCTTTTAGAACTGGAGCGGCTTGCAAACTAAGTTCTAATTTTTAATTACCAGTTGATTTAAATAATAAAATTTATACTGTTGATGAAGGCGAAAGAGTAAACCCTAGTTTCCAATTCCTTGCTGGTTAATTAGACGAGAATTGCGATAACCTCGTGTTTTGCTCTTGTTTTAAAAACAAGTGTCAGTATAATGAGCATCCACTTTGCAGGGGCGTAGTTCCAATTGGTAGAACAGCGGTCTCCAAAACCGATGGTTACGGGTTCGAGTCCTGTCGCCCCTGCCACTTTATTCCAGTCCAAGTCTAAAATGATGTTTGTTTTTTCTAAATAAGCGCTTATTTATAAATTTGGATTGAATGACTTACCTTGCTGTATGCAGGGTTGTTGTGTCTGTACTAAAGGTAAATAGAACTATGAGCACGAATGTAGAAACCCCGTCTAGCTCGATGGACACGGTAAAATGGTTAGTGGCAATTGCCTTGCTTTCTGGCGCAGTAGTTGGAAACTATATGTATTCTGAACTATCTGTACTAGTGCGTGCAATTGGCGTTGTAGTAGCAATTGGTGCTGCGTTAGGTGTTGCGTCTGCGACTGAAAAAGGTAAAGCCTTTATCGCGTTTGCAAAAGAAGCACGTATCGAAGTGCGCAAAGTGGTTTGGCCTACGCGTCAAGAAACAATGCACACAACGTTTATCGTGATGATTGCAACGGTTGTTATGGCGTTGATTCTTTGGGGATTAGACGGCATTTTATTCCGCATTGTTGGGTTTTTAACTGGAGTGGAGATCTGATCCCATGTCAGAAGAGAATAAAGAAAGAAAATTGCGTTGGTACGTAATTCAAGCGTTTTCTGGTTTCGAAAAACGTGTTGCTCAAACGATTATTGAGCACATTAAAATCGAGGGATTGGAAGAGTACTTCGGTGAGATTTTAGTTCCTACTGAAGAAGTGGTCGAAATGCGTGCAGGCCAAAAGCGAAAATCTGAGCGTAAATTCTTTCCAGGCTACGTGTTAGTTGAAATGGAAATGAATGATAAATCATGGCACTTAGTGAACAATACACCACGTGTTATGGGCTTTATTGGTGGTACGTCAGACAGACCAGCACCAATCAGCAAGAAAGAAGCTGATCGTATTCTTAACCGTCTTCAAGAGAATATTAACGCACCTAAGCCTGCTAAAATGTACGAGCCAGGTGAAGTGGTTCGCGTTATCGACGGTCCATTTGCTGACTTCAGCGGTGTGGTTGAAGAAGTCGATTACGAGAAGAGCCGTGTTAAAGTATCGGTACTTATTTTCGGTCGCTCAACACCAGTTGAACTAGAGTTTGGTCAAGTAGAACAGGATAAGTAATTTCTCGATTCGAGAAGATTGCAAAAGGCCGCTGATTACATTATAATCAGCGGCCTTTTTAATGCTAGCGTTATACGCGGCAGGTAAAAAGTTGATTTTTTAATGTAATGGGAAGCCGTTTGAGTACGCGTCCTCGCGCGCACGAGGCTAAGACCCACCAAATGAGGTATTATCATGGCTAAGAAAGTTGAAGCTATTATCAAGCTACAAGTTGCCGCTGGTATGGCTAACCCAAGTCCACCAGTAGGTCCTGCACTAGGTCAACGTGGTGTGAACATCATGGAATTCTGTAAAGCGTTCAACGCACGTACAGAAGCTATGGAAAAAGGCGCACCAGTTCCAGTTGTAATCGAAGTGTACGGTGACCGTTCATTTACATTCTCTATGAAGACTCCTCCAGCGTCTTACCTTCTTAAGAAAGCTGCTGGCATCAAGTCTGGTTCTAAGCGTCCAAACACTGAGAAAGTGGGTACAGTTACACGTGCTCAACTTGAAGAGATCGTAGCGACTAAACGTCCAGATCTAACAGCTGCTGATCTTGAAGCAGCGGTACGCACGATCGCAGGTTCTGCACGTGCAATGGGCTTGAACGTAGAGGACTAATAGAATGGCTAAATTAACTAAGCGTATGCGCACAATCCGTGAAAAGGTTGATGCGACTAAAGATTACGAAATCAACGAAGCGGTAGCTCTTCTTAAAGAACTAGCAACAGCTAAATTCGTTGAGAGTGTTGACGTTGCTGTTAACCTTGGTATCGATGCTCGTAAATCTGACCAAAACGTTCGTGGTGCAACAGTTCTTCCTAACGGTACAGGCCGTGACGTACGCGTTGCAGTGTTCACTCAAGGTGCTAACGCTGACGTCGCGAAAGAAGCTGGTGCTGAATTCGTTGGTATGGAAGACCTTGCTGAACTAGTTAAGAAAGGCGAAATGAACTTCGACGTAGTTGTTGCTTCTCCAGATGCAATGCGCGTTGTTGGTCAACTAGGTCAAATCCTAGGCCCACGTGGTCTAATGCCAAACCCTAAAACTGGTACTGTAACGCCTAACGTTGCAGAAGCAGTTAAAAATGCGAAGGCAGGTCAGGTTCGTTACCGTAACGATAAGAATGGTATCATCCATACTACTATCGGTAAGGTTGACTTCACTGCTGAGCAACTTCAACAAAACCTTGAGTCACTAATCGTTGCGCTTAAGAAGGCTAAGCCTGCTCAAGCAAAAGGTACTTACGTTAAGAAAGTAACTATCTCTACAACGATGGGTGCTGGTGTTTCTGTTGACCAAAACTCTCTAAACGCTCAAGTATAATTTGAGTGTTTACATGGCGCGAAATTTGAACTATAATTTTGCGCCATTTTGTTGAGAAAGTAATTTCCAACAAAGACCAAATTCGGGTTGAAGCGCATAATGTCGGAAGCTAGTATATAGTGATTCGATACATTGCGTTTCCGTCCAAGACCGTAGGAGGCTTTGCCTTAATCTTTATCCTACGTAGACGGTGTGAATCCCAGCTAGATTTCCTAATCTTCTGGTTCTCGCCGTAAAAAGCACTCTGCTTCGGTAGAGTAAAGTAGAACTGGGAAGTATTTCCCTATAAACCAGGAGTAACACCCATGGCTTTAAATCTTCAAGACAAAAAAGCAATTGTTGCTGAAGTCAACGAAGCTGCCACTGGTGCTCTTTCTGCAGTTGTTGCAGATTCTCGTGGTGTGACAGTTGATGCTATCACTGCACTTCGTAAAGAAGCACGTGAAGCGGGTGTATGGATGAAAGTTGTCCGTAATACACTTGCTCGCCGCGCAGTTGAAGGTACTAACTTCGAATGTCTTAACGATGCACTTGTTGGCCCAAGCCTAATTGCGTTTTCTAATGAGCACCCAGGTGCTGCAGCGCGTCTTTTCACAGACTTCGCTAAGAAAAACAAAGCGTTTGAGCTTAAAACAGCTGCGTTTGAAGGCAACATCGTTGACGTAAGCATCCTTGCGAAGCTTCCAACATACGACGAAGCGATTGCACGCCTAATGAGCACTATGAAAGAAGCTGCGGCTGGTAAATTGTGTAAAACAATTGAAGCTGTACGCGTACAAAAAGCTGAGCAAGCTGCTTAATTTTAAGCCTTCACTCACTTTTTAGAATCAAATTTTAGAACCTATGGGTTCATAATTAATTAGGAAATGAAAATGTCTGTAACTAAAGACCAAATCCTTGACGCTATTGCAGCAATGTCTGTAATGGAAGTTGTTGAACTAGTTGAAGCAATGGAAGAGAAATTCGGCGTAACTGCAGCTGCTGCTGTTGTTGCTGCTGGTCCAGTTGAAGCAGCTGAAGAGAAGACAGAGTTTGACGTAGTTCTTACTGCTGCTGGCGCTAACAAAGTTGCTGCTATCAAAGCAGTACGTGGCGCAACTGGTCTTGGCCTTAAAGAAGCTAAAGAGCTTGTTGAGTCAGCTCCAGCTGTACTTAAAGAAGGCATCTCTAAGCCAGAAGCTGAAGCGCTTAAGAAAGAACTTGAAGAAGCAGGTGCTTCTGTTGAGATCAAGTAATCTAGCGGTAGCTAGGTTCGCTGCCTGAGAAATCAGGCATGGGCTGGTGATTCTTTAATCACCGGCCTTTTTGCGCTATAGCGCGACGCATTTCAAAAATGCGGTCAAAACGCTAAATTTCACTATTATTTTCAACTGGTTAGGCTCTTTTGTCTCAGGGAAAATAGCAGTGGCATTTAGAACAACACTCTAAATGTTGTATTCATGGCTTAGATGCCTGTTATGTCTGTTCTACCCGAACAGGTTGGGTCAAAGATCAGCAAGCTGAGGAACCCCATGGCTTACTCTTATCTTGAAAAGAAACGTATCCGTAAGGATTTTGGCAAACGTCCACAAGTTTTGGACATACCGTTCTTGCTGTCAATGCAGTTGGAATCGTATAAAAAATTCTTAGCAGCGGACCCTGATGGTGATCACGGATTGGAAGCGGCTTTCCGTTCAGTGTTCCCTATCAAGAGCTACTCAGGTAATGCTGAGCTCCAGTACGTAAGTTATCGTATTGGCGAGCCGGTGTTCGATGTGAAAGAATGTCAAATTCGCGGTGTTACATACGCAGCGCCATTGCGTGTAAAGTTGCGTCTAGTCCTTATGGACAAAGAAGCACCAGGCACAGTGAAAGACATTAAAGAACAAGAAGTGTATATGGGCGAAATTCCGCTCATGACCGACACTGGTACTTTCGTTATCAACGGAACGGAGCGTGTAATCGTTTCTCAGTTGCACCGTAGCCCTGGTGTGTTCTTCGATAACGACCGTGGTAAATCGCACTCGTCAGGCAAAGTACTGTATAACGCGCGCGTAATTCCTTACCGTGGTTCATGGTTAGACTTCGAATTCGACGTAAAAGATAACCTTTACGTTCGTATCGACCGTCGCCGTAAATTACCAGCTTCTATCATTCTTCGTGCTCTTGAGTTCACTACTGAAGAAGTACTAGCCCTATTCTTCGAAACAACAACGTTCGAAGTTCAAGGCGGCAAGGTAATGATGGAACTTGTTCCATCACGTTTACGTGGTGAAACAGCTGTTTTTGATATTAAAGATCCGTCAGGTGAAGTGCTTGTAGAAGCAGGTCGTCGTATTACGGCTCGTCATATCAAGAACATCGAAAAGTTAGGTATTTCACAGTTAGAAGTTCCTCACGAATATGTTATTGGCCGTGTGCTTGCGAAAAACTACGTTGACGAGTCAACGGGTGAAATCATCGCTGAAGCAAACGCTGAGCTGTCACTAGAGTTGTTAGCTGAGCTTGTAAAAGCGGGCTACACACAAATCGCTACGTTGTACATCAACGAAGTAGACAGCGGTCCATACATGTCGGAAACGCTACGTATTGACTCAACAAACAATCGTTTAGAAGCACTTGTGGAAATTTACCGCATGATGCGCCCTGGCGAGCCACCAACGAAAGAAGCAGCAGAAGCGTTGTTTGACAACCTATTCTTCTCTGAAGAGCGCTACGATCTTTCAACTGTTGGTCGTATGAAGTTCAATAGCCGTGTAGGTTATGACACAGACGAAGGCCTAGGCACACTAAGCAAAGAAGATATCGTTTCTGTGATGAAGGTACTTATCGACATCCGTAACGGTAAAGGCGAAGTCGATGACATCGACCACTTAGGTAACCGTCGTATTCGTTCTGTTGGTGAAATGGCAGAAAACCAATTCCGCGTAGGTTTAGTACGTGTTGAACGTGCTGTACGCGAACGTTTAAGCCTTGGCGATCTTGACGCAGTTATGCCGCAAGACTTGATCAATGCGAAGCCAATTTCAGCAGCAGTTAAAGAATTCTTTGGTTCTTCACAGTTGTCACAGTTCATGGATCAAAACAACCCGCTTTCAGAAGTAACGCACAAGCGTCGTATTTCTGCATTAGGCCCGGGTGGTTTGACACGTGAGCGTGCAGGCTTCGAAGTACGTGACGTTCACGTAACGCACTACGGACGTGTATGTCCAATCGAAACGCCTGAAGGTCCAAACATCGGTCTTATCAACTCACTTTCAACATACGCACGTACAAACGACTATGGTTTCCTAGAAACACCATATCGTAAAGTTGTTAATGGTGTTGTGAGTGACGAAGTTGATTATTTATCAGCTATCGAAGAAGGCCAATACGTTATCGCTCAGGCTAACACAACGCTGAACGACAACAATGAATTTACTGATGAGCTTATCCCATGTCGTTTCAAAGGCGAATCGACGTTTATGGGTCAAGCAGACATCCAGTATATGGACGTATCTCCACAGCAGGTTATCTCTGTGGCTGCGGCACTTATCCCATTCCTAGAACACGATGACGCTAACCGTGCATTGATGGGATCGAACATGCAACGTCAAGCTGTACCGACGCTACGCGCTGATAAGCCGTTAGTTGGTACTGGTATCGAGTTAACGCTTGCGAAAGACTCGGGTGTAACGATTGTTGCAAAACGTGGCGGTGTAGTGAAATACGCTGATGCGAGCCGTATCGTAATTAACGTAAATGACGATGAGCGCGTTCCAGGTGAAGCGGGTATCGACATCTACAACTTGACTAAGTACACACGTTCTAACCAAAACACGTGTATCAACCAAAAACCAACTGTGATGGTTGGTGAGCCGGTTGTACGTGGTGACGTACTTGCTGATGGTCCTTCAACAGACCTAGGTGACTTAGCGCTTGGTCAAAACTTACGCGTGGCGTTCATGCCGTGGAATGGTTACAACTTCGAAGACTCGATTTTATTATCTGAGCGCGTAGTTGACCAAGATCGTCTAACGACTATCCACATTCAAGAACTACAGTGTATCGCTCGTGACACGAAGTTAGGCCCAGAAGAAATTACTGCGGATATTCCTAACGTCGGTGAATCTGCACTAAGCAAGCTTGACGAATCAGGCGTTGTTTACATCGGTGCGGAAGTTAAAGGCGGCGATATTCTTGTTGGTAAAGTTACACCTAAAGGTGAAACGCAACTTACTCCAGAAGAAAAGCTACTACGTGCTATCTTCGGTGAGAAAGCATCTGACGTTAAAGACAGCTCGCTACGTGTACCAAACTCAGTATCTGGTACTGTAATCGACGTTCAAGTATTTACCCGTGACGGCGTAGAGAAAGATAAGCGTGCGCTTGAAGTTGAAGAGATGCAGTTGCGTGAAGCGAAGAAAGACTTCAACGAAGAATTCCGTATTCTTGAAGGCGGTATCCTCGCACGTGCTCGTTCGCTACTTGTAGCAGCTGGCGTGAGTGAAGAGAAGCTTGAAGGCTTGAATGCTGAAAAACTACTGACGCAAAGCCTTGCGGATGAAGAAAAGCAAGCTGAGCTAGAGCAACTTGCTGCACAGTACGATGAAGTTAAAGCTGAGTACGACAAGAAGTTTGAAGACAAACGCCGTAAGATCACACAAGGTGATGATCTAGCACCTGGCGTATTGAAGATTGTGAAAGTTTACCTAGCGGTCAAACGTCGCATTCAACCAGGTGATAAAATGGCGGGTCGTCACGGTAACAAGGGTGTTATCTCAAACATCGTACCAATCGAAGACATGCCATACGACGAAAAAGGTCGTCCGGTAGACATCGTATTGAACCCGCTGGGCGTACCATCACGTATGAACATCGGTCAGATCTTAGAAACGCACATGGGCCTAGCAGCGCGTGGTATCGGTGAGCGTATCGAAGACATGATCAAAGAACAGGCAAAACTTGCTGAAATTCGTGACTTCTTGAAGAAAGTTTACGAATTAGGTGATTGCCGTCAGAAAGTGGACATTGACACATTCTCTGACGAAGAAGTTCGCCGTTTGGCTGAGCACCTGAAAGGTGGTCTACCAATCGCAACGCCTGCGTTCGATGGTGCAAAAGAATCTGAAATTAAAGAACTTCTAGAACTTGGTGGCTACCCATCAAGCGGCCAAATCACGCTATTTGATGGTCGTACAGGTGATTCGTTTGAGCGTCCTGTAACAGTAGGTTACATGTACATGCTGAAACTTAACCACTTGGTTGATGATAAGATGCATGCGCGTTCTACTGGTTCTTACAGCCTAGTTACTCAACAGCCGTTGGGTGGTAAGGCTCAGTTCGGTGGTCAGCGTTTCGGTGAGATGGAGGTATGGGCACTAGAAGCATACGGTGCTGCCTACACGCTACAAGAAATGTTGACAGTGAAGTCGGATGACGTGAACGGTCGTACGAAGATGTATAAGAACATCGTCGATGGCAACCATAAGATGGAGCCAGGTATGCCGGAATCGTTCAACGTATTGTTGAAAGAAATCCGCTCGCTCGGTATTAACATCGAGTTAGAAGAACTTTAATCCGAAACGCTTCGGCGTTTCCCGGACTGCAAGAATGAAGGGGCAAGCGTTGCTTGCCCTCAAGATTAACCTCCGACAGGAGAGCTAAGGTGAAAGACTTACTTAAGTTTCTGAAGCAACAAAACAAGACCGAAGAGTTTGATGCGATTCGCATTGGTCTTGCTTCACCTGATATGGTGCGTTCATGGTCGTATGGTGAAGTTAAGAAGCCAGAAACGATCAACTACCGTACTTTCAAGCCTGAGCGTGATGGCTTATTCTGTGCCCGTATTTTCGGCCCAGTGAAAGACTATGAGTGTTTGTGTGGTAAATACAAGCGCTTAAAACACCGTGGTGTTATCTGTGAAAAGTGTGGTGTTGAAGTTACACTAACTAAAGTGCGTCGTGATCGTATGGGTCACATCGAATTGGCAAGCCCAGTTGCGCACATTTGGTTCTTAAAATCACTTCCGTCTCGTATCGGCTTAATGCTTGATATGACACTGCGTGATATCGAACGTATTCTTTACTTTGAATCATTCGTAGTAACAGAGCCTGGTATGACAACGCTTGAGCGTGGTCAGCTATTAACAGAAGAAGAATACCTAGACTCTCTAGAAGAGCATGGTGATGACTTCGAAGCGAAAATGGGTGCGGAAGCAATTCTAGACCTACTTCGTGAGCTTGATCTTGCACAGCTGATTGCTGAAATGCGTGAAGAGTTACCAACAGTAAACTCTGAAACTAAGCGTAAGAAAATCACTAAGCGTCTTAAGTTAATGGAATCATTCCACCAATCAGGTAACAACCCTGAGTGGATGATCATGACTGTACTACCAGTACTTCCACCAGACTTACGTCCACTAGTACCACTAGATGGCGGTCGTTTTGCTACGTCTGATCTGAACGACTTATACCGTCGTGTTATCAACCGTAACAACCGTTTGAAGCGTCTACTAGACCTAGCTGCGCCGGATATCATCGTGCGCAACGAAAAGCGTATGTTACAAGAAGCGGTTGATGCGCTACTAGACAACGGCCGTCGTGGTCGTGCGATCACAGGTTCTAACAAGCGTCCACTTAAGTCGCTTGCAGACATGATCAAAGGTAAGCAAGGTCGTTTCCGTCAAAACCTTCTTGGTAAGCGTGTTGACTACTCAGGCCGTTCTGTAATCACAGTTGGTCCATACTTACGTCTTCACCAGTGTGGTCTTCCTAAGAAGATGGCACTTGAGCTATTCAAGCCATTTATCTACGGTAAGCTAGAGCGCCGTGGTATGGCGACAACCATCAAAGCGGCGAAGAAGATGGTTGAGCGTGAAGTTCCTGAGGTTTGGGACGTATTAGATGAAGTGATCCGTGAACACCCAGTTCTTCTGAACCGTGCACCAACACTTCACCGTTTGGGTATCCAAGCGTTCGAACCTGTGCTAATCGAAGGTAAAGCGATCCAACTACACCCATTGGTGTGTGCGGCCTATAACGCTGACTTCGACGGTGACCAAATGGCGGTACACGTACCGTTAACACTAGAAGCGCAATTAGAAGCTCGTGCTCTAATGATGTCGACTAACAACATCCTATCTCCAGCGAACGGTGAGCCAATTATCGTTCCATCACAGGACGTTGTATTAGGTCTTTACTACATGACGCGCGATCGCATCAATGCGAAAGGCGAAGGTCTAGTATTTAAAGATCCGAAAGAAGCAGAAAAAGCATACCGTACAGGTCAAGCTGAGCTACACGCACGTGTTAAAGTTCGTATTTCTGAAGTACACATTGCTGCAGAAACACGCATCGAAACACCGGTCACTGCGGTTGTTGAAACAACAGTAGGTCGTGCGATTCTTTCGTCAATCCTTCCTAAAGGTTTGCCGTTTGAGCTTATCAACCGTGCGCTAGGCAAGAAACAAATTTCTGGTCTACTAAACGAGTGTTACCGTCGCTTAGGTCTTAAAGACACCGTTGTGTTTGCTGACCAAGTTATGTACACAGGTTTCCATTACGCGATGAAGTCGGGTGTCTCTATCGGTATTAACGATATGGTTATCCCACCAACGAAAGCGTCTATCATTGAAGCTGCAGAAGCGGAAGTGGCGGAAATCAACCAACAGTTCCAATCAGGTTTGGTTACTGCGGGTGAAAAGTACAACAAAGTTATCGACATTTGGTCACGTGTTAACGAAAACTTATCACGTGAGATGATGGCGAACTTGTCAAAAGATACGGTAATCAACGCGAAAGGCGAAGAAGAAGAGCAAGCATCATTTAACTCAGTGTTTATGATGGCCGACTCTGGTGCTCGTGGTAGCGCGGCTCAGATTCGTCAGCTAGCGGGTATGCGTGGTCTAATGGCCCGTCCAGATGGTTCAATCATCGAGACGCCAATCACAGCTAACTTCCGTGAAGGTCTGAACGTACTTCAGTACTTTATCTCGACGCACGGTGCGCGTAAAGGTCTTGCCGATACGGCACTTAAGACAGCGAACTCTGGTTACTTAACGCGTCGTCTAGTAGACGTAGCGCAAGACTTGGTAATCAATGAGACTGACTGTGGTACAACGAATGGTCTAATGATGAAGCCGCTTATTGAAGGTGGTGACGTTGTTGAGCCATTACGTGAGCGCGTTCTAGGTCGTGTTGTAGCTGAAGATGTAATGATCCCAGGCACGCAAGACGTACTTGTTGCACGTAACGTAATGCTAGACGAAAAACTGTGTGACCTTTTAGAAGAGCACTCAGTAGACGAAGTAGTTGTACGTTCTGTTATCACGTGTGAAAACGATTTCGGTGTGTGTGCACACTGTTACGGTCGTGACCTTGCTCGTGGTCACCTGATTAATGCGGGTGAAGCAGTTGGTGTTATCGCAGCTCAATCAATCGGTGAGCCGGGTACACAGCTTACGATGCGTACATTCCACATCGGTGGTGCGGCATCAAGAGCATCTGCAGAAAACAGTGTACAGGTTAAGAACAATGGTAACTTGAAGCTTCACAATGCGAAATTCGTATTGAATGCGGATGGCAAGATTGTTATTACATCACGTTCAACTGAAATCGCTGTAATCGATGATCAAGGTCGTGAGAAAGAGCGTTATAAAGTGCCTTACGGTGCGGTATTGTCTGTTAAAGACGGTGCGCAAGTTAAAGGTAATGACGTGGTAGCAACGTGGGATCCACATAGCCACCCAATCATCCTTGAACATGAATCGAAAGTAACGTTTAGCGATATCGACGACTCGAACACTGAAGCACAAACGGATGACCTAACAGGTCTAACCCGTGTGGTAGTTAAGGACCTTGCGAAAGTTAACGCGAAGGAGCCTAAGCTAATCATCGAGAACGATGTACGTGGTTTACAAGAAATCCGTCTTCCGTCATTTACGACGATCGAGATTTCTGATGGTGCAACAGCACTTCCAGGTCAAGTTCTGGCGCGTATCCCGCAAGAAGGTTCGAAAACTCGCGACATCACGGGTGGTCTACCTCGAGTTGCTGACCTATTCGAAGCGCGTAAACCAAAAGATCCAGCTATCCTTGCTGAAGTTACAGGTACTGTAAGCTTCGGTAAAGAGACGAAGGGTAAGAAACGTTTGGTTATCACGCCTGCAGAAGGTGAAGCATACGAAGAGATGATTCCTAAGTGGCGTCAATTGAACGTATTCGAAGGTGAAACGGTAGCGCGTGGTGAAGTGATCGCAGACGGTCCAGAATCTCCACATGACATCTTACGTCTTCGTGGTGTGACTGACGTATCTAACTACATCGTAAACGAAGTACAAGAAGTATACCGTTTACAGGGTGTAAAGATTAACGATAAGCACATCGAGACAATCATTCGTCAAATGCTACGTAAGTGTTTGATCCTAGATGGTGGTGATTCAATGTTCTTAGCGGGCGAGCAAGTAGAAGTTGCACGCGTAAACATCGCTAACCGTGAACTAGAAGCACAAGGCAAGATCCCTGCTAAGTTTGAAATCCAGCTAATGGGTATCACGAAGGCATCACTTGCGACTGAATCGTTTATCTCTGCAGCGTCGTTCCAAGAAACAACGCGTGTTCTAACAGAAGCAGCGGTAAATGGTAAGAAAGACGAACTACGTGGTCTGAAAGAAAACGTAATCGTTGGTCGTTTGATCCCAGCAGGTACTGGTTTTGCTTATCACCAAGAGCGTATCAACCGTCGCAAAGAGGCTGAAGAGCCTGTTGAGCAAACGGTAAGTGCGGAAGAAGCGACTCAGGCGCTTACAGATGCACTAAACGCAGACCTTCTAGGTGGTAGTGACGAATAAGGAGTGAGGCACTCGCCTTATCCTGAAAAAGCCGTGGTTTAGCCACGGCTTTTTGTTGTAAGACCTTTCATTTTAAGTGAGAGGTCTTAATTAACAGATTTTAATGCGGTTTTCTTGTCATCAGATTGTCTTTTATTTGTTCTAAACTCCCGCTTCGCGCGTCATCTATATGGATATCGGAACTCTGAAGGATACTTTTGGTTGACAGGTTAAACTTTGGTCATTAAAATTCGGCCACCCATTTATTCGGTAAAAAAATTAATCTGAGTAAATAGGGTACGATTTCTAAATTTTTCAGTAGTAATTATTAAATCAGGAGCTATTTAATGGCAACGATTAACCAGCTAGTGCGTAAGCCACGTCGTAGCAAGGTTACTAAGAGCAACTCAGCTGCTCTTAAAGCTTGTCCACAAAAGCGTGGTGTATGTACTCGTGTATATACAACAACACCTAAGAAGCCAAACTCTGCACTACGTAAAGTAGCGCGTGTTCGTTTAACGAACGGCTTTGAAGTAACTTCATACATCGGTGGTGAAGGTCACAACTTACAAGAACACAGTGTTATCCTAATCCGTGGTGGTCGTGTTAAAGACTTACCTGGTGTGCGTTTCCACACTGTACGCGGTGCACTTGACTGTGCTGGCGTTAGCAAGCGTATGCAAGCTCGTTCTAAGTACGGTGCTAAACGTCCTAAGGGCTAATGGCACTCCGTTAGTAAGGCCAAGCACTTAAACATTTGTAGTAAAAATTTGTTTTGGGAATTCGTGTAGAGCACGAACCTGAAGATACCGGAGATATAAAATGCCAAGAAGACGCGTAATAGGTCAACGTAAAATTCTTCCAGATCCGAAGTTCGGATCAGAACTTCTTGCTAAATTCGTTAACGTAGTAATGTTAGACGGCAAGAAATCTACTGCTGAAAAAATCGTATACGGTGCGTTAGACGTGGCTGCTGAGAAATCAGGCAAGTCGCACCTAGAAATCTTTGAATCGGCACTTGATAACGTTCGCCCACAGGTAGAGGTTAAATCTCGCCGTGTTGGTGGTTCAACATACCAAGTACCAGTTGAAGTTCGTCCAGTGCGTCGTAACGCGCTTGGCATGCGTTGGTTAGTTGAAGCTGCTCGTAAGCGTAGCGAAAAATCAATGGGCCTACGTCTTGCTCAAGAAATGCTAGATGCAGCTGACAACAAAGGCACTGCGGTTAAGAAGCGTGAAGACGTTCACCGTATGGCTGAAGCGAACAAAGCATTCGCTCACTACCGTTGGTAATCTGCCCAGAACCTTTAAGAGGATACTATGGCACGTACAACTCCTATTGAGCGCTACCGTAACATCGGTATTTGTGCTCACGTAGATGCAGGCAAAACCACTACAACAGAACGTGTTCTGTTTTACACTGGTCTTTCTCACAAGATTGGCGAAGTGCATGATGGTGCTGCAACTATGGACTGGATGGAGCAGGAGCAAGAACGTGGTATTACTATCACGTCTGCTGCGACAACGTGTTTCTGGAAAGGTATGGATGCTCAGTTCGCTGAGCATCGCATCAACATCATCGATACTCCCGGACACGTAGACTTCACTATCGAAGTAGAACGCTCTTTGCGTGTACTAGATGGTGCTGTTGTTGTGCTATGTGCTTCATCAGGTGTACAGCCACAAACTGAAACTGTTTGGCGTCAAGCTAACAAGTATGAAGTGCCGCGTATGATTTTCGTCAATAAGATGGATCGTACAGGTGCGGATTTCCTTTCAGTTGTGGGTCAGGTTAAAAAGCGCCTTGGTGCTAACCCTGTGCCAATTCAGTTACCAATTGGTGCTGAAGATGAATTTAAAGGTGTGATCGACCTCGTTAAGATGAAAGCCATCAACTGGAATGAAGAAGACCAGGGGATGACTTTCACTTATGAAGCGATCCCAGCAGAACTTCAAGATTTAGCGGATGAATGGCGTGCCAACTTAGTTGAAAGCGCAGCAGAAGCATCTGAAGAACTGATGGACAAATATTTAGAAGAAGGTGAGTTAAGCGAAGCTGAAATCAAAGCCGCTATCCGCCAACGTACGCTTGCGAACGAAATCGTTCCAATGACCGTTGGTAGTGCTTTCAAGAACAAAGGTGTTCAAGCTGTACTTGATGCAGTGGTTGAATATCTTCCTTCACCGACGGAAGTTAAGGCTATCGACGGTGTACTTGAAGACGGTTCTGAAGCAACGCGCCCAGCAAGTGATGATGCGCCTTTTGCGGCGTTGGCATTTAAAATTGCCACTGACCCATTTGTTGGTTCACTGACGTTCTTCCGTGTTTACTCTGGTACTGTTAAACAGGGTGACGCAGTTTATAATCCAGTTAAGTACAAAAAAGAACGTTTTGGTCGTATCGTGCAAATGCACGCTAACCATCGCGACGAAATTAAAGAAGTGCATGCAGGTGATATTGCCGCCGCGATCGGTTTAAAAGACGTGACGACAGGTGACACTTTGTGTAGCCAAGAATCCGTTATCACGCTCGAACGCATGGAATTCCCTGATCCTGTTATTTCTGTTGCGGTTGAACCAAAAACGATTGCTGACCAAGAGAAAATGGGTATCGCGTTAGGTAAACTAGCCGCTGAAGATCCATCTTTCCGTGTAGAAACTGATCCAGAAACTGGTCAAACGATCATTTCAGGTATGGGTGAGCTACACTTAGAAATTATCGTCGATCGCATGAAACGTGAATTTAACGTGGCATGTAACGTAGGTAAGCCTCAGGTTGCGTACCGCGAAACTATCCGTAAGTCTGTAGAGGCCGAAGGTAAGTTCGTTCGTCAATCTGGTGGTAAAGGTCAGTATGGTCATGTTTGGCTTAAACTGGAACCGATGGACGTTTCGGATGTCGAAGCACCAATCTACGAGTTTGAAAATGCTATTGTAGGTGGTACGGTTCCGAAAGAGTACATCCCTGCAGTTGATAAAGGCATTCAAGAAGCGATGCGTCAAGGTGTTCTTGCCGGTTATCCTTTATTGGGTGTTAAAGCTACGTTGTTTGATGGCTCGTTCCATGATGTGGACTCGAGTGAAATGGCGTTTAAGATTGCAGGCGCAATAGGCTTTAAGAAAGGGGCGCTTGATGCCGACCCTGTTATTCTTGAACCTATTATGAAAGTTGAAGTCATTACCCCTGAAGCAAACATGGGTGATGTAGTCGGCGATTTAAATCGTCGCCGCGGTATAATTGAGGGCATGGAAGACTCGTTCGGTGGTATGAAGCAAGTTAATGCACAAGTTCCACTTTCTGAAATGTTCGGTTATGCTACGGATCTTCGCTCTGCAACACAAGGTCGCGCGTCGTACTCAATGGAATTTTCTAAGTACGCTGAGGCCGCTAAACATGTTGCGGATACAATTATTGCAGCTCGCGCTGTGAAGTAATTTTAGTTCGGTCCGGTCGTAGGATCGGACTTTAATTTCTTTTATAGGAATTTTTAAAATGGCAAAAGAAAAGTTTGAACGTTCGAAACCGCACGTAAACGTAGGTACAATCGGCCACGTTGACCACGGTAAAACAACTCTAACTGCAGCAATCTCTACTGTTCTAGCAAAAACTTACGGTGGTCAGGCGAAAGACTTCGCGTCAATCGACAACGCACCAGAAGAGCGTGAGCGTGGTATCACAATCAATACTTCACACGTAGAATACGACACACCAGCGCGCCACTATGCGCACGTTGACTGTCCAGGACACGCTGACTACGTTAAGAACATGATCACTGGTGCTGCACAGATGGACGGCGCTATCCTAGTAGTAGCTGCGACTGACGGCCCAATGCCACAAACGCGTGAGCACATCCTACTTTCTCGTCAAGTTGGTGTACCATACATCATCGTATTCATG
>NZ_CP072133.1:2430000-2460000 GCF_017638925.1 Pseudoalteromonas xiamenensis
AGTTCATATCGAATCGTACCCGAAACCGACACAGGTGGTCAGGTAGAGAATACTAAGGCGCTTGAGAGAACTCGGGTGAAGGAACTAGGCAAAATGGTACCGTAACTTCGGGAGAAGGTACGCTCTTGTCTGTTAAGCCCTCGCGGTGTAAGCAGACGGGAGTCGCAGAGAATAGGTAGCTGGAACTGTTTATTAAAAACACAGCACTGTGCAAAATCGTAAGATGACGTATACGGTGTGACGCCTGCCCGGTGCCGGAAGGTTAATTGATGGGGTTAGTCTTCGGACGAAGCTCTTGATCGAAGCCCCGGTAAACGGCGGCCGTAACTATAACGGTCCTAAGGTAGCGAAATTCCTTGTCGGGTAAGTTCCGACCTGCACGAATGGCGTAATCATGGCTACGCTGTCTCCACCCGAGACTCAGTGAAATTGAAATCGCAGTGAAGATGCTGTGTACCCGCGGCTAGACGGAAAGACCCCGTGAACCTTTACTATAGCTTGGCACTGAACATTGAACCTACATGTGTAGGATAGGTGGGAGGCTTTGAAGCAAGAACGCTAGTTCTTGTGGAGCCGTCCTTGAAATACCACCCTTGTATGTTTGATGTTCTAACGTTGGCCCCTAATCGGGGTTACGGACAGTGCCTGGTGGGTAGTTTGACTGGGGCGGTCTCCTCCCAAAGAGTAACGGAGGAGCACGAAGGTTTGCTAAGAGCGGTCGGACATCGCTCGGTTAGTGTAATGGTAGAAGCAAGCTTAACTGCGAGACAGACACGTCGAGCAGGTACGAAAGTAGGTCATAGTGATCCGGTGGTTCTGAATGGAAGGGCCATCGCTCAACGGATAAAAGGTACTCCGGGGATAACAGGCTGATACCGCCCAAGAGTTCATATCGACGGCGGTGTTTGGCACCTCGATGTCGGCTCATCACATCCTGGGGCTGAAGTCGGTCCCAAGGGTATGGCTGTTCGCCATTTAAAGTGGTACGCGAGCTGGGTTTAGAACGTCGTGAGACAGTTCGGTCCCTATCTGCCGTGGGCGTTTGAGAATTGAGAGGGGCTGCTCCTAGTACGAGAGGACCGGAGTGGACGAACCGCTGGTGTTCGGGTTGTCATGCCAATGGCATTGCCCGGTAGCTACGTTCGGAATCGATAACCGCTGAAAGCATCTAAGCGGGAAGCGAGCCTCGAGATGAGTTCTCACTTGGAGTTTAACTCCACTAAAGGGCCGTTGGAGACTACAACGTTGATAGGCAGGGTGTGGAAGCGCTGTGAGGCGTGAAGCTAACCTGTACTAATTACCCGTGAGGCTTAACCATACAACGCCAAAGTGGTTTAAGTTGTTAGAAGTTAAGTATTGACTAAAGTAGACAACGACGAAGTAAAAGACATTAATATCAGAATTCCAGATTTAGTTTACTTGCGGTAGCGAGTAGACGACCAGCTTATGCTTGGTGACAATAGCGTTGTGGACCCACCTGACCCCATGCCGAACTCAGAAGTGAAACGCAACAGCGCCGATGATAGTGTGGCAGCTGCCATGTGAAAGTAGGACATCGCCAGGCTCTTAATTAAAGAAAACCCGCTCAACGAGCGGGTTTTTAAAAGATAAATAAAAATTAGAACAAAATCTAAGCAGAATTTGCTTGGTGACAATAGCGTTGTGGACCCACCTGACCCCATGCCGAACTCAGAAGTGAAACGCAACAGCGCCGATGATAGTGTGGCAGCTGCCATGTGAAAGTAGGACATCGCCAGGCTCTTAATTAAAGAAAGCCCGATTCGAAAGAGTCGGGCTTTTTTGCATTTTGGTGTTAAATAGCATTACTGTTATACCAGACTGGGTAGTCAGCTCTATCCCAATGCCGAACTCAGAAGTGAAACACAACAGCTGGAAGGCCAGCCCCGGCCGATGATAGTGTGGCAGCTGCCATGTGAAAGTAGGGTGACGAGGAAGCGAAGATTGATAATCTTCGCAGTCCGAGGAACGCAAGCGAAGCGCAGCCGGACTAGGCGTCCCCGACCATCGCCAGGCTAGGCTAGGCGCCCCCGACTCTAATTAAAGAAAGCCCGATCCGAAAGAGTCGGGCTTTTTTGCATTTTGGCGTTAAATTGCATTACTGTTATACCAGACTGGGAGTCAGCTCTATCCCAATGCCGAACTCAGAAGTGAAACGCAACAGCTGGAAGGCCAGCCCCGGCCGATGATAGTGTGGCAGCTGCCATGTGAAAGTAGGGTGACGAGGAACCGAAGATTGATCATCTTCGCAGTCCGAGGAACGCAAGCGAAGCGCAGCCGGACTAGGCGTCCCCGACTCTAATTAAAGAAAGCCCGATCCGAACGAGTCGGGCTTTTTTGTATTTTGGTGTTAAATCACATTACGGTTACGTCAAACTTGGTAGTCAGCCCTATCTCTATGCCGAACTAGGTGTTCCCGACAAGGTGAGTCTAACTCTTAATTAGATAAAAAGGCCTCTTCGAAAGAAGAGGCCTTTTTATAATGCCAAATCAAGTACTAAAAAACTTCACAGATCTCGTCTGCTTTACAACCAATCACGGTAACACTTTGATAGCCGATCCGTTCTAATTGCTCTGCAGCAAGTACCGCTCGTCCCCCCGCCGCACAATGCACATAGATTGGACGATGACAGTCGGCTTCAATTGCAGGCAGTTTAAATTCCAAAAGTCCCCGAGGAACATTAATTGAACCTTTGGCTGCTCTTGCTTGATGTTCTTCAGGTTCACGAACGTCAACCAGTAAGCCACCATTAGTCATAATTTCTTCCTTTGCTTCTTTCGCGGTAATACAACGAAGAGACGGTTTTACTGTTTGCAAAATATCCTGAATGGGCTTGAGCATTATTCTTCCTCTATTCCGATTTTCTTTAAGATGGTGATCATTGGACACCACTTTGTGAATGCTGACTGGATAAGGTTAGCAGCAATAAAGACGGTAAACCAAACCCAATTTGGGTGAACGTAGTGAGTTAAAAATAGAGATACCAGCACCATAACACCCGCAATTAAGCGTAAAAAGGCATGTAGCTTCATGTCAAACCTCAAGAGACCAATATATACACAACATTAGTATATTAGAAAAGGCTAAATTAGCAATATCTAATATTAGACTTAGCTAATATAATTGCCTATACTGTGCTCACTTAAATAAGTTTTGGGCAGTCAATATGGATCTTCAAGCGATGGCACACAATGCCGAACAGGCAGAAACATTGTTAAAGTTAATGGCAAACAAAAATCGATTGATGATCTTATGCCGTTTGCAGCAAGGAGAAGTGAGCGTCAGCGAACTAAATGATTCTATCCCGCTCGCACAATCGGCACTTTCCCAACATCTTGCAAGCTTGAGAAATGCCGGCATCGTTTCTACACGTCGCGAGGGACAAGCAATCTACTATCGAGTAGCGGATGAGCGTGTCGCTGTAATCCTACAAGGGCTCTATACTGTGTTTTGTCAGCAAGGAGAAAATGCATGAGCATGACTGAACAGGCGGTTCGGCAGAGTTTATCGGGTAAATTTCCCATCTTTGTATTTATACTGTCTATTTTATTGGGCACGATGGCACTTAATTTCACACCGCGTGAAGAAGAGCCACAAATCGTTGTGCCTATGCTCGATATTTTAGTTGAAGCTCCAAATACAGAAGCGCCAGAAGTCGCTCGATTAGTCACCACACCGCTCGAAAAACTGTTGATGCAGATCCCAGGTGTGGAACATGTTTATTCGACTACACAAACGGGAGGCGCAGTAGTTACGCTACGCTTTTACGTTGGGGAAGACCGGGAAAAGGCGATATTAAATACTTACGCCAAGCTCTACGCGAATCAGCATACCATGGCACGCGTTATCAATAATTGGCAGATCCGTCCAATCGAAGTTGATGACGTACCGATTGTGATGCTTGGTTTATACAGTAAAGACACCACCCGTTATTCCGATTTTGAACTCACCCGTTTTGCTCAAGAAATATCGACTCAGCTTCAGCAGATCCCAGATACGAGTGAAGTGAAAGTCATTGCAGGTCGCACTCGTCAAATTCAAATCTATCTCGATGCGACAGCATTGGCTGCACATCAAACTACACCGCTTGATGTGTTAATGGCGCTTCAGCTTTCAAACCAAGTGCAATATGTTGGAACCGTAGTCTCTGGGCAAACGGCATTCGCAGTAGAGGCTGGCGATGTATTGCGTAGCAAGCGTAGTATTGAAAAACTGGTTGTGAATGTGATTAATGGCCAATCCATCTATTTAAAAGACGTCGCGAGCATACAAGACGGTGCAGCAGAACCAAACAATTATCAATGGCTTGCTACAACCGATAGTGAGCAAAATTTGCCTATGGTTACACTCAGTGTCGCTAAACAGCGAGGCAGTAATGCGGTGTCTGTTGCTGAACAGAGTCTCGCGTTAATGGACAAGTTACAACAGTCAATTTTGCCAAAAGAGATAGGGGTAAAGGTACTGCGTAATTACGGACAAACTGCTGATGAGAAAGTAAACGATCTCACGTCGAGTTTAGCGTTTGCCGTATTTACGGTTGTGGTGTTTGTTGGCGTATTTTTAGGTTGGCGTCCGGCCATTGTTGTTGGCTTAGCGGTGCCGATTTGCTATGGCATTACACTCGCTTTGGACTTTGCGTTTGGTTACTCCATCAATCGCGTGACATTGTTCGCCCTTATTCTTTCACTGGGTTTGCTTGTTGATGATCCGATCACCGGCATCGATAACATCAGCCGACATTTGCTTAAAAAAGGGAAAAGTAAGGATGTCTCTATTGTCGACGCCATCAGCGAAGTCAAGATGCCGCTTATCATGTCGACACTTACCATTGTTATGGCGTTTATTCCATTAGCATACATTACAGGCATGATGAAGTCCGTATATGGCACCTATGGCATTTAACGTGCCTGTAAGTGTAATTGTGTCTACCGTTGTGGCGTTTTTCGTTACGCCTTGGCTTGCCAAAATGTTATTGAATCAGTCGTCTCTTCAGGATGAGGTAATAGACGGCAAGCAAATAGAGCAAGGCCCCTATGCTCGGTTTATCACGCCATTATTAGACGATAAACGTAAAGCAAAATGGGTGCTTTGGTCTGTGCTAGGTTTATTTATCGCTAGTGTCAGTTTGCCGATGTTTCGTGCTGTTCCGCTTAAGTTGCTGCCTTTTGATAATAAAAATGAAGTACAAATTCTGATTGATATGCCAGAAGGAACCAGCCTTGAACATACCGCGCGTATGACCAAGCAAGTCCAACAAATTGTCTGGCAGATGTCAGAAGTCACAGCCGTTGCGGGATACGTGGGCAAACCATCCAGTATGGACTTCAATGGTATGGTACGCGGTTATTATCGCCGTGAAGCCAGCCATTTTGGTGAGTTACGTGTTTTACTAACGGATAAATTGACAAGAGACCACCAATCTCATGGTGTGGTATTGCGACTGCGCCAAGCGTTACAGCCCTTTAGCCGAGATGGTGTGCTAGTCAAAGTTGTTGAAGTCCCGCCAGGTCCTCCTGTTTTAAGTACGCTCGTTGCGGAAGTTTATGCTGATGCTTTTATTTCACCAGAGGTGCATCAGGAAGCCGCCGAGAGATTAGCAAGCCGTATAGCTCTGGAACCGCACGTAGTTGAAGTTGACATCTCGATTGCGGCTCATGCGCCGTTAAAAAGGTTTGTGACGGACAAAGAAAAGGCTGCGCTGTCGGGTATTGCAACGCAAGACATCAATCAGACTTTGGCAATTGCCAGCGGTGGACAGGTTGCGGGTCTTATGTACGTTGCGGATGAAGCAGAACCTTTACCTATCCAGTTGCAGTTGCCTTATCAAGATAGAAACGAATGGCAGAATCTGATGGCATTGCAAATTCGTGGTCGACAAGATCTTGTTAAACAAGGTGATGATTTTGGACTTACATCGGCCAAACGCCCTTTAGTCGCGCTCTCTGAGTTAGGTGAGACTCAAGTCGCCGCGTGTTGAGCCGATGATAATGCGAAAAGATTTGCGAGAAGTGATTTACGTGACCGCTGAGTTGAATGGTCGCACGCCTGCCGAAGTTATCGCGGATGTCGTTGCTGATGAAATTCCAACAGGTGAAATTATTCCAGAACAAAACGTATCACACTGGGAAACGAGAAATTACCTACAAAGTGGTGGCGGAGCCTATTGGCAAATGCCAGCAGGTACACAGTATCTGTTTGGTGGCGAAGGTGAATGGCGGATCACGGTCGATGTGTTTCGAGATATGGGTATCGCATTTGCATTCGCACTCACCGCAATTTTCGTGATTTTACGCTTCCAAACGGCATCAAGCAGTGTGTCACTTATCATCATGTCGGCAATTCCATTGACAATGATAGGGATTATGCCGGGCTTTTGGTTGTTGAATCAGTTCGGCGAGCGCGAAATAGCAGGGGCGCCTGAACCTGTGTTATTCACCGCGACCGCGATGATAGGCATGATTGCTCTGGCTGGCATCGTTGTGCGCAATTCTTTGATCTTAATTGATTTCATCAATCAAGCCAGAGAGCAAGGCGCTTCTATCCGTACTGCGTTGATCCAAGCCGGCAGCGTTCGTATGCGACCCGTGCTTTTAACTGCGGGTACGACATTACTCGGTAACATGGTGATCATTCTCGACCCAGTATTTAGCGAGACTCGCGCTTGCTATCATCTTTGGCATTATTGCCTCGACATTATTTTCACTCATTGTTGTGCCGCTTGTTTACTACCTCGTGTTTGCTGAGGATACATCACCTTCTCAAGGAGAAACGCCATGCGCTTAAGTAATAAAATTGCGCTTCCTATCGCTGCTATTGTTGGGCTGTTAATTGCTGTTGCTTGGATGGCGGGTTTATTCGCTGACAAAACACCTGCGGGTCTTAAAGAACAACAGCAAGCATTCAAAGGCTCTATTCAAAACGTCAGTATTGAACTACTCAATGTCACAGAACGCGCACCGGGGAGTATTGTCGCCAAAGAAAACACCTTGGTTGCCAGTCGTTTGTTAGCCCAGCTCAAAACATTAACTGTGCGGGCAGGAGACAAAGTGGAGCAAGGGCAAATTCTGGCACGGTTAGATGATGCGGACCTAAAAGCCCAAGTTTCTCAAGTGAAAGCGGAGCAAGACGCCAATACCGCACAACTTCAACAGGCAAAGAAACAGCTAGAGCGCAGCCAAGCTTTGCTAGAGCAGGGTTTAGTCGCCATTAATCAAGTTGATGAATGGCGTGCGAAAGTGGATGAGTTGAACGCAAGGCAAAACGCGTTATCTCAGCAACTGACTGCCGCTGAAATTGCGTTAGGATTTAGCCAAATTCAAGCGCCTATTTCGGGCACAGTCGTAGAGCGCCTTGTCGAGCCGGGTTCCATCGTTGCGCCAGGTACGGCGTTGCTGTCACTGTATAATCCAGCGCAACTTCAAGTACAAGCAGCAGTACGCGAACAGCAAGCTGCTCATATGCAAGTGGGTGATAAACTCAAAGTGTATGTGCCCGCTACATCACTTACTCAATATGCCACCATTAGTGAGATTGTGCCTGTCGCAGACAGCAGTGCGCGTACATTTTTGGTTAAGCTCGACATGGGGTTAATGCCGTCTGTTGTGCCAGGAATGTATGCACAAATTGAATATCAGCTAGAACAACGCCCGGCATTGCTTATTCCATCTCACTTAGTGAAGCAATACGGACAACTCGATATGGTGCAAGTGGTTGATAATGGCGTCCTCAGCCGTCGTTACATTCGATTGGGCGATGCGTTTGGCGACAAGGTTGAAGTCATTAGTGGTCTTTCAAAAGAAGACAAACTCGCGATTTACTAGCACAGAAGTACGCTTAAATATAACGCCACAGACTCTTCTGTGGCGTTTTGGTCTTTTTATGGGCGTCTTCTACAAAAAGGTGGCAATTTCCTCAAGCGACTTTTTCACTAGGGCATGTTCAGGCACGCTAGCATCCTCAGCGGGGTAACCCGCAATAATAAGCATGTAAGGACGTTCATTGTCCGCATCGCGACCACAGATCTCGGTTAAAAAAGACATCGGTTTTGGTGTGTGTGTTAGGGTCACAAGTCCGGCGTTGTGCAGTGCTTGGATTAAAAAGCCAGTCGCGATACCTACCGACTCGTGTACATAGTAGTTCGTGTTCGCATCTTCAGCGTGTATCCCACCTTTTTTCTGACTAAAAATCGCAATGAGCCATGGAGCATGCTCTAAGTAAGGTTTACTCGCGTCTGTTCCCAACGGTTTTAGCGCATTAAGCCATTCCTCGCCCGCACGTCCTTCATAAAATGAACGTTCTAAATTTTCCGCTGCAATGCGGATTTTTTGTTTCACCTCAGGGCTGCTGATAGCCACAAAGTGCCATGGTTGATGGTTCGCTCCACTTGGTGCAAGACCTGCCGTTTTTATACAGGCTTCAATAATCGGTTGTGGCACATCGCGGTCGCTAAAACTGCGAATTGAATGACGACGTTGGCTATTTTCCAGAAAGCACTGCGCGCGCGCTAACATTTCATTCTGCGGATATTCAATAAAGTCAGTTAGTGGTACATTGGCATGATTCTGCATGGGTTATCTCTTGTTTAATATTGGCTTGCAAAAGTTATAACGTGCTTGTACCTGCATAGCAACCGAGAAACCGCGACGCAGACCAGTCTTTTAATTCTTTGGTAAAAGGAGCGTGAATGTATTCACATATTTGGTCAGATGGCTCGAAGATTGATTTGCCAATAGGCAAGGCCGTTTGTGTAGGTCGAAACTACGTTGAGCACGCAAAAGAACTTGATAATCCAATACCGGATAACCCAATTTTATTTATTAAACCGAAGACATCGATAGTCCGTTTTGATCGCAACCTCACCTTGAATAAAAAACTCGGTGCTCACCACTTTGAAGCCGAATTGGCGCTACTGGTTGGTGAAACAATCACTCGTGGTACGGTCTCACCGTTGCAATGTATTGTCGGGGTTGGCCTTGCGTTAGATATAACGTCGCGTGAGGTACAAAATGAGTTAAAAGCCAAGGGTCATCCATGGGAGCGAGCGAAAGCCTACGACAGCAGTTGTCCCGTTACTGCATTTCACCGGTGTTCACTGTCTAAATCCTCCTCATACGAATACCGTTTTTGGCAAAATGGAGAATTAAAACAGCATGGAGACAGTGCCTTGATGTTGTTTCCATTGGAAAGACTCCTGCGTGAAATCAGCCAATCGTTCACATTAGAGCCCGGTGACATTGTCCTTACAGGCACACCAAAAGGGGTTGATGTACTGAACGATGGTGATGAACTCACGCTTCAACTGCTTGATTATCCGCCTGCTCAAGGCCAAGTTGCGATAGAATAAAACAATGTTTTACGGCGCAATGTGTCGCCAGTTACCAAGGAACCAATATGAAAATCAAAGCGCTAGGAACCCCTTTTTCGAATACCGCATGCAAAGTGTTGCTGTGTGGTGGTGGCGAGCTTGGCAAAGAAGTGGTTATCGAGTTTAAGCGACTCGGCGCAGAAGTGGTGGTGCTCGACCGCTACGAGAACGCACCAGCGATGCAAGTAGCCGACCGCAGTTATGTGTTATCCATGCTCGATGGTGAGCAATTAGAAGCTATCATTCGTCAAGAGAATCCTGACTACATTGTGCCAGAAATTGAAGCGATTGCGACGGACAGGCTGGTTTCTTTGGAAGCAGAGGGGTTCACGGTAGTACCAACAGCAAAAGCCGCACAATTAACCATGAATCGCGAAGGGATCCGACGTCTTGCTGCAGAAAACCTTGGTTTGCCGACGTCACCGTATCAATTTGTCGATAGTTTTGATGATTTTGACCAAGCAGTGCGTGACATTGGCATGCCTTGCGTAGTGAAACCGATAATGAGACTCATCGGGTAAAGGTCAAAGTGTGGTTAAACACGAAAGCGACATAGCGCGAGCATGGCAATATGCTCAGGAAGGTGGTCGGGCAGGAAAAGGCCGTGTCATTGTGGAAGGCTTTATTGACTTTGATTATGAAATTACGTTGTTAACCGTACGTCACGTTGATGGCACGAGCTTTTGCGAACCAATCGGTCACCATCAAGAAAACGGAGATTACCAACAAAGTTGGCAACCACAAGCCATGTCACCGATGGCACTGGCACGCAGCCAAGAAATTGCGCATAAAGTTACTGAAGCCTTGGGAGGTCGAGGTTTGTTTGGCGTGGAATTATTCGTCAAAGGTGATGACGTCTATTTTAGCGAAGTGTCTCCGCGTCCTCACGACACCGGAATGGTGACATTGATTTCGCAAGACTTAAGTGAATTTGCGTTACATGTCCGCGCCATACTTGGTTTACCTATCCCTACTATTCACTTCCATGGCCCATCGGCATCAAGTGTGATCCTGGTGACTGGTGAGTCAACCGAATTGCAGTTCGGGAATGTGTACAATGCGTTGAGTATTGCAAATACCGACTTACGTTTGTTTGGCAAACCGGAAGTGAAGGGAACTCGTCGCATGGGGGTTGCATTGGCTCGTGGACATTCTGTAGAAGAAGCAGTGACCGCAGCGAAAACTGTCGCGGAAAAAGTAGAGATCACGTTATGAATGAAACAGTAAGACCGATAGGTGACTTAGTCCTTGGCTTTTGGCGCTTGTTGGATTGGCAATTTTCCACGCAACAATGCATTAAATTTATTGAACAAGGTATTGAGCGAGGGATTATCGATACTGACCACGCCGATATCTATGGTCAATACGAATGTGAAGCCAAATTTGGTGAAGCGCTTAAAGCCGCTCCGACACTGCGCGACCAAATTCGTATCATCACCAAATGTGGGATCCGTCCCGCATTCGCAAGCAAGGGGTTGGCAGGTAAAGCGAATCACTATGACTCGAGTAAGGCGCACATTATTGCAAGTGTGCAGCAGTCACTTCGCCATTTCGGTACGGATAGGTTGGATGTACTGTTGATCCACCGCCCAGATTATCTAATGAATGCGGATGAAATGGCGGATGCGTTTAACACACTTAAGCAAAACGGTGATGTATTGCACTTCGGTGTCTCAAATTTTACACCGTCGCAAATTGCCTTGCTGCAATCGCGGTTAAACTTCCCGTTAGTCACCAATCAAATTGAATGCTCACCATACGAAATGAAAGCGTTGGATGATGGTACATTAGATCAGTGTCAGCAGCTTGGTATGCACCCCATGTTGTGGTCACCACTCGCTGGTGGTCGTCTATTCAGTCACGACGATGAAAAAGCACGTCGACTTCGCGACGTCATGGCACAAGTGGGTGAGGAGCTTGAGGCTAAATCTCTGGATCAAGTTGCTTACGCTTGGCTTATGGCATTACCAAGTGCCCCCAGTATTGTGCTTGGAACGGGTAACATAGAACGTGTGAAAAGTGCCGTTGCGGCCAAAGCCATCGAGCTTAATCGAGAGCAATGGTATCGGATTTGGCAAGCGTCAACAGGTCACAGTGTTCCGTAACTGGCTTAAGCATTGAGAAAGAAAACGCATAAAGGGCCGAAAGGCCCCTGATTTGCAGCAAGTATCAAAGGAATGCCCGTTACAGCTCGAAGCTTACACCGTAACTTGCAAACACTTTAATGTCGTCGTCGGCCTTAAGGTCGACTTTTTTCAGTCCGAGTGTGATGCCACTTTTAGTAAGGCTTATCCCGTAATCCATGTAGCTATCGTCTTCACCATACCAATCTTTAATTGTATCGCCACTAGACTGAGCAATGTGAATATCTAACGTGGTCTCGTTGAGCACGGTAAATGAGGCATTTGCTTCAAGATACAACATGTCCCCGCTTGGCGCGGATGCTTCATCAACAAATGTGGTGTACGACGCTTTTAGCGTTAACCATTCCCACGTAACTGAGCCGTAAATCTCACCGAAATCAATGTTTTCAGCCGCGTCAGGGTAAGCGTAATACAAGTAGCCGACGTCATAGCCAATCCCATTACTTTCCCATGCAAAGCCGCCGTATACATCGAGTCTCGTACCCTGCGCTTGCTTCTTCACCGAAATCAATCGTTGACATCCAAGTTCCGACATAGAAACCACTTTCATGGCTGTAGTCGAGTCCACCGCTCACGGCTGCTTTATCGCCGGTTTGTGTGATACCTCGCCAAAAGTAGTTGGAGCTTGCCGCTACGTTGGCTTCCACGCCAGCGAGAGCAGATTGACTAGAGAGCGCGAGCAAGGCGCACGTTGCAAGCACGATTTTTTTTGTTGTCATTGTTGTCACCTCATTCATTGTATCTGACTAAGTAATAGCAACTGACACGCCAATCTCCATTTTTTATTTAAATTTCTTTATTAATACAATAATAACAATTGGTTATGATTTGCTCAGGAAACGAGTCTCGGGACTGGTGAGGATTTATACGCACTTTTTTGGTGCAAAAATGTACAGCGCTGCACTTGTACCGAGCATCATAACTTTATGATCAAAAAGCGCTTTTCGCAGCGAACAGGCGGAAGGTTTGGTGCTATTGGAAGGGATTAATGTAAAAGCAGTCGCCTGCACCTCATTGAGCATTCAACATGGTATTGAATATTCAATGAGGTTGGATTTAGACGGATTAACCAAAAATGGTACGCAGTAATTGAATGGTTTCGTTGACAGAGCGACCTTTTTCCACTTCGGCAATTATCGAGTCACGCTTGTCTTGCAGATACGCGGGTAAATCTGGATTGTCCAGTGCTCTATCCACTAACACGGTCGCAGATTCTTTTCCTCGCCTGACCGATTTTGTGCCACTAGTCGCACGACCTGAACTCGTTCTTTTTGGCTTATTCAGTGCTTTAAAGTAATTTGATTGCTCAGGCGTGTCTTCGTCAACGTAATAGAACCAACAAGGGAGTAGTGCCTTGTAGCGTGTCAGTGTCGTTTCTAACTCATTCGCTGGAAGGCTTTGTCTAAACCAAGGCATCGCATGAATCGTCTGCACAATATCATCCCAATAGCGACCAAAGTCACGATTCGATAATCGTGCAACACCAAGCGCCATACACAGCGTGTCCAACTTACTTGCCATCACCGGCGTAAATACATCCGGTCTGCGCATAGCGAGTAAGCGTGTTGCAGGTGCAAGCGTAGGGGTGTCGTCAATGCCGTTAAAGGCCTGTAAATAAGCAACGATGAACGCTTGGTAATGAGCTTCAGTCACATCACCTTCAAGGGGAATGTGCGTGAGTGCCTCATCGAAGCTAAACGGTACATCGGCTAAGACTTGATGAAACCCCTTCGCACTTTTCGTTGCCGCAAACCATTCACAGTCGAACGGGTAGGCACTGGTGTCATGTGTTGCGGCGTATTTACCGGTAAAAACAAGGCGATCTTCCACAATCATATCCGCGAGCTTCTGTTCGCGTAATGCATCAATATGCTTAAGGAGTGCTAATTGCTCATCGAGAGCCAATGCTTCCTTATTGCCTTCGATAAACATCATTAACACGGGCCAAGGCGCAACACGTAATGATTTTAACTGTAAGTAGCTGATCGCATTTTGCAGTAAATCCTGCAGTTTTTTTACCGTTGGTAACTGGGTATCTTCAAGTAAATCAAAATTGATACGTCGCTTTGCCACATCGAGTAGCTCAAAACACCAACCCAAAAAGTCTTCAGGGTGATTAGTTACTTTTACTGCCATTAGATTCAGGCTAATGTCAGTCGCTTGTTTTAAAATGTTTTGATAAATACCGCTTTCGATTTCGGGTAGCGCCATTTTTGAAGGGGAAGTAAGCAGCTTTTTCATGCTGGGTAAAGTCTCCAACTGAATTTTGCGATAGCTATTAAGTGTAGCTAAATTCTCGTCAATGTAAGGGCGAGCATCATACCGAAGAATCCTTTTGATGCAATTTGCATTGAGAATATCCAAGTCCGTTTGAAGTTTATTTGTACAATTTATTGAAAATGCACGATGCAGCGATAAACGAAAAAGGAAATTGACATGATTTTATTTTATTGCGGCGCTAATATGACCAAATAACCGCAACGAAAAACGCGAGGGAACTATGTCTAGAGGAATGAAAATACTGGCTGGGGTGGGCATTGTCATTGTTGCTGGGGCAATTGTGATCCCACGACTTATCTCCACCGATGCGATTGTCGCAGAAGTCACCCAAGAAGTTGAAGCCATGACAGGCCGTACACTGACTATTCAAGGGGGCGCATCGTTATCTATATTCCCAAGTTTAAACATCGCGCTAAATGACGTTCAGTTTGCGAATTTCCCAGAGGGGACTGGCAAAAATATGGTCAGCATGAAGTCGCTGACATTGCATTTACCTTGGATGTCTATTTTCAGCGGTAAAATCGAGTTGGATAGATTCGTTATTCAAGAGCCGACCATTTTGCTCGAAACCAGTAAAACAGGTAAGCCAAACTGGCAATTGTTTGCGGCAACGAACCGCGAACCTGCTGCGGCAGGGCAAAGCGCAACTACCTTGCCGGAAGGCTTAGATATCGCACTGGGCGAAGTGGCTATTTATGGTGGTAGCGTAACGTATCTCGACGGGGTAACGGGTGCCAAAGAACAGTTACAAAACGTCAATGTCACCGTTTTACTCCCTTCTTTGTTCAAAAATATGCAAATTAATGGTGAAGTCACGTATAAAAACGAAGTAGTACGTTTAGAGACGACGCTTGAAACGCCCGCGAAACTCATCGAAGGACAGCCTTACGCGGTTAAAACGAGCGTGAATGCTGCACCATTGTCACTCGATTTTGAGGGGCAAATTGCACAGGGTGGTAAACAGGTCGACGGTGCGTTAGAGGTCAAAGGGGACTCGTTAGCGAAACTCACACAGTGGCACGGTGTAACGCTTGCCCAATCGGCAGAGGCTTATAACGCGTTTGCGGTGAAAGGTAAAATGGCCTTGAATCAAAATGTGTTTAAGTTAACCGACTTTAGTGCTTCTCTGGATGCGCTCAAAATCACAGGGGCGAGCACCGTAACGCTTGCCGACGTGCCGGCTATTCGTGCAAAATTTGATTTAGGCATGTTGGATGTAAATCCTTACTTACCTCCAGAGCTACAAGATAAAAAGCAAGAAGAAAGCTCACCGGCAACAAAGCCTGAACCGATAGTATGGGATGACAGCAAAATTGACCTGTCGGCTTTGAAAGGGCTTGATATTGAGTTAAACGTGACGGCGACAGGCTTGAAAGCCAGAAAAATAACGTTGGGTGAAAACCAGTTCTCGCTGGTGGCCAAAAATGGTGTAGCCAAACTTAGCCTAGATAAATTCAATGCATACGAAGGCAATGGGGTTGGGCAGGTAACCATTAATGCAGCGAAAACGCCTTACCAGATTAGCAGCGATTTTTCGCTCGATAAAATTAATGCTCAGCCACTGTTGAACGACGCGGTAGGGTTTGACAAGGTATTAGGGAAAGGCAGCATTGCGTTTGCCTTGGCGACCCATGGCGAGAGCCAGAAGCAATTTGTGAATGCGCTAAATGGTAACTTCAACTTTGCGCTGACTGACGGTGGTGTAAAAGGCGCCAATTTGGCAGAAATGGTTCGCCAAGCAAAAGAGTTATTAAAGGGGGATTTATCGTCGTTGAAAAATGGCCTTAATAGTGATTTCGACAAAGATAAAACTACCGATTTTTCATCTCTTACGGGAAGTTTCCTATTCAAACAAGGCGTTGGAACAAACCGTGATCTTATGATGGCGAATCCGCTTTTACGTATTACGGGCGAAGGACAAGTCGATTTGCCGAATACACTCGTAGACTATCGTTTGGTCACGGGCATTGTGGATACGATTGAAGGCCAAAATAGCCAAGATAAAAGTACCGGCTTTAAAGTACCAGTACGGATAAAAGGGCCATTCCATGATGTTAAAACCAATCTTGATTTAAGTGATGCGGCGAAAGAGCAGGCTAAAGACAAAGTAAAAGATAAACTCAAAGACAAGCTAAAAGGGTTGTTTGGAGGTTAGCACTGCGTTTTTAGGTGATACGAAGACATTGAAAAGGCGAGCATCGGCTCGCTTTTTTGTTTTAGCGCGAATGTTTTACTGTCGTGGTAAGTTTTTCGATGTATGTAATCTGATGTAATTGCTGGGCGTGCTAAAGTGTGTTTGTATTACGTGGTAGTACGACTTATTAATTCTATAAGGAAAACAAAAATGGCGAGTTCTTTAAGCTTTGAAGTGTCACCAAATGCAAATGGCGAAATGTGGGCAATCACGGGAACTGATGGTCAAACAGGTGAAGAGGTTAAGATTCATTTATCAAAAGAAATGAGCACAGTCAATTTGTATTACCAAATCAGCGCACAAAGCGCTGTGGAAGGTTGGCAGTTTGCGGATAATGGGACGCTTTTTGTTAATGCCCAAGATAACTTTAATTATCAAGTAAGCAGCATTGTGGCCAATGAAGGCAAAAGCATGATTGTGAGCATCACCAGCATTGAATCATGCAAAACCATTCCAGATGAAATTGCAAAAGAAATGGCGGACAATCTAAGTACACCGTACAGAGTTGGATTGGTAGACAACTATAACTTTGAAATTGCGTTTCGGTTAATCGCTAAAATCGTAAAGCCAGAACAACCAGATCAACCAGAGCAGCCAAAAGAGGATGTTCGTTATTTCTCGCAAGATCCTAGAGTTATTATTGATGACACAGATCCAGTCTAATTAGGCGTAGCTGGTTGGCAAAGATACGCATAGTGTTCTTTGCCAATTTTAGTCTCCAAACTCTGTACATCACATAAAGATTTAAACCAAGCAAGGCGGTAAAACGCGGCGTTCCAGCCAAGATTAAGACTTTGCTGCAGTGAGGCGCTTGCTGAGAATTTTTCGCCAAGTAGCGTTTGCACTAAGGTTTTGACGTAGTAGGCTTCGGCTGAATCCGGCGTTTGCAAAATGCTTTCTTCAACTAAGCTTAATGCCGCTTGAAATTGCCCTAAATGTGCCAGAGCCAGTATTCGGGGGAGTTCAAGTCCCTTTTGATCATGTCTGTCGACAATCTCTTGATACAGGTTATTAGCTTCAGTTACCTCGCCAGTCAAAAGGTATAAATCGGCAAGGTTTATCAGTGCGTCAGTATTGTCAGGCGCGATTTCAACCGTTTTTTGTGCATAGTCTAAAGCGGTTGTTAAATCGCCTTGTAATGTAAGCACTACCGCGTAGTTATTCAAAATCGCTGAGTTTACCGTTGCATGTGTAATTAACCTTCTGTAGGCGTCTGCCGCTTCAGTTAATTTACCAAGAAATAGTGAAACGTCTGCGATGTTTTTGAGCGTTTTGAAATCCTGTGGGGCATAGTCTTGTGCTTTTTTTAAATAAGTGAGCGCTTGGTCATAGCGGCCCAAGCGCATATTTAAAATAGCAGCATTACGGGTAACACTAAGAGTAGGCCTTAGTTTAAAGGCAATTTCAATGTGCTTGAGCGCAGTTTCATAGTCTTGTTGCATGCTATAAAATTGGCTCGTTTGGCCTTGTTTTTGAAATGCATCTAAAGCAGAGTTTTGTATCGCATCGAGCGCTTTTGTCGCTTGTCGGGTATCTTGCAGGTATAGATATAATTGCATCAACTCGACTTGGTATGCACTACTGTCTTTAAATTCATTGGGTGCGGTATCAAGAATATCTTTTAAGCGATAAAGCAAAGACTTGTCCGAGGTATTCCGAAAGTCCTTAATGGCATTTCTGGCGTACAACGAATACAGCGGCAAAAAGTCAGGGAATATTTTAATTAGCTTCTCAATTTCAGGCAGTAATACAGACAAGTCAGCGTCTGCTGATAATGATTTTTGCTGGAGTGTGACATATTGACTGAGGCGTTCATCATTTGCAGCATCCAATTTTGGATTGTCACTCAGCGGCTGAAAACTCAATGTTGCCAGTGATGCTTGGGTCATATTAAATATTTCGCCATAGTTTTCACTAGAGCTGACATTTCTTAGGTTATTAATCAGAGCAGCGTTTTGCCCATCAACGGTACTAAATTCAATGTCGCAGCTCTGTAGGGTGCAATTGAGTTGGATGGTGAGCAACTGTTCAGCATTTAACGCATGGCTTAAGTCTTTTAGCGACGCATTGTCACCCAGTAGTTTTTTGGCCAAGTTCACCTCACTGTCAGAAATGAGCACATAGTGAGAGTCGTTTAAAAAATATTGCTTTATCGCATCGTTGATGGCGAGGTTGAGTATTTGTTTATGCGAATCTAAAAGTTGACCGTCTCCCACAAACTCAGGCGGCACTGCGGCGACGTAGATTTTGGGTTTGTTGGCCTGCCAGTATTGATAGCCAAATATACACAGCAAACTGATGAACACCACACCTAAGCTGGCAACAAGGGCTTTTTTAAGATGAGGGAAACGCGGGGGAGGCAAAACGTCATTGAGCGCCATCGTATCACTGGAATCTTCATAACTAGCTTGCAACAGGGCTTGCTTAAGCTGGTGGGCGACTATTTGGGTGTTTAAGGGGCGCTTTTGAGGGTCTTGTTTTAGCAATGCATCCATTAAATCAGTCAGTGGTTTCGGTAACCCGAAGACTAGGTTTGCGGTTTCTGGCAATTGTGTGGTGCGAATGCGCTCAGCAACCGCTTTGTCAGAATCTTCACCAAAGGGGTGACGTCCGGCTAAGAGCTGAAAGACGATAATACCAAAACTGAATAAGTCGCTTCGATGATCCAACGGCAGGCGGTTCATTTGTTCAGGAGACATGGCTTTGAGTGAACCATAACTCGTGTTGGCTGTCTTTGCACCTTGTTCTTTTAGTTGCGCGATACCAAAATCCGCGATTTTAGCGACGCCTTGTTCGTTCACCAGAATATTTTCTGGTTTTAAATCTAAATGCAGTATGTTGCGTTCATGTGCCGCGACTAAGCCATTTGCAATATCGAACAGCAGTGACAGCTTTTTCTCAAGTGACAGGGTTACGGTACGGGTATAATGGGTTAACGTTTGGCCTTGCACATATTCCATTTCAAGGTATAAACCTTGATCCGACTCTTTCACGTCATAGAGCTGTACAATGTTGGTGTGGTTGAGCTGTGCGAGTAAACGAGCTTCTCGAAGCAAATCTTCTTTTTGACCGACCGACTCTTTTAAAAACTTCAGGGCGACTTTTCTGCCTAACCGAGTGTCTGTGGCGAGGTACACGTGACCCATTCCACTTCCGGCTATTTTGATGACATTTTCATAATGTTCACTGACAGAAAGCACGTTACTACATCCCTTGTTTATTATTAGTACTGAGTTTACTCTCTTAGCACTATTTAAGCCAAGTCATGCGACGAAAATACAATAACATGACGCTATTTTCTTGTTATGTTGGTTGATAACGCTGTCAGAACTCACTAAACCTCTGAATGGTATCAGATCTGAGCGGTGTGAACACAATGAAATAACGTGTTGGTTATTTCGGTCTAAAGGTGTGAATTCATATAAAGGAGTAGCTAAAACATGTTCAGTAAATATCCGCGATTACCACTACTGTTATTGTCCGCTTCGTTTGCCTGTGCGCAGGTCAGTGCAAATAATGCGGTGGAAACCGTTCCAGCAAAAAACATCACGTATCCGAATAAGGCTCGTAATGCGATAAGCATTACCTTCGACGATGCGAGAGCAACGCAATTAACAGAAGGCGTTCCTTTACTTAATCAATATCAGGTTAAAGGCACGTTTTACTTAATTCCAAACGCAGTGAGTGAACACATAGCAGGGTGGAAGGCTGCGGCAAAAGCTGGACATGAAATAGGCAATCACTCGTCGTCTCATTTGTGTACAGGAAATTTTCAGTGGCTTCGCTCCCAAAATGCAGGGCTTGAACAAGTGAATTTGGTGTGGATGGAAAAAGACATCCTTGATGCCAATACCTACCTTGAAACTAATCTCGGTGTGAAAATTCGCTCGTTTGCTTACCCATGTGGGCAAACCTTTGTCGGGCGGGGAGAGGCGGTCAAAAGTTATGTGCCTATCGTTGCAAAATATTTTGACACAGGTAGACGTTGGCTCGATGAAACAGGCAATAACCCGGGTTATGTGGATTTTGTGCAGTTAACGAGTTTGGACATAGACGGAAAAACATTTGAACAAGTAAAGCAAATGATAGAACAGCTTCGGGCTAACAACGCGTGGATCATATTAACAGGCCATGATGTAGGCTCAAGTGCTCAATACACGACCGACAAACAGATGTTGACTCAACTTTTCGGATATTTGCAGGCCCCTGAAAACGGATTTTGGTTGGGTACGGTATCTGAGGTTGCGGACCATATTCGTGCCCAACGTACTGCGCCAAAAACCGAGTTGAAATAAAAACTGGTGGTTTAAGGTAACTAAGAGACGAAAGTCCTGTTGATGACACTTGAATCTCAATATTATCACCCCCACTTTGATGAAACGCGCAAGGATACTTACGCGTTTTAAAAGTAAAAAGCATTGAGCAAAAAACATACACCTTTGATTGGTAAAGAATCCTTTTCCCCTCAGTCGTGTTCGGCTAATTTAATTAAAATTTAGCCTATCTTTCACTCGATATTGCTGATACAATTGCCCGCCCTTGAAAGACGAACGCTTCGTTTTTTGAGTGGAAATTAATCTAAATGCTTGGGTTTTAAACAAATTCAGGCGAGTTGTAACTACACCGGAGACTCATTAAGATGATCCAAATGCAAACTCAGCTGGACGTTGCTGATAACAGCGGCGCTCGCAAAGTGCAGTGTATTAAAGTCTTAGGTGGTTCGCACCGTCGTTACGCAACGGTTGGTGACATCATTAAAGTTTCTGTTAAAGAAGCGATTCCTCGCGCAAAAGTGAAGAAAGGTGATGTACTAAACGCTGTGGTAGTGCGCACTAGAAAAGGCATTCGTCGTCCAGACGGTTCTTTGATCCGTTTCGATTCAAACGCTGCTGTAATGCTTAACGCAAACCTTCAGCCAATCGGTACTCGTATCTTTGGCCCTGTGACTCGTGAACTACGTTCTGAAAAGTTCATGAAGATCATTTCACTAGCCCCAGAAGTACTGTAAGGAGTCGATCATGGCAGCAAAAATCCGTCGTGATGACGAAGTAATCGTACTAGCCGGTAAAGACAAAGGTAAGCGCGGTAAAGTGCTTTCAGTTGTTACTGAAACTGGTCGTGTATTTGTTGAAGGCGTAAATCTTATCAAGAAACACCAAAAGCCTGTACCACAACTACAGCAACCTGGTGGTGTCGTTGAGAAAGAAGCGTCAATCGACGTGTCAAATGTAGCGATTGTTAACCCAGAAACGGGTAAAGCGGATCGTGTTGGTTTTAGATTTGAAGACGGTAAAAAAGTCCGTTTCTTCAAGTCTACTGGTAAAACTATCTAAATAGTTGGAGTAGACGATGGCGAAACTGCATGAAGTGTACAAAGACAAAGTTGTTAAAGAACTTTTCGAAAAGTTCGGCTACAGCTCTGTCATGCAAGTCCCTCAGATCACTAAAATCACCCTTAATATGGGTGTGGGTGAAGCCCTTGCAGACAAGAAAATTCTTGATAACGCAGTAGCGGATCTTGAAGCAATCTCTGGTCAAAAAGCGCTTATTACTAAAGCACGCAAATCAGTTGCAGGCTTTAAAGTGCGTGAAGGCTACCCTATTGGCTGTAAAGTAACCCTACGCGGCGAGCGTATGTGGGAATTCTTAGAGCGTCTAGTATTTATCGCACTACCTCGTGTACGTGACTTCCGTGGCGTAAGCGCAAAGTCATTCGACGGTCGTGGTAACTACTCTATGGGCGTACGTGAACAAATCATCTTCCCTGAAATCGATTACGATAAAGTGGACAGAGTTCGTGGTATGGATATTACTATCACTACTACAGCTAAAAATGATGATGAAGGCCGTGCGTTATTAGAAGCGTTCAACTTCCCATTCAAGAAATAAGGGTAGGGTTATGGCAAAGAATTCAATGAAAGCACGTGAAGCTAAACGTGCAAAACTAGTAGCTCAGTTCGCTGAAAAGCGTCTAGCTCTTAAAGCTATCATCAGCGGTGTTAACACTTCTGATGAAGAACGTTGGGACGCGGTTGTTAAGCTACAATCTTTACCGCGTGATTCTGCCCCTACGCGTCAACGTAATCGTTGTAACATCACGGGCCGCCCTCATGGTTTCCTTCGCAAATTCGGCATGAGCCGTATTAAAGTTCGCGAAGCTGCTATGCGCGGTGAAATTCCTGGCCTTAAAAAGGCTTCTTGGTAATAGAATCACGGGAGTAAGACATGAGCTTGCAAGATCCTATTGCGGATTTGTTTACACGTATCCGTAACGGTCAGACTGCGAAGAAGGTATCAGTATCTATGCCAACTTCAAAGCTGAAAGTAGCTATCGCTAAAGTATTGAAAGATGAAGGTTATATTTCTGATTTCGCAGTAAATAGCGATGTTAAAGCAGAATTGACTATCGAACTTAAGTACTTCGAAGGCAAAGCTGTTATCGAAAACATCCAGCGTGTTAGCCGCCCTGGTCTACGTATCTATAAGAAACGTGACGAATTACCAAAGGTAATGGGTGGTCTAGGTATCGCTATCGTATCAACTTCTAAAGGCCTGATGACTGACCGTGCTGCGCGTAAAGCCGGTGTGGGCGGTGAAATCATTGGCTTTGTAGCTTAATTCTGGAGGGGAACACATGTCTCGTATAGCGAAGGCTCCAATTACTGTTCCTGCCGGTGTTGAAGTTACAATCAACGGCCAGGACATCAAGGTTAAAGGCAAAAACGGTGAATTGTCTCGCACAATCCACGCTGCAGTTGAAGTTGCGTTAAATGATAATGTAATCACGACTACACCTCGTGATGGCATTGAAAACGCATGGACCAAGCAGGTACTGCTCGCGCTCTAATCAACAACATGATCATCGGCGCAAGCAATGGTTATGAGAAGAAACTTCAGCTAGTTGGTGTTGGTTACCGTGCGGCTTCTAAGGGTAAAACATTAGATTTGACTCTTGGTTTCTCTCACCCGGTAGTTTTCGAAGTACCAGTAGGTATTACAATCGAAACGCCAAGCCAAACTGAAATTCTTGTTAAAGGCGCAGATAAGCAACTAGTTGGTCAAACAGCTGCTAACATTCGTGCATACCGTGCTCCAGAGCCTTACAAAGGTAAAGGTGTTCGTTACGCAGACGAAAACGTGCGTCGTAAAGAAGCTAAGAAGAAGTAAGGTAAGACGATGGATAAGAAAACAGCTCGTCTACGTCGTGCTAAACGCAGTCGTAGAAACATTATCGAACAAGGCACAACACGTCTTGTTATCCACCGCACGCCACGTCACATTTACGCTCAAGTAGTAAACGTTGAGGGTAAAGTACTGGCTGCTGCTTCTACTGTTGAAAAAGCAATTGCTGAAACAGTTAAAGGCACAAGCAACGTAGCTGCAGCTCAAGCTGTAGGTAAACTAGTTGCTGAACGCGCGGCAGACAAAGGCATCGAAAAGATTGCTTTCGACCGCAGTGGCTTTAAATATCACGGCCGTGTGAAGGCGCTTGCTGATGCAGCGCGTGAAGCTGGCTTGCAATTCTAGGAGTAGACAATGGCTAACGTAGAAGCAAAAGCACAACAGCCAGAATTGGCTGAGAAGCTAATCGCGGTAAACCGTGTGTCTAAAGTGGTTAAAGGTGGTCGTATCTTTAGTTTCACTGCACTAACTGTTGTTGGTGATGGCGCAGGTAAAGTAGGTTTCGGTTACGGTAAAGCACGTGAAGTTCCAGCTGCTATTCAAAAAGCAATGGAAAAAGCACGTCGTAACATGATTACTGTTGATCTAAACGGTCACACGCTACAGCACCCTATCAAGGGTCGCCACGCGGGTTCTAAAGTTTACATGCAACCAGCATCAGAAGGTACAGGTATCATCGCAGGTGGTGCGATGCGTGCAGTACTAGAAGTTGCGGGCGTACATAACGTACTGTCAAAAGCATACGGTTCAACTAACCCGATCAACATCGTTCGCGCAACTGTATCTGCGCTAGAGAGCATGAACTCTCCAGCTAAGATCGCAGCTAAGCGTGGTCTATCTGTTGAACAAATTCAGGGGTAATTAACCATGGCAAATACTGTAAAAGTGACTCAAGTAAAGAGCTCTATCGGTCGTTTACCGAAGCATAAAGCAACTTTACGCGGTCTTGGTTTACGTCGTATCAACCACACTGTTGAGCTTGAAGATACGCCAGCAGTACGCGGTATGATCAACCAAGTTTATTACATGGTTAAGGTTGAGGGGTAATTCGAATGCATTTGAATACACTTTCACCTGCTGTAGGTGCGAAAACTGAGAAGAAACGTCTTGGTCGTGGTATCGGTTCTGGTCTTGGTAAGACTGCGGGCCGTGGTCACAAAGGTCAAAAGTCACGTTCAGGTTCTTCAGTTCGTTGGGGCTTTGAAGGCGGTCAAATGCCTATGCAACGCCGTCTACCTAAGTTTGGTTTCGTTTCTCGCAAGTCACTTGTGTCTGCAGAAGTAAACCTATACGAAATCGCTAAAGTTGAAGGCGATACGGTAGATCTAAACACGCTTCAAGCAGCTGGTTTGATTAAAAAGAACGTTCTGTTCGTTAAAGTTGTAAAATCTGGCGAAGTTTCACGCGCAGTTACTGTAAAAGGTCTTAAAGTGACTAAAGGTGCTCGCGAAGCTATCGAAGCTGCCGGAGGCAAGGTAGAAGAGTAAGGAAGTACACTATGGCTAAACCAGGTAAAGAAATGCAAAGTGCACAAAGTGGCCTTGCGGAATTGAAGCGCCGATTACTATTCGTATTGGGTGCGATCATTATTTACCGTCTTGGATCATTTGTGCCAATCCCTGGTATTGACGCCGCTGTACTTGCCGAGTTCTTCGAGCAACAAAAGGGCACCATCGTTGAAATGTTTAACATGTTCAGTGGTGGTGCGCTTGAGCGTGCTTCTGTATTGGCTTTGGGTATTATGCCGTACATTTCGGCCTCGATTATCGTTCAACTTCTTACGCACATTCATCCAGCGATGATTGAGCTGAAGAAAGAGGGCGAAGCAGGTCGTAAGAAGATAAGCCAATACACACGTTATGGTACGCTCGTGCTTGCTACATTCCAGTCAATTGGTATTGCTACAGGCTTGCCAAACATGATGGACGGGTTAGTTGTTAACCCTGGTTTCGGTTTCTATTTCACCGCTGTGGTGAGCTTAGTAACTGGTACTATGTTCCTTATGTGGCTGGGCGAACAAATTACAGAACGCGGTATCGGTAACGGTATTTCAGTTCTGATTTTTGTTGGTATTGTAGCTAACCTGCCGTCTGCGATTGGTTCGACAGCAGAAATGGCGCGCCAAGGTGATTTGAATGTCTTTGTGCTGTTGCTAATTGGTGTGGTTGTATTCGCTGTGACTTACTTGGTGGTGTTCTTTGAACGTGGTCAACGTCGTATTGTCGTTAACTACGCAAAGCGTCAACAAGGTCGTCAGGTGTATGCTGCTCAAAGCACGCATTTGCCGTTGAAAGTTAATATGGCGGGTGTTATTCCACCAATCTTTGCTAGCAGTATCATTTTGTTCCCTGGTACAATAGCAAGCTGGTTCGGACAAGGTGAAGGTCCAGTTGCTGATGTTCTGTCTGCGATTTCAAGTGTGTTGACTCCTGGTCAACCGTTGTACGCGGTCGTTCTTGCAGCAGCGATTATCTTCTTCTGCTTTTTCTACACTGCGTTGGTATTTAACCCGCGTGAGACTGCAGATAACCTGAAAAAATCAGGTGCCTTTATTCCAGGCATTCGCCCAGGTGAACAGACGTCTAAATACATTGATAAAGTGATGACACGCCTCACATTAGCTGGAGCGTTGTATATAACCTTTATCTGTCTGGTGCCCGAGTTTATGACTATGGCATGGCAAACGCCATTCTACTTCGGCGGTACATCGGTTTTGATTATCGTTGTTGTGATCATGGACTTTATGGCACAAGTACAAACGCATATGATGACACATCAATATGAGTCTGTGCTGAAAAAAGCAAACCTTAAAGGCTATGGCCGATAAGGTCGTTTTCACGGAGTTGAGCAATGAAAGTACGTGCTTCCGTTAAGAAAATCTGCCGTAACTGTAAAGTTATTAAACGTGCTGGTGTAGTACGCGTAATTTGCAGTGAGCCTAAGCACAAGCAAAGGCAAGGCTAATTAAATAGACGTGCAGGCTGAGTATTTATACTTAGCCTGTGTTTTTAACTGGATTTGGTCTGCGTTTGAGTATCCTTGCGGGCTTTTCAAACTAATAGTATACCAAATCAATTTATAGGAGATGTGTTAGTGGCCCGTATCGCTGGCATTAACGTTCCTGATCATAAGCATGCAGTTATCGCTTTAACTGCGATTTATGGTGTAGGTAAAACACGCGCTAAGGCTATCTTAGCTGCGACAAATATCGCCGAAGACACAAAGATCGGCACTTTAGACGAAGCTACACTTGACATCCTTCGTGAAGAAGTTGGCAAGTACACTGTTGAAGGTGACCTTCGTCGTGAAGTTACATTGAGCATCAAGCGTCTTATGGATCTTGGTTGTTTCCGTGGCTTACGTCACCGTCGTTCGCTTCCACTACGTGGTCAGCGTACTAAGACTAACGCGCGTACTCGTAAGGGTCCTCGCAAGCCTATCAAGAAATAAGGTGGGGTAAGTTATGGCTAAAGCACCAATTCGTCGTAAAAAGGTCAAAAAGCAAGTTGCTGACGGTATGGCACACGTCCATGCGTCATTCAACAACACTATTGTGACCATCACTGACCGTCAAGGTAATGCTCTTTCTTGGGCGACTGCAGGTGGTTCTGGTTTCCGCGGTTCTCGTAAGTCTACTCCGTTCGTCGCGCAGGTTGCTGCTGAGCGTGCAGGTGCAGTTGCACAAGAGTACGGTCTTAAGAACCTAGAAGTATTCATTAAAGGTCCAGGTCCAGGCCGTGAGTCTGCTGTTCGTGCATTGAATGCTGCTGGTTTCCGTATCACTAACATCACTGACGTGACGCCAATCCCACATAATGGTTGTCGTCCACCGAAGAAACGTCGCGTATAACATAGGTTAGGAGAAAGAACATGGCAAGATATTTGGTACTCTAAGCTCAAGCTAAGTCGTCGTGAAGGTACTGACCTGTTCCTTAAAAGCGGCGTAAGAGCAATTGACTCTAAGTGTAAACTTGAAACTGCTCCTGGTCAGCACGGTGCTCGTAAGGGTCGCCTATCTGACTACGGTCTGCAACTACGTGAAAAGCAAAAAGTACGTCGTATTTACGGTGTGCTAGAAAAGCAATTCCGTAACTACTACAAAGAAGCTGCTCGCCTTAAAGGTAACACAGGTGAAAACCTATTACAGCTTCTAGAGCAACGTTTAGACAATGTTGTATATCGCATGGGTTTTGCAAGCACACGTGCTGAAGCACGTCAGCTAGTAAGCCACAAAGCGATTATGGTTAATGGTCGTGTTGTGAACGTACCTTCTTACACTATTACTCCAGAAGATGTAGTTGTAGTTCGTGAGAAGTCTAAGAAACAAGCGCGTATCATCGCTGCTCTAGAGTTGGCTGAGCAACGTGAAAAGCCAACTTGGATTGAAGTTGACGGTAGCAAAATGGAAGGTACTTTCAAGCGCCTACCAGAGCGTTCAGATCTGTCTGCGGACATTAACGAACAACTAATCGTCGAACTTTACTCGAAGTAAAGTTAAGAGTTAAGAGAGGATAACATGCAGGGTTCTGTAACCGAATTCCTAAAGCCAAGGTTAGTCGAGATTGAAGCAGTAAGTCCATCACGTTCTAAAGTTGTTTTAGAGCCGTTGGAGCGTGGCTTTGGTCACACGCTAGGTAACGCATTACGTCGTATCCTACTTTCGTCAATGCCAGGTTGTGCAGTGACTGAAGTTGAAATCGATGGTGTGTTGCACGAGTACAGCGCGAAAGAAGGCGTACAAGAAGACATCATTGAAATTCTGTTAAACCTTAAAGGTCTGGCAGTATCTCTAGAAGGTAAAGATGAAGTTTTCCTTACCCTGACTAAATCTGGCCTAGGCCCTGTGACTGCGGCTGACATCCAGCACGATGGTGATGTTACTATCGCTAACCCAGAGCACGTTATTTGCCATTTAACAGCAGATAACGCTGAGATCAGCATGCGCATTCGTGTACAGCGTGGTCGTGGTTATGTGCCAGCGTCAAGCCGCTTATCCTCTGATGACGATGAGCGTCCAATCGGTCGTCTGTTGCTTGATGCATCATTCAGCCCGGTTGAGCGTATTGCGTACTCGGTTGAGTCAGCTCGTGTTGAGCAGCGTACAGATTTAGACAAGTTAATCATTGATATGGAGACTAACGGTACTTTGGATCCTGAAGAAGCGATCCGCCGTGCGTCAACTATCCTAGCTGAGCAGCTAGAAGCGTTCGTAGATTTACGTGACGTTTCTGAGCCAGAAGCGAAAGAAGAGAAGCCTGAATTCGATCCTATTCTGCTTCGTCCAGTTGATGATCTTGAGCTGACTGTTCGTTCTGCAAACTGTCTGAAAGCCGAGCAAATTCAATATATTGGTGACTTAGTACAACGTACCGAAGTTGAGCTTCTTAAAACGCCAAACCTTGGTAAGAAGTCTCTAACTGAGATCAAAGACGTACTAGCTTCACGTGGTCTTTCTCTGGGCATGCGCCTAGAAAACTGGCCACCTGCAAGTCTAGCTGAGTAATCTAAGTTACTGTATTAGTTTAGTTAGAAGGATAGGGTCATGCGCCATCGTAAGAGTGGTCGTCAATTAAACCGTAACAGCAGCCATCGCAAAGCGATGTTCAGCAACATGGCTGGTTCTTTGGTGAAGCACGAAATCATCAAGACTACTTTGCCAAAAGCTAAAGAGTTGCGCCGTGTAATTGAGCCTTTAATCACACTGGCTAAGACTGACAGCGTAGCAAACCGTCGTTTAGCGTTTGCTCGCACGCGTGATAATGAAGTTGTTGGTAAGCTTTTCACTGAGATCGGCCCGCGTTTCGCGAACCGTCCAGGTGGTTACACTCGTATTCTTAAGTGTGGCTTCCGTGCTGGTGATAACGCACCAATGGCTTACATTGAGCTACTAGACCGCCCAGCGGCTGAAGCTCAAGAAGACGCACAGTCTGCTGAGTAAGTCTATATAGACACATAAAAAGCCGAGCCTAGCTCGGCTTTTTGTTTACAAGCGATTTGTTTTAAACGTAATACTGATCTTCTATCTTCTATCTTCTATCTTCTATCTTCTATCTTCTATCTTCTATCTTCTATCTTCTATCTTCTATCTTCTATCTTCTATTTAATTGTGAATGCTATCGCATTGGGCGATTGTAAGTCTTAGTTAATCCCTTTCTAATTTGCACTTCGTCTTTCATCTCTATATAGATGTGTCTATGGGATCGAATAATTCATCGTTTATGTAAAACTGCATCGACTTTACGATCAATGTCCCTCATCTCGATTTGTGGTAGAAGCGAAGGCTTCATTATCTCAAACAGCCTTGACACCCCTGCATACCGTATAAAAACGCTTAAAGATCATCTATAAGATCTATTCGAGATACTTTTAGGATCAGAGTAAAAGAGGGCTGAAAATCTCTTTAAATGAGATCCAAACAACAGAAAAAGAAAGTCTAAGCAAGTTTTCAAGGAAATTTGGAGTTATATTTGCTGAATAAATAGACAGTGATAGGGTGAAAACATACGGTTTTGGATGTTTTAGCTCGTTATTTGCTCGAACGATCCATTTTTCTAAGTTTTTTCAAAAAAAACGCTTGATCCTTTTTTGGATCGCCCTATAATGCGACCCCACTGAGACGGACAACGGCGCTGCAAAGCAAAGTGTGAAGTTGAAGTTGAGTCAAGTAAAACTGAGTGGCGAGCTTCGAAAGAAAATCAAAATTAAGTGTTGACAAAAAATGTGGATGACGTAAGATGCGCATCCCTACCGCGACACGTTTCGCGGCGAACTTTGAAAGTTCGATTCGTTCTTTAACAATATAAAGCAATCATCTGTG
>NZ_CP072133.1:2462500-2605000 GCF_017638925.1 Pseudoalteromonas xiamenensis
CCTTCGTGGTGTGACTGCGTACCTTTTGTATAATGGGTCAGCGACTTATATTCTGTAGCGAGGTTAACCGAATAGGGTAGCCGTAGCGAAAGCGAGTCTTAACTGGGCGCTTAGTTGCAGGGTATAGACCCGAAACCCGGTGATCTATCCATGAGCAGGTTGAAGGTCAGGTAACACTGACTGGAGGACCGAACCCACTCCCGTTGAAAAGGTAGGGGATGACTTGTGGATTGGAGTGAAAGGCTAATCAAACCGGGAGATAGCTGGTTCTCCCCGAAATCTATTTAGGTAGAGCCTCGGACGAATACTACTGGGGGTAGAGCACTGTTAAGGCTAGGGGGTCATCCCGACTTACCAACCCTTTGCAAACTCCGAATACCAGTAAGTAATATCCGGGAGACACACGGCGGGTGCTAACGTCCGTCGTGAAGAGGGAAACAACCCAGACCGCCAGCTAAGGTCCCAAAGTGTATGTTAAGTGGGAAACGATGTGGGAAGGCTAAAACAGCTAGGAGGTTGGCTTAGAAGCAGCCACCCTTTAAAGAAAGCGTAATAGCTCACTAGTCGAGTCGGCCTGCGCGGAAGATGTAACGGGGCTAAACATACCACCGAAGCTGCGGCTGCAGATTTTATCTGCGGGGTAGGGGAGCGTTCTGTAAGCCGTTGAAGGTGTACCGGGAGGTATGCTGGAGGTATCAGAAGTGCGAATGCTGACATAAGTAACGATAATGCGGGTGAAAAACCCGCACGCCGGAAGACCAAGGGTTCCTATCCCATGTTAATCAGGGTAGGGTGAGTCGACCCCTAAGGCGAGGCTGAAGAGCGTAGTCGATGGGAAACGGGTTAATATTCCCGTACTTGATATGAATGCGATGGGGGGACGGAGCAGGCTAGGCAAGCATGGCGTTGGTTGTCCATGTGAAAGTATGTAGGCTGGAGACTTAGGTAAATCCGGGTTTCCTTAAGGCTGAGATACGAGACGAGCACCTACGGGTGTGAAGTTGTTGATGCCCTACTTCCAGGAAAAGCCTCTAAGCTTCAGTTCATATCGAATCGTACCCGAAACCGACACAGGTGGTCAGGTAGAGAATACTAAGGCGCTTGAGAGAACTCGGGTGAAGGAACTAGGCAAAATGGTACCGTAACTTCGGGAGAAGGTACGCTCTTGTCTGTTAAGCCCTTGCGGTGTAAGCAGACGGGAGTCGCAGAGAATAGGTAGCTGGAACTGTTTATTAAAAACACAGCACTGTGCAAAATCGTAAGATGACGTATACGGTGTGACGCCTGCCCGGTGCCGGAAGGTTAATTGATGGGGTTAGTCTTCGGACGAAGCTCTTGATCGAAGCCCCGGTAAACGGCGGCCGTAACTATAACGGTCCTAAGGTAGCGAAATTCCTTGTCGGGTAAGTTCCGACCTGCACGAATGGCGTAATCATGGCTACGCTGTCTCCACCCGAGACTCAGTGAAATTGAAATCGCAGTGAAGATGCTGTGTACCCGCGGCTAGACGGAAAGACCCCGTGAACCTTTACTATAGCTTGGCACTGAACATTGAACCTACATGTGTAGGATAGGTGGGAGGCTTTGAAGCAAGAACGCTAGTTCTTGTGGAGCCGTCCTTGAAATACCACCCTTGTATGTTTGATGTTCTAACGTTGGCCCCTAATCGGGGTTACGGACAGTGCCTGGTGGGTAGTTTGACTGGGGCGGTCTCCTCCCAAAGAGTAACGGAGGAGCACGAAGGTTTGCTAAGAGCGGTCGGACATCGCTCGGTTAGTGTAATGGTAGAAGCAAGCTTAACTGCGAGACAGACACGTCGAGCAGGTACGAAAGTAGGTCATAGTGATCCGGTGGTTCTGAATGGAAGGGCCATCGCTCAACGGATAAAAGGTACTCCGGGGATAACAGGCTGATACCGCCCAAGAGTTCATATCGACGGCGGTGTTTGGCACCTCGATGTCGGCTCATCACATCCTGGGGCTGAAGTCGGTCCCAAGGGTATGGCTGTTCGCCATTTAAAGTGGTACGCGAGCTGGGTTTAGAACGTCGTGAGACAGTTCGGTCCCTATCTGCCGTGGGCGTTTGAGAATTGAGAGGGGCTGCTCCTAGTACGAGAGGACCGGAGTGGACGAACCGCTGGTGTTCGGGTTGTCATGCCAATGGCATTGCCCGGTAGCTACGTTCGGAATCGATAACCGCTGAAAGCATCTAAGCGGGAAGCGAGCCTCGAGATGAGTTCTCACTTGGAGTTTAACTCCACTAAAGGGCCGTTGGAGACTACAACGTTGATAGGCAGGGTGTGGAAGCGCTGTGAGGCGTGAAGCTAACCTGTACTAATTACCCGTGAGGCTTAACCATACAACGCCAAAGTGGTTTAAGTTGTTAGAAGTTAAGTATTGACTAAAGTAGACAACGACGAAGTAAAAGACATTAATATCAGAATTCCAGATTTAGTTTACTTGCGGTAGCGAGTAGACGACCAGCTTATGCTTGGTGACAATAGCGTTGTGGACCCACCTGACCCCATGCCGAACTCAGAAGTGAAACGCAACAGCGCCGATGATAGTGTGGCAGCTGCCATGTGAAAGTAGGACATCGCCAGGCTCTAATTAAAAGAAAGCCCGATTCGAAAGAGTCGGGCTTTTTTGCATTTTGGCGTTAAATTGCATTACTGTTATACCAGACTGGGTAGTCAGCTCTATCCCAATGCCGAACTCAGAAGTGAAATGCAACAGCTGGAAGGCCAGCCCCGGCCGATGATAGTGTGGCAGCAATCATGTGAAAGTAGGGTGACGAGGAACCGAAGATTGATAATCTTCGCAGTCCGAGGAACGCAAGCGAAGCGCAGCCGGACCATCGCCAGGCTCTTAATTAAAGAAAGCCCGATCCGAAAGAGTCGGGCTTTTTTGCGTTACGTGCTCAAAAATATATCCAAAAACCAATTCAAGAGACGAAATCCTATTCGTCATTCAATTCAGCTTTAAAATTTATTGATAACCTGAAAAATAGAAACTTGAAATTTAATACAGACGACTTCTCTCGTTCAGTTTAGTCTAAAATCGCAACCGCCATAACTGTAACTTCTTCAATGATTATTCATGGTAACGACAGCCTAAATTTGGCATAGTTACGCTTTCTCTCTTCGTAGATCCTTGGGGTAATTAAGGAATGCACGTACATATTCTTGGTATTTGTGGCACTTTCATGGGTGGTATTGCGGCTATAGCAAAAGCGTTAGGCCACAAAGTAACAGGGTCTGATCTTAACGTTTATCCGCCAATGAGTACTCAACTCGAGGCTTTAGGCATTGAATTGATCCAAGGTTATGATGTTTCTCAATTGAACCCTCGGCCAGATATTGTTGTCATTGGGAATGCAATGAGTCGTGGTAATCCCTGTGTGGAATATGTACTGAATAATCATATTCCCTATACTTCAGGGCCAGAGTGGCTTAAACATCACGTATTACAAAATGCGTGGGTCTTAGCTGTCGCTGGAACTCACGGAAAAACAACTACCTCAAGTATGCTTGCTTGGATATTAGAGTACGCAGGATTGAATCCTGGTTTTTTAATAGGTGGAATCGTACAAAATTTCGGTCTGTCGGCTCGCGTTACTGAAACGCCATTCTTTGTTATTGAAGCTGATGAATACGATACGGCGTTTTTCGACAAACGCAGTAAATTTGTCCATTACCTGCCAAAAACACTCATTCTAAATAATCTAGAGTTTGACCATGCGGATATATTCAAAGATTTAGACGCCATTGAAACCCAGTTCCATCATCTGATGCGCACCCTTCCGTCAACCGGTAAAGTAGTTTACCCATCAGGTGATGAAGCTATTGGGCGGGTACTTGAGCGAGGATGTTGGAGTGAACGTGAATCCATCGGGAAGGAATGGACGTATAACCTTATTAAGGCTGACGGCAGCGAGTTCGATGTGATTTTCGAAGGCCATGTTAAAGGAAAGGTAACGTGGAGCGCCATTGGTCTACACAATGTGCACAATGCGTTAGTTGCACTTGCAGCTGCGAGGCATGTGGGTGTACCAATCGAACAGGGGATTGACGCACTAGCCGAGTTTATTAGTCCAAAACGTCGTATGGAAATCAGAGGGAGCGTTAATGGCGTCACCGTATACGATGACTTTGCACATCATCCAACGGCAATTAAAACTACGCTTGAAGGGCTAAGAGCCAAAGTGGGCAGCGAACCAATTATTGCGATATTAGAACCGCGCTCAAATACCATGAAAATGGGTGTACATCAAAATACACTACTCGAATCATTAGATAGCGCAGACGCTGTTTATTTGTATGAGCCAGATGGATTGAATTGGTCCGTAAACGATATTGCCAACCAGTATGGCGCTTTTTGCAGCAAACAAATAGATGAAATTGTCAGTACAGTGGTTGAAAAGTCGTCACCGAATCAGCATATCCTTGTGATGAGTAATGGTGGATTTGATGGTATTCATACCAAACTATTGGATGCACTTTCAAAAAACGGAAAACAATAATGGCTGACTATAAACAAGCGATTACGCTTGGCTTTAGTGGAGCGTCAGGCGCACCCTATGGTTTACGACTCCTAGAAATTCTGGTAGCGCTCAATTACGAAGTGTTTGTGCTGATTTCAAGTGCGGCTCGTGTTGTATTGGATACCGAGTCAAACGTAAAGCTATCGGCAAATGAAGAAAAAGCGGCGGAGCAATTGTCAGCACTCGTCGACGCGAACGAAGGTCAAATCAAAGTATTCGGAAAAGAAAACTGGTTTAGTCCTGTCGCATCAGGGTCAGCTGCACCAAAGAAAATGGTTATTTGCCCCTGCAGTGTCGGTACCGTTTCAGCAATCGCACAAGGTGCATCTGATAACCTCCTCGAACGTGCGGCCGACGTCGTAATTAAAGAGCGAGGCCAGTTGATTGTCGTGCCTAGAGAAACGCCTTTTAGCGAAATCCATCTTGAGAATATGCTCAAACTGAGTCGATTAGGCGTCACGGTGATGCCCGCTGCACCAGGGTTTTACCATCAACCAAAGTCGATTGATGATCTCGTCGATTTCATGGTTTCACGTATTTTAGATCATTTGGGGATAACACATACGCTTACTGAGCGATGGGGATACGGAGAGAAAAAATCGTAATGAATGCGCTCGAAATTAAGGGGCTTCGCAAAGTTTATAGCAATGGCGTAGAGGCTGTAAAAAACATTGATTTGACCGTCAGGCAAGGGGATTTTTTTGCTTTGCTTGGTCCAAATGGAGCGGGGAAGTCAACGACGATTGGCGTTATTTCCTCTTTGGTAAATAAGACCTCTGGCGACGTCAAGGTGTTTGGCCATTCAATAGATACCGCGTTAGAGGCTGCAAAAGCTGACCTTGGGCTTGTGCCGCAAGAATTCAATTTCAGTCAATTTGAAACCTTAGAACAAATTCTGGTAACGCAAGCGGGTTATTATGGCGTACCACGCGCGGTTGCAATAGAGCGTTCTGATAAGTTACTCACTCAGCTTGGCCTTTACGAGAAAAAAGATAAACAGGCTAGAACGCTGTCTGGGGGCATGAAACGACGTCTGATGATCGCTCGTGCACTAATGCATGACCCTAAATTACTTATTTTGGATGAACCTACGGCTGGTGTAGACATCGAACTTCGCCGCTCGATGTGGGAATTCTTACGCAAAATAAATCAGCAAGGTGTCACAATCATTTTAACAACGCATTATTTAGAAGAAGCTGAATTACTTTGCCGAAATATCGCAATTATTGATAAAGGCATCATCGTTGAAAACACGACCATCAAAGCTTTGCTCGCAAAATTGGACAAAGAGACTTTCATCTTAGACCTGAGTCCTACGACAAAAACGATAACATTAGATGGATATGGCTTTAGTCAATTGGATGACCACACTCTTGAAGTTGAAGTGGCGAAATCCCAAGGGCTTAATAATGTTTTTGTGCAATTAAATGAGCAGGGTATTCAAGTGTTAAGTATGCGCAATAAGGCCAATCGTTTAGAAGAGTTGTTTGTTGGTCTATTAGAACAAGGGCGAGGCTAATGGGGTTACTAAAGTATCGGGTTGCACTGCAAAGTATTTGGATAAAAGAGTGTATTCGTTTTTTGCGGATCTGGGTTCAGACACTTGTTCCACCGGCTATTACCATGACTCTGTATTTTCTTATTTTTGGCAGCCTAATTGGCTCGCGCATTGGTCAGATGGGAGGGTTCAGTTACATGGAGTTTATCGTACCTGGTCTCATCATGATGTCGGTTATCACTAATTCCTATGCGAATGTCGCGTCGAGCTTCTATTCCACCAAATTTCAAAAGAGTATTGAAGAACTGCTCGTTGCCCCAGTACCGAATTACATCATTGTGCTGGGTTACATGGGAGGAGGAATGGCCCGCGGTGTGTTAGTCGGTGCGATAGTGACGTGTATCAGTTTATTGTTCGTTGATATTCAAATCCATCACATCGGCATTATCGTTGCCACCGTTGTCCTGACATCTGCGGTTTTTTCGCTCGGGGGTCTTATTAATGCCGTGTACGCAAATAGTTTTGACGACATCAGCATTATTCCGACTTTTGTGTTAACTCCGCTCACTTATCTGGGAGGCGTATTTTATTCTATTAGCCTTTTACCTGATGTCTGGCAAATGGTCTCTAAGGCGAACCCTATCGTGTACATGGTGAATGCCTTCCGTTACGGTTTTCTTGGCGTTTCGGACATTGATATCGGTGTAGCATTTGGTGTGTTAAGTGCTTTGATTGTTGCTATGTTCACGTTAGCTCTTACATTGATTAAGCGAGGAACAGGGCTAAGACATTAATGGATGTGGCAAACTCAAGAAGTGTGACAAGTAATCAAGATGGCATTCATGAAAAGCTTGAAGATATCGTAACGACGCACTTACGAGCGCCCTTTTTAAAGCCAATTGCGTCGCATACAAAAGTCGCTTTTGAGGCCGTAAAAAAACATGTGGATGCGTTTACTGGTCCACTTGTTTTTGATTCGTGTTGCGGCGTCGGTGAAAGTACGGCGAATATTGCCAAACAACATCCTCAAGCGTTAGTTATTGGCATTGATAAATCATCGCATCGTTTAAATAAGCATAATGTCGAATATCGGCAATCCGAATTTGGGCAATACCTGCTTGTACGTGCCGATTTAAATGACTTTTGGCGCTTAGCGGTAGAAGCTGGTTGGCAATTATCCCATCACTATTTGCTTTATCCAAATCCATGGCCGAAGGCGAAACACATAAAAAGGCGTTGGCACGGCGGGTCTGTATTTCCGTATATTTTAAAATTGGGTGGGCAACTGGAAGTTAGAAGTAATTGGTCCACGTATGTTGAAGAATTTGCCTATGCTCTTACGCTTGCCGGATTCCCAACAAGTGCAGAGCCATATGAAAGCAACGAACCTATCACGCCCTTTGAGCGTAAGTATTGGGGATCCGGTCAGTCAAGCACTCGCTTGACGAGGATGCTTTAATAATTGTTGAGGTACTTGCGGACTCGAAGCGCCGACAAACCGCCCTTGTAAAGAATGCACGCCGAGTCTCAACGAGCTTGTCATATTGTTCAGCACTCTCGACATCCATTGCGCAAAGCTTAACTTTCGCGACATCACATTGTACCGCCATATGATGGACATATTCTGCGACATGGCAGTCATCGCAAACATGTTCCGTGATGTGAGGAGCAAGCATAATGGCGTCAATGTCTAGCCGGATCACCCGTGTAACAGTAATTAAACCGCTGCTAACATGGTTTATGAGCACCTTGACGCCTTTAGCTTTGACTTGCGTGATGAACGCCGCAACGACAGAATAATTACTTAATAAATCTTGTTCATCGACTTCAAAGGTAATTCGGTGAGGTGTCGGATAACGGCGTAGTTCTCCTTTGAGTAAATCAAGAAAATGGGGATCGCACATCGCAGAAAATGGCACCACAATACTCCAATGGACCGACTCTTTACGAAACCGTTCGATACAGCGTTTAAGTAGTATTTGGCATAGCTGGCTTGATAAGCCGGAATTAAACAAAATGGGATCGAGTCGCTGTGCAACGAGTAGTTGCCCAAACTCGTTAAAGATCCGTGCAGTACAAGCAATTTGATTGATTAAATTAGAATGAGGTTCACAACGCGGCTCATAAAATGGCTGAATGTGCTGACTTTGAATAGCACGATGGATGCTGTTAGTAAGTAAAAGATGGTTTTTATGATCAAGGTGCCCTGAAAGATTCTCATAACTGTAAACACGTAACAGCTCGCCTTGTTGTTTTGCTTGTCGGCAGGCTACGTAGGCGTTTTCAAGCACCATTTGTGCATTGCCTGTTGCGATGCCTGCGTGAAGATGAATACAGACGTGAGGATTGCTAATAATTGGGCTGTATACCGGAAAACTACGGATCAAATCAACCAGTTGCGATTCATCGCCTTCTTCAAACAAAATCGCACATTTTCCCGTTGCGAGGCGAAAAACGGAGTGAGGCGCGGTGCGAGAGGCGAAAAAGTCCATCAGTTTTTGCATCACGTCTTCAGCAACTTTTATTCCATAAAATCCAATAATGTCTTCAAGGTCTTTCACCCAAATGACAGCTAAACTCCAATGTAAATGTTGTTTACGGCGTAATTTCGTCATAAGCGCAACGCGAGCTGGAAAGCCTGTCGAAGGGTCATATTCTAAGGTTCTTCGATAAGTAACAAAGTACAAAAAGCCGACAAGCGCGGCGATAAAGAAAAAGAAGCTTGCGGTTAGAATTGCTTGTCGCGCGCTTTGTTGTAACTGTGCTTCTAAATCGGCGAGCGCAATGTCTGCCCCTGCAATATAAGCCTGACCGGAAGGGGCGATATAAGGCACAAAAACAGATTTAAAACTGCCCCAACGGTCGTGGGCTACCTCAAAAAGCGGTGTTGTCGAGGAAAATGCTTGGACATTTACCGCGGTTGCTTCGGCATAGGTTTCTTTAAATCGACTAATTCGGCCTATTTTATGGTCGTACTCCGTGAAACTTGACGCAGTAAATCGCACCGAAGGTGGATCGTAAATCATTGTGTAGACGTATGTCATATCAAGGGCTTTTGCCAACTCTGAGAGCTTATTGCTGGCAGCTTGGTAATCTTCGTCGGTCAATTGATTCAGCTTGTCGTGGTAATCTCTCCCTAAAATTAGTGGGACAGTACGCGCCGCATGTAAAAGCCTAGCGTCAACTTCAGACATGATTTCTTCACGCGTGGTCTGATAGGAGATATAGACATACGCGACGAGGCTTGAGATAAAAAGTATGGCGCCGACGATGAGCCACAAATTGGGGATATTCTTGAGCTTAAGGGTTTTCATTAGCAGTATCCTTTTGCTAGTGTTCCTTTATTTTATCCGTTTACAGTCGTTTAGCTCAACCTAACTCGGATGAACGAGCGAAAGGATAAGACAAAAGCTTCTCAAGTGTAGAACGCCAAGGTATAAATGTCTTGGATATTTCATTAAAAAGTCATGGTTGCGACACTTTTCTAAAGGAGATAGAAGACTTTTCTCGTCGTTTCCAGTAAAGTGAGCCGTTTCTTTTTATCAAGTATGTAACTAGATTGGTGTGATTATGCCGCTATTTGCAGTTATAAGGTTAGATAACGGGTAGGTTATGGACCAAAAGCGTTGTGCTGTCGCTTCTGAAGATACTCTTATGCGTATATTTACTGTTCCTGAAGCGCCAGGGTCGACTTTAAGCAGAATCGAGCTAGAAATTTCGAGTAATTTGGCTGGATTTTTAAAAGAGAATATTGCTGCTGTGGAAAAGCCGCTGCACGAAATCGAGAAAGATTTTCAGTCAGCTGCGATACCCGAAGAAGCTCCATGTTCGTTTCCGACTATGCGCAAGAAATTATGGACCAGTTAGTCGCCCATTCAGTGCATACTGCCGCACCTAGCTTTATTGGTCATATGACTTCTGCATTACCACACTTTGTGCTGCCATTATCGAAGCTGATGGTGGGTCTTAACCAAAACTTGGTAAAAATCGAGACGTCCAAAGCATTTACGCCATTAGAACGTCAGGTGCTTGGAATGATGCATCACTTAGCCTTCGGCGAAAGTAAAGGGTTCTACAGTAAATGCATGCACAGCGCGAATACCGCACTTGGTGCATTTTGCTCTGGTGGCACTGTCGCAAACATTTCTGCGCTTTGGATTGCCCGAAATCGACTCTTAAAGCCTGATGGTGAATTTACTGGCATTTCAGCGCAAGGGATGGTGGCTGGTCTATTGCACTATGGTTATCGAGGACTGGCGGTTCTCGTGTCTGAACGAGGCCACTACTCGCTGGGCAAGGCTGCGGACGTGCTGGGCATTGGCCGAGACAACTTTGTAGCCATTCCAACCGACCACAACAACCGTGTTCGTGTAGATTTAATGCGCCAAAAAGCGCTAGAACTTGAAGCTAAAGGCATCAAAGTGATGGCACTGGTTGGTGTTGCAGGAACAACGGAAACGGGCAATATCGATCCTTTAGAGGACATGGCAGACCTTGCGGTAGAGTTAGGATGTCATTTCCATGTGGATGCCGCGTGGGGTGGGGCGACATTACTGTCTCAAACACATCGTCATTTACTTAAAGGTGTGGAGCGAGCTGATTCGATCACAATCGATGCGCATAAACAAATGTATGTGCCGATGGGAGCTGGGTTAGTGCTCTTCAAAGATCCAGCGGCTACAGACGCTATTGAGCATCATGCCGAGTATATTTTACGTAAAGGGTCGAAAGATTTAGGCAGCCATACCTTAGAAGGCAGTCGCCCTGGGATGGCCATGTTAGTACATGCGTGCTTAAGAGTGATCGGTCGAAAAGGCTATGAAATGCTGATTGATAAAAGTATTTCGAAAGCCAAATATTTTGCTGATTTGATTAAAGCAGATGAAGATTTTGAACTGATTTCAGAACCTGAATTGTGCTTACTGACCTACCGTTTAGTGCCAAAAGCTATTAAAAACGCTATTGCTAAAGCAAGCGACGAAGAGAAAATTGAGATTTATGCGGCATTAAATCGATTCACTGCCAGCATGCAAAAGCGCCAACGTGAAGCGGGTCGTTCTTTTGTTTCCCGTACGCGTTTAACACCTGTCCAATATCAGAATCAACCGACGGTTGTGTTCCGTGTTGTCTTAGCAAATCCTCTTACTTCTGAAACGATTTTGCATGAAATATTAGCTGAGCAAAAACAGCTGATGAACACGGATCCTGTCTTCAAAAAGTATTTATCAAAATACATGTAGCCTATACGGTTGTCGTCAATGAAGTAGCTGTTTACATTTTCTTGACGACTTACCTATTTCGTGGTTTTCTTAATGTATGATATGGAGGCTGTTGCCTTTTCGTTGTAACTATCAAAGAGAACCATGCAAAACCGATTGTCAGAATTGACCCAGCGTCTGCGTCGCATCAGTTCAGAAGAAGTGGATGTGTCTGGGGAGTATCCTAGTTTTTTGTCTGACATCATCCATGAAGGACAGCTATCCTTAGGTATTGATCGCATTTCCGTTTGGTTATTTGACGATATTAACCACCCCGTTAAATTGATCAATGTCGCCAATACCGATTGGCCCGCAGGGCAAGTACCGAGTCATTTCCAGACTGAAGATGAAGAGGATCCACTTGCCTTTTACCCGTCTTTAAAATACACCGATTTCCCAATCTATTTTTCAGCCATTTCCTCTGGTGTGAGTATTGCGGCGAATGATGCCGAGCAGGATGAAAGTACCTTAGAGTTCAACGGGATTTACTTGCAACCGAATGGCATAACCACCATGTTGGATACCGTCATTTTTAAAAACGGTATCCCACTTGGCGTTGTCTGCTGCGAAGGACGGGGTGGCGTTCGTGAATGGAGTGAAACGGAAGTTGCCTATGCCGAGATGATTGCCGATTGTTGTAGCCGACGATTATTAGTCAAAGAACTCTGGCAACTGCAACAAAAGTTACGTTTGCTTGCATTCCAAGATGCGTTAACCGGTTTAAAAAATCGGCGCTATCTAATGGATTTCACGCGCAGGGAAATTAGTCGTCATTTACGCAATGGTTCTACGTTGTCGGCGGTGATGGTCGATTTGGACCACTTTAAACGCATCAATGATAAATATGGTCATGATGTAGGTGACGTGGTGTTACGTCAGTTTTCAGAATGTTGCCTGCAAATTCTGCGTACAGAAGATTGCCTTTGCCGATTAGGTGGGGAAGAATTCCTCGCGGTGCTTCCCGCAACAAAATTAGACGATGCGGCAACAGTAGCTGAACGTTTGAGGGCGGCAGTTGAAGCTTTGGTTATCAAACATGGCGCACTGCGCTTGCAGATAACGGCCAGTTTTGGTGTGTGTGAAGTTGAGCTACAGCAACCATTTAGCCAGTCATTGAAATTAGCGGATAATGCCGTTTACCAAGCAAAGCGTGCTGGTCGTAACTGCGTTGTGGTTGTTTAAGTAACGATGCACACATTACCTCGATGGATAGTGTCGGGCGCATTCGTATTGGCTCTCAATGCTGGAATGGTGAACTCGGTTGGCTTTTTAGGATTTACTCACCAAGCGGTTTCTCATGTCTCGGGTAATGCAACACAACTCGGCATTGCATTAAATCCTTTTCACAGTGACCTAGCACTCGTATGGAATTTAACGACAGTACTTTTAGCCTTCTTAATTGGGGCAGCCATATCGGGGACTTTGCTCAAAGGGACGCAAGCAAAACTCGGTCGCCATTACGACACTTTATTGTTAGTAGAAGCTATCTTTCTTTTAATAGCGGGTGGTTTACTGTATCTAGAGCTTGGTGGAGGGTATTTATTCGCTTCGGCGGCATGTGGTTTACAAAATGCGATGGTGACAAACTACAGTGGGGCGATTGTACGAACCACTCACCTCACAGGCGTCTTGACGGATATGGGACTCATGATCGGAGCTCGCTTTCGAGGTGAGACCATTGATACTCGAAAAGCGCGATTATTCATTGCTCTAATTGTTGGATTCATCGTTGGAGGCACGCTCGGTGCAGGTTTGTTCTCCCTTTTTAGCTATTGGGTACTCGCGGTCGCTGGTGTACTGAGTGCGATTCTCGCGCTGACTTATCGCCTCTTTTTAGCAAAATCAGAACCGGCATAAACAATAGCCTCTTCTGTAAAGTTATTATTTACCTCATGGTGGTAAAGCGTTCCAAGATGAAGTCACCATAATTTCGATAGTTTTCGAGAAGCAGGGCAACTAGCGAAACAAGCAAGGCGGGGGGATAATATCCACGTGAATATAAGGAGCGCCATCAGTACAATAATTGGCGGTCAACATCCATGGGGAATAGAGTATTGAGCAACCGATGTTAAAGCGACTAGATATTAAAAATTATGATGATTAGAGCAATAGTATTATTAATTTTACTTTTTTTGCCTACTCAGGGTTGTTTTGCGGATGAGGTCGTAAGTGATAACTATGTTTCTTTTTGTAAATTCGTGGATTTATGTGACGATCAGATCAAAGTGAACATCAAGTTTTCATCGGACGATGTATTTTTAAAAGTCGCCATAAAGAATAAGTCGGATCAAACCTTGAATTTCGACAAACGAGTTATCGGGTATGAATCTATGCAGCCCTCAAATGGACTAATACTCGATTGTGAAATAGGGAATGCACAATATCTAGGGCCTATTACTGACTATGGGCTTGACAAGAATACAGGCATTGAAGTGCGACAAGGTGAAAAAATTGAATTCGATTTAAAGTTTAAAGATGACATCTTTATTGAAGAAGGAGCCTCTAATTGTTTTATCATCTACTCTTTTGCAACGAGAGATGTAAAAACTGGCAAGAAATACTTTTTAAATTCAAACAAGCTATTGTTGAGTAGCTTTGGCAATAAAATGTACTAGCTCATAGTGTCATTGTATGATTGCAAACCAAGCGTGTGATTTTCAAAATAGAAAAGAGTGTCTTCTGAAAATACATCCCCAGAGTAAGTTAGTTTAGCCACACAAAAAAGAGCTGATCAACTTAACTTATAGTTAATCAGCCTAAAATGTATTTTCCGATTTTCAAATGTGTATCAGTAAAATTTCTACACTAACCTGTCATGGTGACAAACTCTTCTGAGCCTGTTGGATGGATTGCAACGACGGAATCAAAGTCGGCTTTGGTTGCGCCCATTTTCATTGCGACTCCAAACCCTTGGATCATTTCATCAACAGCAAAGCCGATGCCATGCAATCCGACGACTTTTTCATTTGGACCTGCGCACACTAATTTCATGCGTACAGGCTGGCGATGTTGGGTAACCGCAGTGTACATAGCTGCAAATGTTGAGGTGTACACTTTAATTTGGTCTTCACCGTATTTTTCTTTTGCTTGTGGCTCTGTCAGGCCAATTGTACCAATGGGAGGGTGACTAAATACGACTGTTGGAACGAGTTCATAATCCATTTTGGCATCTGGCATTTCAGGGTTGAACAGGCGTTCAGCAAGCTTACGGCCAGCTTTAACCGCAACTGGTGTTAATTCAATGCCGCCTTCCATGATGTCACCCAGCGCATAAATCCCTTTAACAGAGGTATTTTGGAATTCATCAACTTTGATGTAACCGCGTTCAGTTGTCTCAACGCCAGTCGCGTGTAAATTGATGAGATCGGTGACGGGTTCACGTCCAATGGCCCAAATCACTTGATCAACGTTATGTGACTGACCATTAGTTAGGTGCAGTGTCACAGAGCCATCAGCTTCTTTCGTGATTTTCTCTGGTGTGGAATGAGGGTGAATTTTGGCACCTTCTTTGTCCATGATTTCAGTAAGAGTATCGACAATAATCGGATCGAAATTTCGAAGAGGGGCATGTTGTCTAACAAACAAATGAGTTTCTGTTCCTAGGCTATGTAATACGCCAGCAAGCTCAACTGCAATGTAGCCTGCACCGACGACTGCAACTCGACGAGGTTGTTCGTTGAGTTCGAAAAATCCATTTGAATCGATGCCATACTCTGCGCCAGGAATCGCAGGAATAGACGGTCTGCCACCGACGGCAATACAAATATGATCCGCCGTATAGCGTTCGCCATTTACTTCCACGGTGTGGTTATCTACAAAGCGTGCAAAGCCGTTGATAACGGTCACGCCATTTTTCGCTAAATAACCATTGTATCCTTGGTGAATTCGACCGATGTATGCTTCTCGGCTTTCAACTAGTTTTGCCCAATCGAAGTTTTTGAGTTCAACATCAAAACCATAATCTGGTGCATAAAGTTTAATTGCTTCAGCGACTTGTGCGCCGTGCCACATTACCTTTTTTGGTACGCAGCCCACATTTACACAAGTTCCACCCATGTGCTTGGCTTCGATTAGCGCAACTTTTGCGCCTCTCAGTGCTGCTCGGTTGGCTGATGCGATACCGCCACTACCACCACCAATGGCGATATAATCAAAATGTTGAGTCATGTTTACTCCTAAATAAATGGATGCATAAATGCTGTCTCAATGCGGTTTTTATCTAATTTGAGACAATCCTTGGCGAGTTAACTATGACCCGCTACCATTTTAAAAAATCTCAGATTACCTTGTAATTGTGGCATTTGCCCCAATTTCAACCTTTATAAGTAAAAGCATATAAGCGAGTTGATATGAGTAATCCACTAATTGGACTTTCGGGTTTACCGCCATTTTCAAAAATTGAGCCTGCACACGTGGTGCCTGCGCTTGAATCGGCGATTGCCCACTGTCGTGAAACGATCGATAACGTATTAAAACAAGAACACTTTACGTGGGAAAATTTCGTTTTACCACTGGAAGAAGCGGACGACCAACTTTCGCGTATGTGGTCACCTGTTAGCCACCTAAACTCGACGATGAACAATGACGCGCTTCGAGAAGCATACGAAACGTGTTTGCCTATTATTTCCGAGTATTCGACCTTTGTAGGCCAGCATCAAGGATTGTATAAAGCGTACAAAGCGATTAAAGACAGTGCAGAATTTGCTTTTTTGACGGTGGCGGAACAAACCAGTATTGATAATGCGTTACGAGATTTCAGGTTGTCTGGTATTGCTTTAGCGCCAGACCAGCAAAAGCGTTATGGGGAAATAGCCGTACGCCTATCAGAATTGGCAATGAAGTTTTCCAATAATGTACTTGATGCAACGCAAGCATGGCAATTACATGTAACGGATGAATCCGACCTTGCTGGGTTGCCTGAGTCGGCATTAGCTTTAGCGGCTCATACCGCCGAAAGTAAAGAGTTAGAAGGCTGGGTGTTTACGCTTGATATTCCTTCCTATTTGCCATTGATGACGTATGCGGATAATCGAGACTTACGTGAACAGGCCTATCGTGCATTCGTGACACGTGCGTCCGATCAAGGGCCTAATGCTGGTGAATTTGATAACTCAGACATCATGAAAGAAGAGCTTGCACTGCGACATGAATTAGCTCAATTGCTGGGTTTTGACAGCTATGCGGACAAATCATTAGCAACCAAGATGGCGGAATCGCCGGCACAAGTATTTGCATTTTTAAATGACTTAGCCGACAAATCGCGCGGCCAAGCACAACTTGAAGTTGATGAACTTCGAGCATTTGCGAAAGCACAATATGGTGTTGAGTCACTGGAAGCTTGGGATTATGGCTATTTTGGTGAGAAGTTAAAGCAGGCTAAATACGCCATTTCAGATGAAGTACTACGCCCTTATTTCCCAGCCGACAAAGTGCTTAATGGTTTGTTCGAAACCGTAAATCGTTTATTTGGCATTCGCGTTGTCGAAGAGTCAGGTGTAGATGTCTATCACCCAGACGTACGTTTCTTCTCTATCTATGACAACCAAGACGTCCTACGCGGGCAATTTTATTTAGATTTATTTGCTCGCGAGAAAAAGCGTGGCGGTGCGTGGATGGATGATTGCATTGGTCGTCGTCATCTTTCAGATGGACGTTTACAAACACCCGTGGCGTATCTTGTATGTAATTTTAATAAGGCAGTTGGCGGTAAGCCGGCTCTGTTTACACATAATGAAGTTACAACGTTATTCCACGAGTTTGGCCACGGTTTACATCATATGTTAACGCAAGTTGATGCAGGCTCGGTCGCTGGCATCAATGGCGTTGCATGGGATGCAGTAGAATTACCAAGTCAGTTTTTAGAAAACTGGTGTTATGACGAAGAAGCGTTAAGTCTGATCTCTGGGCATTATGAAACGGGTGAACCGTTGCCTAAAGAGCTACTTGATAAATTATTAGCCGCGAAGAATTATCAATCAGCCATGATGATGTTGCGCCAGATTGAATTTGCACTGTTTGATTTCCATATTCACGCGGACTATCAGCCTTCTGAAAGCTGTAATATCCAAACAATTTTAAACACAGTGCGCGAGAAAACCGCTGTTGTAAAAGCGCCTGAGTTTAATCGTTTCCAACACAGTTTTAGCCATATTTTTGCTGGTGGTTATAGTGCGGGGTATTACTCGTACAAATGGGCTGAAGTACTTTCTGCAGATGCGTTTTCGCGTTTCGAGGAAGAAGGTGTCTTTAACGCGAATACGGGTCGTGATTTTATGCAGCACATTCTCGAAAAAGGTGGTTCTGAATCCCCGATGGTCTTGTTTGAACGTTTCCGTGGCCGAGCGCCAACAGTCGATGCGCTACTGCGTCACAGTGGAATAGAAACTCAAGCTGCATGATTTAGCGCAAGTTATGAGTTAAGTTGATTATAAAAGCACCACTTGTGGTGCTTTTTCGTTAGCAAAAATTTCTACACTGACTATGCTTTCTAAAGTAATGAATAAATAGGGAAAGCTGTATGTCCAAACTGGTCCTGGCTATCGACGATGATCGTTTAGTGCATCACATAATAGATGAATCGCTTTCGCAATTTTGTACGTTGATCCATGCGAAAAATGGCGATGAAGGGATCCGCCAAGCTTTAAAGTATCATCCTGATATTATTCTACTTGATGTCGAAATGCCCGGCATGTCGGGCTATGAGGTGTGTGAAAAACTCAAAAAATGTAAGCAGACTGCGGATATTCCTGTCATGTTCTTGTCGTCGCGAAAAGAGTTAGATGAAAGAATGCGGGGTTACAACAGTGGTGCGTCAGATTACATTGTAAAACCGTTTGAAGCGGATGAGTCTCAAGGCTCGTATTAAAGTGTTGTACAATTACATGCAGCACTCCAAACGCTTGAGCCAAGATATTAAGCGTGCACAAATGACCGCGGAAATTGCGATGACAGACTCGGGCGATATGGGTCGGATCATGCGCTATGTGGGTCAGTCTTACCACGCTCATGATCTGCGCACACTGGGAGATTACTTTTTTGAGTTTTTCTTACCGTTAAAACTCGATGTCGCGGTTGCATTTTGGTATCACAATAGTGCGGTATTTTTTGCTGGCGAAGGCGCAATTCAACCTATTGAGCAAGAGTTACTTGAACAAAATAGGGAAGGCAGCCGATTTGTCGACTTTGGTCGTCGAACCATCATCAATTATCCAAAAGTTTCGTTACTCATTAAAAACATGCCTGTAGATGATGAAGCGATGTATGGCCGCTATAAGGATTTGCTACCGCATATTCTTGAAGCAACCAACGCCAAGATCAAGGATATGGAAGTCAGTGAGGAAGCATTGAGTAAAGTGGAGCAAATCGGCATTGTGTTTGAAGAGCTTTCCGATCAATTGATTGGCATTAGTGACCACCAAACCAATAAGTTAGTCGCCTTTGAAGCGGAAATTGCCAAAGCGCGGGAATTTGTGGAGCAACCACTTACCAAAGAGCAGATTGATGAATTTGAAAAGCTGTTCCAACACTTCTCGTTTTTAAATGACGAATTGTCGATTATTAAATATAAACTCACTGAAATCACAGAAGCTCGTCACGAATTGATCGAAAGTTTAAACCGCATTGCAAAACCTTGGGGTGAGGAAGACGTTCCGGCCCAAACGGACATCGAGTTATTTTAATTTGGTAATAGCCAAGGCCTCGGTATAATCACGCTAAGCGAGATATAGGAGAGCGCCTTGGTTATCCACACCCCTTTTTCAGAAAATAGACCGTACTTAGATGAACTTGAATCTGCATTCGAATTGCAAGCTTGGTCTGATAGCAATGAAGGATATCGTCTTGTTTATGATGAAAAAGGGTTACAATTATTTAAAAGTGATGAACCCAAGCTCGGTGCTGTCTACGTTGATTTTGTCACAGGAGCCGCCGCTCATCGGCGTAAATACGGCGGTGGAAAGGGGCAGGCTATTGCGAAAGCGGTTGGGTTAAATAAAGGTGCAACGCCAAAAGTATTAGATGCAACCGCAGGACTTGGTCGCGATGCGTTTGTATTGGCGGCGCTTGGTTGTGAGGTGATGCTCCATGAGCGTCATCCGGTTGTTGCCGCGTTACTGTTCGACGGATTACAGCGCGCTTACTCGGATGCGGAAATTGGTCAGTGGATGCAAACACACATGAAAATGGCGTTTGGTACGAGTCATCAGTTATTAATCGATAGCGCTTTTCAACCGGATGTCGTTTATCTTGATCCGATGTTCCCACATAGAGAAAAATCCGCATTAGTGAAAAAAGAGATGCGTGTATTTCAAACGCTCGTTGGCGGAGATGATGATGCAGATGCGTTACTGCCCTTTGCAATGTCACTTGCGTCAAAACGTGTCGTGGTAAAACGCCCAGATTATGCACCCTTCCTGAATGAACAAAAGCCCAGTATGCAGATTGAAACAAAGAAAAATAGATTTGACGTTTATGTTAAAGCTGCAATGCGTTAATTCGTCAGCGTGGTGTACTCATACTTTTCATTCATACGTTTGTAGTGGGCGAGAAAAAAAGTAATAAGTAAAAAGTACGATTTATTGTTTGGCTGTTCAAATCAAGGTTATATTTAATTTTTTGATTTTATTGTTTTTATTTTTAAATTTCGATTCAGCTTTTACTTTTTTAATGTCCCTTTGATGCAAGCTGTGTGTGATTGCCTATACTGTTCAGGTTGAAGGGACTAAGAAAAAAGTCTGCTTTTACGTCTAGACGTACAAATACATTAAACTGTCATAAAAGTTTAATAGTCTACCACCTGCAAATGACCAAGGGGGGTTTTGACGTATGCGAGTGTCTTCTTTTACTAGATTACTGGCAATATTACTCACAGCAGCAAGTATCGTGCTAGCAGCTACGTTGTTCTGGGCGAGCCAAGTACTCAGTACACTCGACAAACAAAATACCACTTATTCTGCATTGAAGAATAAAGTATTAGTTGATTTGTCGGGTACGATTGAAGATTATTTAAGTGCTGGAGACAGCCAGTATTTGTCTAAAGCCTCTGAAATTATTCAACAAATTCAAAAAGAATCACTGCCAAATTTACCTAGCGATTTATCAAGCAAATTGGGCACCCAATTGACAGCGCTTGGCGCCGATATTCAAGGTAAATATCGAGCAATTGGGAAGCTTTCGGGCAATGAACTTGCGTTGCTTGATAATGCGCTCAGACAGATGACGGGTTCAGCGTCATCCATGGTCAATTACGCATTAGAAGCAAAAGACCATCCGCTTGCACCCACGTACCTTAAGGCGAGCAAAGATTACTTTATCGAAGTAACCAACCTGTCAATTTACACGTATACCCAAGTGATGAACGCCAGTGAAACGGCGAAACAAAATTTACATCATAGCGTTGAAGAGTTGTTGTCAATCGCGGCCAAAATAGAGCAATTGGATAATCTGGGTGTGATGGAAGCACTAGATGAAGATGAGGCTTTTTTTGGTGCAGAAGCTGAAGATAAGGCGCTGAATATTAAATCGGAGTTGGTGAGTTGGCCGAAGCGATTTGAACGAGACTTGGCCAATACGCTTGAGCAAACGGAGCAACGCCGTATTGGTATCGAATCATTAAGAGCCGATATAAAACGAATTTCCAATACTATTCTCAATGCCGAGCAGGCGTTAAAACAAGAACAAAATGATTTAAAACTAAATGTACTTTGGTTCTTTAGCGCGGCGATTGGGTTGTTGGTTATGTTGGCAGCAGGTGTTTATTTTGTTCAACGTAATCAAGTGCTGAATCCGCTTCGTCAATTAAGGAGCGGGTTTGCTTACTTACTTGAAAGCAATGAGTTGAAGCGTATTGAAAACCTCAATGCAAAAACGGAAGTGGGTGAAATTGCGAATTACTTCAATCGCCTACTAGAGCGCCAGCAAGCAGAAAATGAAGCTCGACAAGAAATGCTGTCTGTCGTGAATGATTTCATGCAAGAGATGAGCGTTAATTTGACCGACATCAGCAAGCAATCTGAGCATACGTCAATGCAAGTTGAGCAAACCCAAGGCATGTTGGAAGACATCAAAGAACTGGGTGGACAAGTTGATGACATCAACAATGAAGTGTTTGAAAATGCGCGTTCAACGCTGCAAACGATGAGTCAAAGTGTTGGATTTGCTGAAGATATGCTTAAAGCGAGACTCGAATACGCAAGGTCGAGTCGAATCAGGCCTTAGCAGTTTGAATGAGTTGCTGGTGGGCGTTTCCGATGTTGGTAAAGTCATTGAGATGATCCGAACCATTGCGGAGCAAACAAATCTACTGGCACTGAATGCCGCAATCGAATCGGCGAGAGCAGGTGAGCATGGGCGTGGTTTTGCGGTCGTTGCGGACGAAGTGAGAAAATTGGCGCAACAAACACAGAATTCACTGGCGGATATTAACCAGCAATTGCAAATCCTCAGTGAGAACTCCAGTAAAGTCTCGAATGAAATTTCCGCTTTGGCGTCAGACGCCGAAATGCAAACCGCTCATGCAAAAGAGCTTAGGGCGAATTCCTCAGCGGTCGCGGAGCGAGCACAACAAGCGAATAGAGTTGCCGACAGTGCCAAAGGCTTAGCGGATCAACAAAATAGCTTACTCAGTTCATTCAGCGAATCGATGCTAAATATGAAACGTCAGGTTGATAGCTCGAATGCTCAAGTGACGGATATCCAAGCACGACTTCATCAACAGATGGAAAAAATACGAGTTAGCTTGGGACTTTAAAGCTCGGCAAGTATAAAGAAAAAAGGTCAGCACATGCTGACCTTTGTTTCACTGGGGGTGTAGTGTTCATCTACGCTAACTAAGACTCTGTTTGTGAATGCTAGGCACCGTCAAACCGTGAGTTTAGTCAAATAGATTGAACGTCACTTAAGGGACATATTTCACGTTAAGTGTTACACCAGAGAAAGTCTTATAAGCATTTAAACCAATGTAATAAGTACCAGCGCTTGGGCTTGTGATATTACAGGTTTCAGCATTGCCGTTTTCATATGGACGACAATCGAAGCTAGAGGTTGTTGGTTGTGCGCCAAATTTTACGTACATATCCGCGTCACCAGAACCACCAGAAGTCGTTACCGTCAGTGAACTCATGCCCGCAGGAACATCTACTGTGTAGTATTTCCATGTACCAGATGAAGCTGAAATGTCAGTTACTGTGCTTTCGCTACCTGTTGGTGTCGTTGTTGTGCCACCTGTTGTTTGAGCAAGTAAACTTACACCATTGTATGCCGCATAACCGTTCAACATAACATGGTAAGTACCAGATGTTGGGTTATTGATTGTACATACTTCGTTGTTGCCTGTTTCGTATGGACGGCAGTCAAAGACTGACGTAGTAGGCTCAGTACCTGCACGCACGTACATATCCGCATCACCTGTACCACCGCTCATCGTAAACGTTACTTTTGACGCACCAGAAACTACGTTGTAAGTATATTTAGTTTGGCTGCCTTTAGAACCAGATAGGTTAGTCGCCGCCACACCATCTTGCAGTTCATTCGTGATTGGGCCACCAATGGCTTTAAGTACCGCAGCATTTGCATCAACAATACCCGTACCACAGTTGTTGCATGTTGCAGGGAAAGAGCGCGTTGTTGTTTTCAAGATGCTTTCAATTTCATCTGGCGTTGCAGATGGTTTAGCTTGTTTGATAAGCGCAGCTACTCCCGCAACGTGCGGTGCCGCCATAGAAGTACCTTGCATGTAATGGTATGTATCCGTTGACGGGCTTGATGAACCGCCATTGTGTGTAGATAGGATACCTTGTGGATCATTTGCAAAGCTTTGTGCGCCACCTGGAGCTGCTACGTCAATAGATGTGCCGTAGTTCGAATAGTACGCACGACCACCGTTGCGGCCAACTGACGCAACGTTCACAACGCCACTACAGTTACCTGGGTTGTAATTGTTCGCGTTGTCGTTGTCGTTACCCGCAGCAATAACAATAACAGTACCGTTTGCACGTGCTGTGTTAATTGCAGATTGAGTTGCAGAACTACATGCACCGCTACCACCAAGACTCATGTTGATTACGCTTGCTGGGTTTGCGTTAGCAGGTACGCCTGACACTGAACCACCTGAAGCCCAAACAATACCGTCCGCGATATCTGACGTTAAACCACCACATTTACCAAGTACACGTACTGGGACTACTTTCGCGTCATAAGCAACACCCGCAACACCTTCGTTGTTGTTTGTAACGGCTGCAATAGTGCCTGCTACGTGTGTTCCGTGCCAGCTTGAATCTTGTGCATCGTGAACATCACCACATTCGTTTTTAGCTATAGCATCGCCCGGATCTTTTGCATCGCTATCACGGCCGCCGCCATCGTTTGCAACGAAGGTGTCCGAGATCATGTCGTAACCCGGCAGAATGTTTGCGTTTAAGTCCGCATGAGGACGGTAACCTGTATCGAGAACCGCAACAACGACGCCCGCACCAGTTGATTTATCCCATGCAGAAGGCAGATTCAAACCACCCGTTGCTTCATGGTAATGCCATTGGTCGCTGTAACGTGGATCGTTTGGCGTAGCGAAAGGCTTAAGCATTTGGTCAATTTCAATGTACTCAACGTTACCTGTAGCAACCATTTCATCCATAAATGCTTGCGCTTCTTCTGGACTTAATTTTTTACCCGCTTGTACCACGTGGTGATTTTGTAACGCCATTGAGCGCACATATTTCGCTTTAGCGTGTGCTTTTGAGCTTGCGAAACCGTCGATGAATTGCTTTGCACGTGCATTCATGTCAGCCGCATTTTGCGTTGAGAAATCACCCGCTTTTGCTGATTTGTACTTAATGATGAATTGAGTACCGCGAGTTGGTTGAGCGGCCACTTTTGCTGCAATGTCGTTCACTGTCATTGTTGCCGCAATCGCTGGCGCTTGGAATGTTGCTGCAATAGCAAGGCTGAGTGCGCCAAGCTTAAGTTGTTTTGCTGTTATCATAATTTTCCCTAGATTGTTGTTTTGTACTTCTATCAGGGTCAAACCCTGCAAGAAGGTAAACAAAGTAAATTCAGTGTTAAATTTAACCAAGGAAAGATTAGTTATTAGTCATATATAAATGAGTATAAGAAGACTTCTAAATGTCTAAATTTTCAGGTTTTTTTGGGTTTAATGAAAAAGGGAGGGTTAGCTTATCTTATAATTATTAAAATAATGTTAAATTAATCTATGTTGGAATATAAAATTCGATAGGTTATGTTTTGCTCAGTTTGTGAATGGATGTAAACAAAACAGTCGATAAAGAAATACTTTAGACTCTGTTATACTACGCTGGTATTAAAAGTAACTAGATGTAGGTCAATAAATTGAATTTTGATGTTGTGGTTCTTGGCGCAGGCGCCGCAGGATTAATGTGTGCAGCACAAGCTGGCTATCGTGGAAGACGTGTAGCGGTAGTGGATATGGGGAAGAAAGCAGGGCGTAAAATACTCATCAGTGGTGGTGGTCGTTGTAATTTCACTAACGAAAACGCTAGTCCTGCTAACTACTTGTGCCAAAATCCCCACTTCGTTAAAAGTTGCCTAAGTCGTTATACCCAGCATGATTTTATTGAATTGGTTGACCGACATGGACTTGCCTACCACCATAAAACGTTGGGTCAATTGTTTTGTGACAACAGCGCGCAAGACATCGTGGATATTTTGCTGACTGAATGTGAGTGGGCGGGCGTTGAATTGCTTTTGAGACGAGAAGTGCTGTCAGTAAGTAAAACTGACGAAGGTTACACGCTTAAAACGTCTGAAGGGGAAATCAGTTGTGCTTCTCTTGTGGTTGCGGCTGGTGGTCTAACGATGCCAAAGCTTGGGGCAACACCCATTGGCTATCAAATCGCCCAACAGTTTGGTTTAAAAGTACACCCCACAACAGCTGCTTTGGTCCCTCTCACACTTCATGACCATGATAAACAACGGTTTGAAGGATTGTCAGGGGTGAGTATCGACAGTCTCGTCAGCAGTGAATCGGGCGTGTCTTTCCGTGAAAATATTTTATTCACGCACAGAGGCTTATCGGGTCCGGCCATTTTGCAAATTTCCAGTTTTTGGCAAGCGGGACAGGCGGTCACCATCAATCTACTGCCCGATAATTCCATTGAAGCGTTGATAGCGACGTGGCGAGAGCAAAGCCCGCAAAAATCACTCAAAAATGCACTTGCGACGTTACTACCAAAGCGATTCGTGGAAATTCTGACAGAGCAACAGGAAATCCCCGACAAAGCGCTAAATCAACTCAATCATGCTGAGTTGGCGCAAATTGCCCAAACAATTCATCAGTGGCAAATTAAACCAAATGGTACAGAAGGCTATCGCACTGCAGAAGTGACGCTTGGTGGCGTCGATGTCGATGAGCTTTCGAGCAAAACCTTTGAAGCAAAAAAAGCCTCAGGACTCTATTTTATTGGTGAAGTCACCGACGTAACTGGTTGGTTAGGTGGGTATAATTTCCAATATGCATGGAGCAGTGGTTGGTGCTGCGGGCAGTATTGTTAACTGACTAGATAAAATTACAACGAATAAATTTGGAATTGTGCGAACAGTATTGGGACTTATAAATTTTACTAGTATTAGAAATTAACTTCATTCTGCATATTGGAAGTGCAATATAAAATAAGAGAAAGCCCATGAGTACATCGTTTATTTTTGTTTTAATGTTCACCTTAATAGCGTTGGTGCTATTGGGTTTCACGATTGTTGGAAATAACTTAAACGCAAAAGATATTGTGTTCTCATTTACAGCTCTATGTGCCGCATTTTTAATGTTTTTCTTGAATACTATTCTTGCATTGAAAGATGAAGTTAAAACAGAATCTATGACAGTAGAGCTATCTATTTATAATATGATTGCTGATATTCATTCATTGAGTCATAAAAAATCTTCATTTTTTGTTTTTCATAGAGAAGAAATATCAAAAGAAGTGAACCTAGATAAATATTTTAAATTAGGTTCCTTAAATGAAAAGAACATGAAAGATGAAAACTTTTTCTCATTTAGTATTGAGTCTAGAGAAGAGCTTAATTCAGCAATTAAAGATATATCTAAGTTTTTACACATAGGTATCATTGGTGAAATGTTATCTAAAAACCCTGATTGGGAAATTTTTAAAAATAAGAAAACTTTCAGAGGAAGTGAGAAGTATTCCTTTAATACCTCTGCTGAATATGCAGGTAAAAATACTTTCATAGCAAAAAACGAATTTGACAAAATATTGGATCTTACTTCATTTAAATTTGATGAAAATCATTCAATGACAGAAGGGTTAACTCTACCTCCAGATACTAAAGTGAAAGTAAAAGAGAATATTTTATTTATCGATAACCCTTTCGTTGAATTGCAGTTTTCTATTGATATCGATCATAACGTAAGCCATTTTCCACCTGAAAACACATTTAATATAATGGATGGTAACTTTAGCAATACATCCTATATGTCGGTCAATCTAATGATTGAATCTCGCTTCAAAAAGGAAAGGTTTGGCAGTAGAGAAATGGCAAGCTATAAAAAATGGGTTGAGCATATTACTAAAGATTTTAGAACTGCGTTTGAATTTAAAACACTAGAAAAATAACACTATCAACGGTGAATTACGAAGAAGCTTTGTTCGCTGCAATTTAATATATGGTATGTAGCCAGAGCGCTGTATAGCAGCATACAGCCAAAAATTCTGTTCGCGAGAATTATCTCTGGTCATAACGAACAAAATCGCGATAACATCCGCTCTTGTTGTTTTATTACTTCGCCCTTCAGCTTACATGCTGAAGGGCGAAGTAAAGTGTATTTAGTCAAAAAGTACGTTAGATGCTGATGGCAGCGCCATTCGCTCCAGTTTAACTAAATAAGATCATTTTGAATGCGGTTGCGGCAGCCGATAGTGGGCGCAGAGGAAGCTCTAGTAGGTATAACGAACGCGTGCTTGCATTCAATGTCGTGACTGGTTGAATACGACCGAGTTCTGCAAGTTCTTTACAAACAACATTAGGTAAATACGCCGCCCCCAAACCAAATGAAACCGCTTGAGCAATAGCCTCATTACTGCCAAGCTCAATGGTAGACTGAATTTGCCATTGCTGAGATTGAATAAACTGTTCTGTGACGTCGCGCGTACCCGAACCCTGTTCGCGAAGTAACCACGTACATTGTGTGGGAGAAAACGTCGTGTTGCTTTTAATCCACAGTCCCATGCTCTCTTCCTGCCACGTTGTGACCGTCAGCGTGTCACGCTCCGGTTTTCCTTCAACCAGCGCCAAATCGAATTGGCCATCTAGCATAGCCTCTTCAATGTCATGTGTATTATGCACCACCATATTGATGTGGATATTTGGATATTGTTGTTTAAATTTGGCGAGATAGGGGATCAACCAATACCCAGCAACGGTAGTGCTTGCCCCGAGTGTTAGCGTCCCTTTACCTAATTGCTTAAGGGCATCCATGTCTTTTAGTGCGGACTTCTCAATTGCGAATATGCCCCTGGCATGTTGATAAAGTAATTCACCACTTTCGGTTAGCACGATAGTGCCACTTCGATTCGTTCGGTCAATGAGTGTTGTCCCGAGCAAATGTTCCAGTTCTTTGACCGCTTTTGAAACTGCAGGCTGGCTTATGCACAATAGGGTGGCAGCTTTAGTGAAACTATTGTTTTGAACTACCTCAAAATACAGGCGCAGTAGATGTAGGTTTAATTGCATAACTAATAGTAATGGAATGATGAAATTAATGTATTGGAGTTATGTTGCGTCATTTTTTAAAGTGATTGCAAGTTTTAATTACCGCTGAGTTTCCCATGCCCAGGCTCCTCGACAAACTAGCTCAACCCACCCGTAATGAATTGGCCCTGTACAAGCTTAAAGGAGTCGTGATCGTGTTGGTGTTGGCACTTATCTCACAGTGGCTGGGGAGCACTAAACCCTTTACGTCGTTGGGACTTGGTTCTCTTACGTTAGGTATTGGGCTTGGTGCAATGATTGGTAATACACTCCTTCACACGCTATCCCCCCCTGTTTTGGACGGTGTGGATTTTGCCAAAGGCCCGCTACTGCGTTTGGGCGTGGTGCTCTTTGGATTGCGCCTTACGTTTTCGGATATTGCGGATGTCGGGGTCGTTGGCGTGGTCATCGATGTTGTGGTGGTCGTCAGTATTCTTTGTCTTGCGATGCTCATTGGGCGAAAAGCGCTGGGACTCGATGTGCAAACGTCGTTGTTGATAGGTGCGGGCAGTGCCATTTGCGGTGCAGCTGCTATTTTGGCAACGGAACCCGTTGTTAAAGGTGCGCCACATAAAGTGTCGGTAGCAATAGCGACGGTGGTAACATTTGGAACACTTAGTTTGTTTGCTTACCCCGCAATCTATCATGCACTGCCGTTAACGGACGCTCAATTCTCACTATTTGTCGGTGCAACCGTACACGAAGTTGCACAGGTGGTGGCTATTGGTTCTTCAATTAACGAACATGTTGCAGATATGGCGGTAGTCGAAAAAATGGTACGTGTTATGTTGCTGGCGCCCGTACTAATGGTGCTTTCAAGTATCGTAGGACGTAGCACTGGGGATGAAACGAAAAAAGTGGTCATTCCTTGGTTTGCTTTTGTGTTCATTGCGGTATGCGCGGTCAATTCTCTGGATTTTTTGTCCGATTTGCTTCGTTCGTGGTTGTTAATGGTTGATCAAATATTGCTGACGATGGCGATGGTGGCTTTGGGGCTGAGAACCAACCTTCGCGCTGTCTGCCAAGTCGGTAAAAAACCTTTTTTACTTGCCGCCGTGTTATATGGCGTTTTACTGTGTGGAGGACTCGTACTTGTACAGTTTGCCCATAGATAAGGCACATACATTGAGTCCGTGTCTATGATCAGTTATGACTGACCAAAATCGACGGTTCTATTTGCAATTGTAAACCACTATGAGCCAGCGTCGCGCCGACCGAAGCTCACCTCAGTTTGTTTACTCCAACATAATTGCGCATGACGTCGCGTTCGGTTCGTAACAATATTCACTGCGCTTCACTTAATATCATAAATTCCCTTTAACCTAGTTGAGCAATACTATCCCTGTTCTACGAGTGCTTAATCACCCTTTTTTAAGCGTCACATTATCCCAAATAGAGCTTGGTTTATTAGCGAATGTTTCAATGTAGAGAGCTTCAACTTTGTCACGAGTTCCATTGTGTTTTACGCAAAAATTTCAGTGATGATTTAATGGATGGATCGTTGTAAAAGCAGTTGAGGTTGATGCGCTCGTACAACCCAGACCATTGATAATGTTCGACCAAGGATGTCAGAATTTTTTCGAGTGTAAGACCATGCAATGGGTTGTTCGGTTGTTTATCCACTTGTGTACACCTGTTTGACCACAAAAAAGGGCGTTGTAAATAAAGTGCTATGTTAGCAAATGGGGTGGGATCACGACATAAAAAAAAGAGCCTCAAGAAGAGCTCTACAAATTGTTAAGTTACTATGTAAACAAATGGGGAGTATGTCAACGCGAGTACTATCTCAATACCATGTTTCGCTTGTATTACTCTTTTTTGAAACATTTAAGTCACTACTTTTGAAAGAGATAATTTGTTCCGATTTTGAATAGTTTGGGATGAGTTTATTAAATTTATTTTAAATTGGTGGTTTTTCCTTCGATTGAACTACGCTTATAAAGGTAATCAACATAAGGAGTAATTCCATGAAACGCTTACTCTTTGCCGCTACAATTTTATTTTCTGCAACTACGATTGCAGAAGTGGCAATTATAGTTCATCCATCCAATAGCAATACCTTCAGCGATTCTGACTTAAAAAATCTCTATCTTGGCAAGAAAAAAACCTTTCCTGACGGCTCTGAGGCCATTCCACTTAATTTAGAAGAAGGGGGCGATGGTAGAACGTACTTCAATCAAACTGCACTTGAAAAAAGCGATGCGCAGTTAAAAGCGTATTGGTCTAAATTGGTTTTTACGGGTAAAGGAACGCCACCAAAAGAAGTCACACAAGATGAAATGATGAAGTTGGTGTCTTCAAATCCGAGCACAATTGGCTATGTTGACGCATCTGCGGTAAGCGATGCGGTTAAAGTCATCAAGAAGTATTAGGAGAAACAACCAATGAAAACGAAGTTGAGTTTATTTTTCTGCGTATTACTTGGCTTTTTCACTGTCGCGGCAAAGGCCGAAATACAGTTTAGTGGTTATGGTTCAATTGTCGGCGGTAAGGTTATTAGTGGAGAAGAGGACCCCAGTGGCGAAATCGAATTCCCTGTCGACTTTTACGATTACGCTTTTTACACCGAAGACTTTAAATTAAAACCCGAAACCATGATAGCGCTGCAGGCCCGTATGGATGTAACGGATGGTTTGGTATTTACTGGGCAGCTTGTAGCCAAGGGTGCCGATGATTTTAAACCTGATATTGATTGGCTGTACCTCACTTACAATATTAATGACGATTGGTATGTCATGGCTGGGCGACGAAACTTACCGATGTATTACTTTTCTGAGTACATGGAAGTGGGCTACGCGTATCCATGGATCCGACCGCCAGCAAACTTATACTGGTGGGAGATCACTCAATTTAACGGTCTGACCGTTGCGCACCAAATGAATTGGAGTGATTGGACGGCAACCGTTAGTATGTTCGCAGGACGTGAAGAACGTGAGGACATTCGTTCACATGACTACTGGCGAAATCGCGGTGGGTACTATTTCCCTCCAGAAGGTACTTATATCTCAGGCACGGCAGACGTCACGTGGAGTGATATTTTGGGGGTAAATCTAAATGCATCTAATGATTGGATTGATCTTCGTTTTTCCTATTTCACGACACAATATGAAACGTTCGCGGATGTTTTCTTCCGCGACGAAATTGACACCGATGGTGACGGCATTCCAGATAAAGTGATTGAGCGTTCGCGAAACGAAGATGGTACGCCCATTCGTTCAGGCTCGTGGGACGTGACGAAGTTTGATCTCGAATTCTTAGGGTTGAGTGGTAGTTTTAATTTCGATTTCGCCACGCTTCTCTTTGATTACAACTTGGTAAAATACGACGACGCGTATTCCTTTGAATTTCCTACTTATCTAATCACAGCAATCTATAACCATGACACATGGCAGCCTTATATTGGCTACACAAAGGCGGCAGGTAAGATTAAAAAGGATTTTGATGGTTTTGGGACAGGAGACGCGGAAGAACATCGTATGATAACCGTTGGTATTCGGTACAACTTCCACCCAAATGCTTCACTGAAACTGCAATTGGATGATTTCAAAGATCAAGGCGACCGCTCTCCATGGTATGACTTTAGTTACCACAACGACGCAAAGTTGTTGAGTGTGGGCGTAGACTTTGTTTTCTAACTTGCTTGTTCAGGGAGTACAATTCAGGTACTCCCTTTTCTCAGTTTTATCCTATGAAAAAAGTTACTTTAGAACATCACAGCGATGAGGTTGCCTCCTTTCTAAGTCAGCAACTTATTGCCTTTAATCGTGCTCATTGGGACGTAACCGTCAAAGAAGCCATCTCAGCTACGTTACGCGATGAACAGGAGCAAATTATTGCCGGATTGTCAGGAATGACTTTTGGTAACTGGTTGCACATTGAACGACTCTGGGTGAGTGATCGTTTACGTGGACAGGGAATTGGCTCGGAATTACTCCAAGTTGTTGAAAATGAAGCTATTGCACGAGGATGTCGGTTTGCACTACTGGATACGCTCGAGTTTCAGGCAAAACCGTTTTATGAGCGACATGGTTATCATGTTGAGTGGGTTCAAACGCGATACCCACTCAATGGACAAAAATATTTCATGACGAAAACGTTAGTCCCCTAAACGAGCCTCTTTGCGTGGCGTTAAAGGCTACTAACCAGCGCGCTAAGCTCTTCTTTAATGGTCTCATTTCTTACTACGCCTTTTTCGACATCAAAGTTGTCGTAGAAACTTGGCAGTGAGTAAGACGCTTTGACGTCAGCGGCAAAGAAAGGTGCAGAACCAACGGCTTGGGCTAAAACGCTTTTTGCGCCACCTGGGCCTGGTGATGTCGATAACAAAACCATTTTCTTGTTTTGATATACTTTTTGGTTGATGCGTGATGCCCAATCAAAAATGTTTTTGTACGCTGCGGTATACGAGCCGTTGTGTTCAGCGAACGACACCACAATGACATCTGCTTCGCCAATTATATTGAAAAAGCGCTGGGCTTGTTCAGGGATCCCTGATTCAGTTTCGCGGTCTGAACTGTAAATTGGCATTTCAAAATCGTTTAGATCCACGACATTCACATTGGCATTCGGGATCAGCGACGCAACGTACGTTGCAAGTTGTTTGTTGATAGATTGACGACTACTGGATGCGGCAAAAGTTAATACGTTCATGGTGTTCTCCTCAAGTTGTTGGAATACAGTCTACATTGGTGTTTAATAGTTATTAATAGGGTAAAAGTTAACTCACTATTTCCATATGACTATTAATAATCTGTTTGAAGGTATTCCGGTTTTTGTTCAAGTTGTTAAAAGCCGAGGTTTTGGTGCTGCTGCCGAAGTGTTGGGCCATTCTAGTTCACACGTAAGTAAAACCATCAATAAGCTGGAAGGGCGTTTGGGCGTCAGATTGATGAACAGAACCACCCGTACTTTGGCATTGACGCCGGAAGGTGAAGCGTTTTATCAGCAATGCCTGTTGTTAATGCAAGATGCAGAAAACGCATTGAATCTAGTCAATCAAGAAGATCAAATGCCTAAAGGTGAGTTGAAAATAAGTTGTCCAATTGGTTTGGCACATTCACACCTTGAACCTATTCTCGCCAACTATTTACATAAGTACCCGAATGTCAGCTTAGAGTTAGATTTAAGTGATAAACACATCGACTTGATTGCAGAAGGTTATGATTTGGCCATTCGAGCGACCGCACAACTGCCGGAATCGAGCTTAATTTGTAAAAAGATATATGCCACGGAAATTATTACCGTAGCTTCAAAAGGCTATATAGAACGATTTGGACGGCCGTACCACCCGCGAGAATTGCCTCAGCATCACTGCATTTGTTACAGCAATTTAAAGACGCCTGGGCGATGGTTGTTTACGCATAAAAACGGTGAGATGTTTGATGTAACTGTGAAACAAAAAATTCGCTGTAACAACGGTCAGATGGAAACACAAATGGTGCGTTCGGGGCTTGGTATCTCTCGGCTCCCCAAATTTTATCTCAAAGAGGCGTTAGAAAAAGGCGAACTTGAAATTCTGTTTGAGGACTTTGAACGACCAGAAGTCTCAGTTTATGCGTTGTATCCTAGCCGTAAACATCTGTCGGCCAAAGTAAGACGCTTCATTGATATGTTAAGTGAAGAACTCACTTAAGCGCTATTTATAACACATACATAAAAACCAACCCTTTAAAAAAGGGTTGGTTTTTATCAGGAGTTATTTCGCGTCGTGAACGATGTCCATTTCACTCAATAAATTTTGTGCGCCATGAACGTGTTCCATTAGCCACAAGACATAACGGATGTCTACGTGAATAGCACGCGTGATCTCTGGATTGAAGTACCAATCCTTCGTGATTGATTCGTAAGTAGAGTCGAAGTTAAGACCCACTAACTCACCTTTACCATTCATAACCGCAGAGCCGGAATTACCGCCTGTTGTATCCGCACTTGATAAAAAGTTTACTGGAACGGAATTGAACTGTGTAGGCTTCGCCACTTCGCATCCGAAAATCTTACAAGCAAACGACTGTGCTGCTGGACGCTCTAATGTATTGTAGAAGTAACCCGCTGTTTTACCTTCTTGATACGCACTAACAATGTCCTCAGGCGCATTGAAAGGGAATGGACCTTTTTTCGCAATTAATCCGCGAACGGAAGTAAATGGGGTTTTGTACACGCCATCTTTTGCTTCATAGCCATCTACCGAACCGTACGTGATACGTAATGTGCTGTTGGCGTCAGGGTACACTGGCTTACCTTGCGATTTGTTATACGCAATGATGGCGTTCATGTATGCTGGACGAACAACAGACATGGCGCCTTCCAAATCTTTTTCCTGTTTTTCCAATTGCATGGAAGTGTCAAAAAGAGCGACGGCGACTTTGATAAACGGATCGTCACTGCTCTGGAATTCTTCCGGTGTTTTTTCCATCCACGCTAAACGACCTTCATTCGTCGTCAACGAGGTTTTACCGTACATTGGAGACAGTTTTGTAATCAGTGCCTCTTTTGATTGATTGGCTTCGAGCTCGAGCGCATTATCAAGCGCGGCGACACGCGTCTGTTCTGGTTGAGCTAGATATTCAGCTAACTGTTCCGCCCACATCGTTACGTCCATGGTTGGATGGAAACTTTTATCCATACGCGTTAAACGCGCCGCGAACATCTTTAAATCACGTTCTTGATAGCCAATTTTGCGTTCGCTATCTGGTTTTTGGTTTTCAACAGACAGACGATATAAACGCATTGCCGTTGTAAGGAGATCGCTGCTTCTTGCAAAAGCAAAATAGTAATTTTGGCGCGTAAAGGCATGTTCTTTTTCTAGCTGAACGCGTAACCCATCGATGGCAGTTTTGAAGTGTTGGTGTTCAGGGTTCGCCGCAATCCAAGCTAATAGCGCGTCTTCTTGAGCTTGTTTAATGGCATGAATATCGGTGACTTTAAAGCCATCTAACAGGCCTTGGAGTTTCTTCATGCGGTTGTTATAGCTCTTAACCCGAGAAGCGTATTTTACCTTGATGTCTGGGTTTTCAGCACTCAACGCATCAATGGTATTGATGATTTGTGTGTACGTTTTTACCATCGCTGGGTACTGCCAGTCTGCTGCAAACTGGATCTCATTTGCTAGGCGGTAACGGCTTGTGCGACCTGGATAGCCCGCGAGTAAAATGCCGTCACCCTTTTTTATACCATCCGCATTAATTTTTAAGAAGCTTTTTGGTTCGTAAGGTACGTTGTCTTCGGAATAAGGTGCAGGCTTACCGTCTTTTCCGACATAGGCGCGAATAAACGAGTAATCACCTGTGTGGCGTGGATATTCAAAATTGTCGATATCACCACCGTAGTTGCCTACGGATTCTGGTGGCGCGTACACTAAGCGGACGTCTTGGATCATCAACTGCTTAATTAAAAAATATTCCATACCATGGTGGAAGCTGACAACTGAGCAGCGGTAGTTTTCATCGGTTTCACATTCTTTGATAAGCGCTTTACGGTTTGCTTCAATCGCGTCAAAACGCGCTGCTCCCGTGAGTTCGGCGGCCAAATTGCCTGATACCTGTGCAGTCACATCGGTAACCGATTCAGTAATATAAAGACGCTCTTGAGGACCTGCTGGCAGTTCTTTGTCTAAACTTTTTGCTAAGAAGCCTTTCTCAATCAGATTATTGTCTTTGGTTGAATTGTTTTGGATCATGCCATACGCACAGTGGTGGTTGGTCACAACAAGCCCTTTCGGCGACACGAATGAGGCAGAGCAATAGCCTAGGCTGACGATGGCATTCATTGGATACTGATTTAAATCCGCCAACTGTTCACCCGAAATCTCAATGCCTTTTTCTGTTAGTTGTTTTTGGAGTTGAGGAAGTTGATGTGGTTGCCATTGCCCTTCATCGGCGAGAACGTGTTGACTAAAAATAGCCGCGACCGCTAAGCCTATCAGTGTATATTTCATACATTACCTTGTTTGAATTTATTCTTTTCGTTGATTATCCATACCTCAGTCGTCGGTACAACTAGATTCGATCAATCCCCAAAATCGGTGTATGGTTTGGACAGAAATGGTTGGAGGACGTGATGGAAGCGAATTTTTGGCATCAAAAGTGGGCAAAAGGCGAAATTGGTTTTCACGAAGGCGAAGTAAATCAATTGCTTGAAAAACATTTTAATGTACTAAATCTGCAGCCCTCTCAAACGGTGTTTGTTCCGTTGTGCGGAAAAACACGTGACATTGCTTGGTTATTGAAAAAACAACAGAATGTTGTGGGTGTTGAATTAAACGAAGAGGCAGTTCGCCAATTGTTCGACGAGCTGGGTGAAACACCCGAAGTGACTGCGGTTGGTGAACTCATTCGATTTAGTGCGCCACATGTAGTGGTGTACGTCGGGGATTTCTTCAAGTTGACCCGAGAACACGTGGGACACATTGATGTGGTCTATGATCGCGCCGCGCTGGTGGCATTACCTGATTCCATGCGAACGATTTACTGTGAACATCTGCTGCACGTAACACAACAAGCAAAGCAACTCCTTATCACGTTCGAATACGAACAATCGCGTTTTGCAGGACCGCCGTTTTCCATTTCTGCGCAGCTTGTGGAGCGTTATTATGCGAACGCGTTTGCGATACACCGCTTGGAGAGTAAACCGGTTAAGGGGGGGATCCGAGGATTCGACGCGTTAGAAACAGCATGGTCACTTCGTTAGGCGACCTGTAACTTGCGCAGTTCTACGTCAGCTAGCTGCGCCAGAACGTACGAGAGAAAAGCACAAAGACGGTAAAATACTCCAAGCGGCCGAGCAACATAGCCCCAGATAAGAACCAAGTGCCTAAGTCCGACACCGGCTCGAAATTGGCACCCACTTGACCAAAACCCGGACCCAACACGTTAACGCATGCGGCGACAGCGGAAAATGCACTCCAAAAATCCAAGCCAGTTGCCATCAACATCATCGTCAAAATTAAACTGGAAGCTGCAGCGAAAGACATGAACGCCATGACGGCGTAGCGAACATCTTCTGTGACCGCATTGCCTTGATATTTAATGGTAATAATCGCCCGAGGGTGGACCAATTGCTTGAGGTTCTTATTGATCACCTTCGCGGTAATAATATTGCGAATGATTTTATTGCCGCCCGCCGTTGACCCCGCACAGCCGCCCAAGTAACCCGCGAAAATGAGGAAAAATCCCGCGGCAACCGGCCAATCAGTAAAACCTGCCGCACCAAAGCCTGTACTGGTAATAAACGAAATAACGTGGAACGCTGAAAAGCTAAAGGATTCAAGTGAGGAACTGTAAACGTCTTTTTTCACCAAAAAGATAGCGAGTACAATGGATAAAAATAAGACAATCAATAAAAATATTTTGGTTTCTTCATCGCGAATATAGCCACGCAAATTTCGTTGATATACCACACGAAAATGCAGACCAAAATTGATAGCACCAATGAGCATAAAAACATTAGAAATCCAAAGCAGTAAATGGCTTTCGTAGTGCCACATGCTGGCATCGTGAGTTGAAAAACCGCCCGTAGAAACCGTAGTTAAACTATGGGCGATTGCATCGAAGGCGGTCATACCACCAAGGTAATACGCTATTGCGCAGGCAATGGTGATAACGATATACACACTCCATAAATAGTGTGCAGTGTGTGCGACACGCGGTGAAAGTTTGTCGTCTTTCATCGGGCCTGGGGTTTCTGCTTTTAAAAGCTTCATTCCCCCGACGTTAAGCATCGGCAAAATCGCGACAACGAAAATAACAATACCTAAACCGCCCATCCACTGAAGAAATTGCCTATACAATAAAAACGTTTGAGGCATTTCATCAAGGCCGGACAGTACCGTGGCACCCGTCGTAGTCAAGGCGCTAATGGATTCAAAAACCGCGTCGGTAAAACTGATTTCGGTGACTAACATGATAGGAAAGGCACCCAAAATGCCCGCGACCAACCAAGTTACACAAGCGTAAATTAACGCATCACGAAAGTTCGCTTTGGATAAATCAAGCCCTCGATAGTTATAGAAAATTAAGCCACCTATAATCAGCATAGATAACGATGGCATTAAAAATGCCCCAATCACGTCATCGACGAAAACCATCATTGAAAGCATCGCGAAGATAAATTGGACGACTCCCATCCATAAAATGGGCATCGCCAATAATCGTAGCGTGATTTTGGTGTGAAGCATTAAGCCTCGCTTTGTGGCGTCAACGCTTGGCAAACAAACCGATAGCCAATTCCCGGTTCGGTTTTAATAAATCGAGGTGCATCTGCATCGTCATCTAACTTTTTACGCAATTGCGTAATGAGCACACGCAAATAATGAGAGTCTTCAGTGTGGCTTTGACCCCAAATTTCGCTTAGTAACTGATTTTGAGTTAATAATTGATTCGGTGCTTGTGCTAAGCGGATCAACAAGGCGAATTCTTTTTTCGTCAAACTGGTTGTTACGCCATCAATTGTTACTTTTTGATCCTGTGTATCAATGCTGATCCCTTCAAAATGCAGCATAGACGGAGTCGGTTGGTAGTTAATATCTCGAAGCAGTACTTTAATGCGAGCGACAAGCTCTTTTACACCAAAAGGTTTGCTCAAGTAATCGTTCGCGCCACCTTCCAATAGCTTAATTTTCTGAGCCTCTTCATCGCGTGCTGTTAAGACTAGAACTGGAACACGGCTGCTTTGTCGAAGTTCACGAAGCACTTGATAACCATCTTGATCCGGCAGGCCCAAATCGAGAATGATGAGGTGCGGCTTCTCATCATTGAACATTTGCAGGCCCTCTTTGGCGGTAGTTGCTTCAACGCAAGTGAAGCCTTCCGCGTGCAAAGAAATTCGGATAAAGCTTCTAATTTTTGGTTCGTCATCAATGACTAATATTTTCTTGTTCATGCGTTACGCTCCATTGTAGGCAGCACGATTTGCATCGTACAGCCGCGTTGACTTTCTACTACCTGCAAGGTACCACCATGTGCTTCTACTATGCCTTTCGCAACGTTAAGACCAATCCCAGAGCCACCTTCCCCTGAATCACCAGAACGGGTGGTGTAAAACAGCTCAAAAACTTTTTGCTGTTTGTCTTTAGCTATCCCAGCGCCCAAATCGATGATATTAATTTCTGTCGATTTATCTGTGCTTTGTGCTTCAATCGTTACTTTACTGTCTTTCGGTGAATACTTTAAGGCATTATCGACCAAGTTATAGACGGCTTGCTCAAGTAAGCTGTCTTGGATCTCTACCGGCTTAAGTGCACCGAGTTTAGATAGTGCAATCCGGGGTGTATTGAGTCGTTGGGCAACTCGCTCTAGTATTGGCCAAACGGATTGAGGGCTGACCGTTAAGGAAATGGCCTTATGGCTCAATTTTGTCGCTTGTAAAAGGTTTTCTACGTAGTGGTGCAGTCGATGGCTTTCATCTAACGCATCGTCTATTAATTCGGCCTGTTGCTGTTTATCAATCTTATTTTGGTATTCTTTAAAGGTTGATAAGGAACCAATAATGGTCGCCAGTGGTGTGCGCAAATCGTGTGACACGCTCAGTAAGATACCGGAGCGGATTTCCGCTTGTTTGAGCGCTTCACTTTGTTCGCGATAATGGTCGGCAAATGCACTGGTGGTTAATGCAATCGTTAAGAAAATCAATGTGTTTAAGATGTCCTCAATATCCGCCATGTGCAGAGAATATAAAGGCTCTGTCGCGAAGTAGTTAAATACTAACGCGCAAATAATACTCGCAATCACCGCAGAAACGCGGTTTGCAGTGATTGAGACAATAATCACCGCCATTTGCAGAATAAGCAAGACACCCGTTTTAGGTAAAAATAGGGCTTCAAGGGAAATGGCCACAACAGAAAAAATCAGCACAATGCCTGCTGACATGGCGTAACTTTGCTTAGTACTGCGAGGCGCAAGTAGCGTTTCGAACATAAATAAATCGCTGATTTTTTTCTTATCTAACTACACTATAGCGACAATGTTAAAATCAACCGAGTCTAGACGCTGCTAAATTTTCGATAAAATTGGCAAATGGCGTCAATGCTCGCTGTTAGTTGGGTTAGGAAATCAGTAGTCGCCGCCCCGCATGCGTGATCGTTTCGATCACATGATTCAGTTCATCATTATTTAATTGCCAATGGTGCAGATAAAAAGGCACGGGCATGGTTTTCTCTGGGGCAAGGGAAATGAGTTCACCAGACGCTAAATAACGTGCAGCTTGCAATTCCGGGATCAACGCATAGCCTGCATCAGCCAACACCAGACGTTCAAACGATTCAACGGAAGGAAACGTATGATAGGGCACGTGTTCTTGGCTAATGTCGAAATATTTCTCCATAAAATCAAAGGTTAGATCGTCATCTCGGTCATAAATTGCAGTCGGAGCTACTTTGAGCGTTTGCTTGGTCACCCCTTTTTGGAAAAACTGTTCAATAAACGCGGGGCTGGCAACTAACAAATAAATCATCTTGCCTAAATATACAGACTTTGCACCTTGCAGCGGTGTAGGGTGTGTCGTAACAACGGCCTGAGTTAACCCTTGTTTCATCAAATTGATGGTTTGGTCTTGATCTGCTTTAACCAAATCGAAGGTGTAATGATACGTTTTTAGCAGCGGCTCAAGTGCTTGCCAAAACCACGTTGACAACGAATCCGCATTGACGCCAATCGTAAAGTTGATTGGTCCACTTTTATGTTCAAAGTTTAAATCTCGCTCAAGTTGGTTCTCAAGAAGCTCCAACTTTTGCACGTGTTGCAACACTTTGAAGCCAGCTTCAGTCAAGCGAAGAGGCGTTGTACGCACGATGAGCGTTTGCCCAACATACTCTTCTAAATGACGGATCCGTTGTGACACGGCTGACTGGGTAATGTGTAAATGACGCGCGACGAAGTTCAAAATTTTGTAGTTTCGCAACAGCAGAGAAAGCTTGTAATTGTTTGTTTGCCAGCATGGTTATTAATATATCTAATGATATTTAAATTTGTTTAATTATATTTAAAAAATGCGCATTGTTACACTGCTTCACAATGTCGGGTTTACTTTCAATTGCCTCGTGAAGTGAGAGCAAATTGAGGGTTGTGGATAGGTTTGGGGGATGTAATGGTGTGGTTTGAAGGGTTCTTTCTGAGTTTAGGTTTAATAGCGGCAATCGGTGCGCAAAACGCCTTTGTCATATCGCAGAGCTTGAGTGGAAAGTTCACTCTACCCGTTATTTTGACCGTGTCGCTGTGCGATATGTTTTTGGTGTCATTGGGCGTTTTAGGCGTAGGAGCGCTTATTCAACAAAGCGAATGGCTATTGCAAATCACGACTTGGGCGGGGATTGCCTTTTTGAGTGTGTATGGGGCGATGTCACTCAAATCTGCGTTGTCCAGTAAGCAATTGGAGAGTGAGGCTCGTTCAGTTGCGACGCGAAAACGCGCTATTTTAACGGCGATGGCCGTAAGTTTGCTTAATCCTCATGCGTATTTGGACACCGTGGTTATTTTAGGTGGAGTGGCTGGTAAATTTGCTGATCAGCAAAAACTATGGTTTGTTCTGGGCTGTATTAGCGCCTCGATTGCTTGGTTTATGTTACTTGGATTTGGTGCAAAACAATTAGCGCCGGTATTTAGAAATCCAAAAGCGTGGAAAGTCTTAGACGTATTAGTATGTATTATGATGTGGAGTATTGCGCTTTCATTGCTGCACTTTACGCAAGCAAACTAAGTAGGCATTCACTTATAGCGTGGAGCGGTGTTTAAGACATCGCTTTACTTTTTGTTAGGTTGAGTGCCGTTGTAAAAAACGTTGCCAGTGTGCTTTCGAGTTAATGTTTCGCAAAGGTTCAATAACTTGTTGTAAAGCAAGTGGTTGTGGCTCCATTTCCTGTTCGTCATTTTTTAACCCAAGTAGGTAAAAAAACGATGGTTTTTGATTTGCTTGGACAGCGTGGATGCGTAGTTGCTGTTCGAAATTCAAACGCAGACTGCTGATGGCGGTTTTTAGCCCATTTTGATCAACATTGGGCAAACCACATTTTTGTAGATAACCAAGGCGCTCGCCTTCACCAGAAAACCAAATGCGAACTTTCTCGCTGTAACGATTCACTTTGCTTGGCAAATCAAACATGATGCGTTCGTGATGGTGGGTGCTCAAAAATTCGAGGTATTCTTCCAGTCCGGCTTGCCATAGCGCACTGTGGATGGGAATAAATCGCGGCAAGATTTTCTCATTTGTTCCAAACTCGAAACCTTCTACCCCATCTTTTGTGACCAAATTGTCTAACGTGAGGTGACCAATTTCGTCACTGTATGCCCCCGTATAATAGGCAAACAGAGGGAGCCAAAAATGCCAGTGCTTAGGCTGTTCTCTTTTTTGTTTTTCGTCGCTGTATATGTAGCCATGAAACAGTGCATGCAGTTCCATCGGGGAAAACGCTCGGCGACCTAAATGAGAATTCATGCAATGAAAACCTAGAACACTGAAAATACGCCGCTAGTTTAGCGGCTTTCCCGAAGCCCACGAAAGCAAAAAATAGCCAGTGAAAGAAGAGTTTATGAATGGGGAGAGCTGCATATTGGTACGAAGCCAATATGCAGCTCTTTTGATGTTAATAGCAGCTAGCTTTAATCAGTTGCGTAATAATTGCCTGAGATGGTTTGATTTTATCCATTGCTAGGTATTCATCGGGTTGATGCGCCTGATTAATTGAACCGGAATCCATTACGATGGTTTCGCATCCAAGTTGTTGAATAAATGGCGCTTCAGTACAGTAATTTACGGCTACAGCCGCTTCGCCAGATATTTTCTCTGCGAGTTTGACCAGAGCGCTGTCGGTATTACCGCTAAATGCTGGAATGGGGTCATGTAAGTCGATAACTTCCACTGCGTTTGGATACTGAGTATTTATCGGTGTTATTGCATCGATAAGTAATGCCTGTAACTCTTTTATGCTGAAGCCTGGAAGGGGTCGCATATCAATATGCAACTCACAGCAACCACAAATACGGTTTGCGTTGTCGCCACCATGAATATGCCCCAAATTGAGTGTAGGGTAGGGGATCGCAAAGTGTGGTGTTGAATATTTATTCTTTAATTCGTCACGCAAATGCAATAGTTTTGAAATAACTAAATTCATTACCTCAATAGCATTCAATCCACGTGCTGGATCGGAACTATGCCCTGAGCGACCAATAACACGAATCGCGGTAGACATATGACCTTTATGCGTAAACACCGGCACCATATCAGTTGGTTCACCTATCACACAGCGAGCCGGTTTAATGGTACTTTTCTTCGCAATTTCAATTGCACCAGCCATCGTTGTTTCTTCATCAGCGGTAGCAAGAATAAGAATAGGTTGTTGTTGTGGCAGTTCGTCCAATTCTTTAAGAGCTTCTAGTACAAACGCAAAGAAACCTTTCATATCGATAGAACCAAGTCCGTATAACTTGTTGTCTTGTTCCGTCAGTTTGAATGGATCTTTGCTCCAGCGACTATCGTCGAATGGCACGGTGTCAGTGTGACCCGCTAACATCAAACCACCTTGGCCTTCTCCTCGTTTTGCAACGAGATTGAATTTACCCGGTGCACTTTCAAGCTCGGTGATCTCAACCGTAAACCCGAGCGTCTCACACCAACTTGCTAATAAGTCGATGACCGGTTTGTTTGTCAGGTTAAGTTGAGGGTCAAGCGCACTCACCGACGGGCTGGCAATGAGCTGTTGATACATCGATAAAAAGTTTGGTGTGGACATAAAAATCTCAAAATATTTTGACTGGCGTATTGCATCACACTGTAAATGTGTTTAGCATGAATATCAATTCACTTTTTTAGCATAAATAGTCTAAATGAGTGTAAATATTCCAAGTGCACTATCATCGTCTATCATTTGATAGGGTACTAGGTGGTTTGATTACTGTAGCAAGTTCATAAGGCGAGTAAAGCAGAAGATGAAAAACGTGGCTATTGTTGGCGCGAGTGGGTATAGCGGTGTTGAATTGGCGAGTTTGGTTGCAAAGCATCCGCACCTTAATATTGTGGGTGTTTATGTATCAGAAGGCAGCCAAGATAAAGGCAAGCAATTAAGTGATCTTTATCCTGAGCATGTTGGACTGTTGGATATTTCGCTGGAGCCACTGACTGACGCTGCCTTCAAGGCGATAGGTGCACACGCCGATTACGTATGTCTTTGCACAGATCATCATGTAAGTGTTGAGCTTGCTCCTCAATTTCTTGCGCTAGGCAAAAAAGTATTCGATTTGTCAGGCGGTTATCGACTCCATGAAACAAGTGACTACGACCGTTATTATGGTTTTGCCCATCCTTATCCTGAATGGTTAGAGAAAGCTCAATACGGTCTTGCTGAGTGGTACACAGACGCTATTGCTGATGCGGAATTGGTTGCAGTTGCAGGTTGCTATCCAACGGCAGCGTTAAATGCGTTAAAGCCTTTGAAAGAAGCTGGATTGGTTGCTGACCTGCCGATCATCATTAATGCGGTTTCTGGCGTAACAGGCGCAGGTCGCAAAGCGGCAATTAATACGCATTTTTGTGAGGTGTCCTTAGCACCCTATGGGGCTCTTTAATCATCGCCATACACCAGAAATTAGCCAATATCTGGGGCACGATGTCCTTTTTACACCTCATTTAGGTAATTTTGCGCGTGGCATTCTTGAAACGATTTACGTGACGCTGAAGCCTGACGTGACGGCTGCGCAAGTCGAAGCGGCTTATCAAGTGCTTGCCGATGAGCCTTTAATTCGTTTGAAAGGCAAAGTGATGCCTTCGATTAAAGGTGTTGCGAATCAACCATTTGTCGATATTGGCTGGCAACAACAAGGCCAACAGCTGATCGTCGTTGCTGCGATTGATAATTTACTAAAAGGTGCTGCAGGGCAAGCGCTGCAGTGTATGAATATTGCGAGTCACTGGCCGTCAGAATTGGGTTTAAAGGGAGCTTAGTCATGAGTACGTCAAAACCAATTTGGGTAATTAAACTCGGTGGCGCAGTATTAAATTCTGAAGAAGCATCCAACGCATTGTTCGATGTAATGAAAGCGCAAACGGCCTTTCATTTTGTGGTCGTACATGGTGGCGGAGCGTTAGTGGACAGTTGGCTTAAAGATGCAGGTTTTGCCACGGCAAAACATCAAGGTCTTCGTATTTCGCCTCGCGAACAAATGCCTTATATCGTCGGTGCGCTCGCCGGTACGGCGAACAAACAATTAATGGGGGCGGCATTAGTCAGTGGCATGAAACCGATCGGTTTGTCGTTGTTCGAAGCCGGCATTTTGGTCAAACAAAAATTGAAAGTGTTAGCCCAGGTTGGCGAGTGTGATGGCACTCACGATGGGGTTATCCCAGCTATGTTGAACGCAGGTTTTACACCGATCGTGAGTTCAATTGGTCTAGGTGAAGACGGGTCCCTGTATAACGTTAATGCTGACGAAGCGGCCGCCGCGATTGCTGCGCACCTTAAAGCGGAAATTATCTTTATGACCGATGTGGAAGCTGTGCTTGATGCAAATAAGCAACCACTTCATGAATTAAATGCCGATCAAATCGCGAAACTAATCGAAGAAGAGGTAATTGTGGGTGGAATGGAGGTGAAAGTGAAAACGAGCCTAACTGCCGCCGAACAATTACGACGAGGCGTGTATATCTCTAGCTGGCAAAAGCCAGAAAACCTTACCGCGCTTTTAGCCGGCGAACACGTAGGTACCAAAATTACGCCTTAGAGGAATCCATAATGCAGCACTATATTCACGGCCTTGAGTTTAAAAAAGCAGAGACTCAAGCAACTACTCGATCTTGCGATCAAAATGAAACAAAACCCTGCTGATTACGCTCAAGCGTTGGCAGGGAAATCAATCGTTACCCTTTTTGAAAAGCCAAGCTTACGCACACGCGTTTCATTTGATATTGGTATCAATAAGTTAGGTGGTCATGCTGTCTACTTAGACCAACAAAATGGCGCAATGGGTAGCCGTGAATCAGTCAAAGATTTCGCCCTAAATATTTCCACTTGGGCAGACGCGATTGTTGCACGCGTGATGCGTCACGACACATTAACTTGCATGGCTGAGAATGCCAGTGTGCCAGTCGTAAATAGTTTGTGTGATTTATATCACCCATGTCAGGCATTGGCTGATTTCATGACGCTGCAAGAAGTGTATGGTGACGTGAAAGAGCTGAAACTCGCTTACTTAGGAGAGGGAAATAATGTCGCACACTCATTGATGTTGCTGGCAGCTACCCTCGGTACAGATTTCGTTGCGGTGTGTCCAAAAGGGCATTCACCGGACGCGCAAATTCTCAAACAAGCTGAGCAACTCGCCGCGGCGAATGGCGCTTCCGTGTCAATTAGTGATCGTATTGAAGCGGCAGTTGGCGCAAATGTGCTCTATGCTGATACGTGGGTGTCAATGGGTGATAAAACGCCACTTAAAGAAGTTGTTGATACTTACATGCCTTATCAAATCAACCAAGAGCTTGTTGAAAAAACTGGGGCATCAACTGTTTTACATTGCCAACCTGCACATCGAGAGTATGAAATTACTTCTGAAGTGATGGATGGTCCGAAATCAAGAATTATGCAGCAAGCTGAAAACCGCATGCACGCGCAAAATGCGCTTCTCGTCAGTTTGTTGAACCCAAGTTATCTCTAAGGATTATGAACAATGAGCGAAATTAAGAAAGTAGTATTGGCTTATTCTGGCGGTCTGGATACTTCGGCGATTGTGCCATGGTTAAAAGAAAACTACGGCTGTGAAGTCGTGTGTTTTGTGGCTGATGTAGGCCAAGGTGACGCGGAACTTGAGGGCGTAGAAGCTAAAGCGATTGCGTCAGGGGCATCTGAATGTCACATTGTTGATTTGAAAGAAGAGTTTGTAGCGGATTACATTTACCCAACATTAAAAACCGGTTGTATTTACGAAGGTACCTATTTACTAGGTACATCAATGGCACGCCCTATTATTGCCAAAGCGCAGGTTGAAATAGCACGTAAAGTGGGCGCAGATGCCTTAGCGCATGGCTGTACAGGTAAAGGGAATGACCAAGTTCGTTTTGAATCGTGTTTCGCCGCACTTGCGCCGGATTTAAAAGTCATTGCACCATGGCGCGAATGGGACCTAACCAGTCGTGAGTCACTGCTTAATTACTTAGATGAACGAAATATTCCGTGTTCTGCATCCCTCAAGAAAATTTACAGCCGAGATGCAAACGCATGGCACATTTCAACGGAAGGCGGAGAGCTTGAAAACCCTTGGAATGAGCCAAGTGAGCAAGTGTGGACTATTACAGCATCACCGGAACAAGCACCAGATAAAGCCGAATACGTCTCAGTGCAAGTAGAAAAAGGTCAAATCGTGGCGGTAAATGGTGAGCGTTACTCACCTTACGAGTGTCTGGTGAAATTAAATGAGATAGCGGCACCTCATGGCGTAGGTCGTATCGATATCGTTGAAAACCGACTTGTTGGTATGAAATCTCGTGGCTGTTATGAAACACCTGGCGGCACCGTTATGGTTGCTGCATTGCAGGCCATTGATGAATTGGTGTTGGATAAAACGAGTCGTAAGTGGAAAGAGTTACTTGGTAATGAGTTTGCACATCTCGTTTACGATGGTCGTTGGTTTACCCCACTAAAAGCGTCGGTTTTAGGTGGGGCGGAAGCGCTTTCAGAATACGCAACTGGTGAAGTGGTGCTAAAACTGTATAAAGGTCAAGTGATGCCTGTTCAGAAACGTTCACCAAATAGCCTGTACAGTGAAGATTTCGCCACTTTTGGTGAAGATGACGTTTATAACCAAGCTCATGCAGAAGGGTTTATTCGTCTTTACTCTTTATCAAGCCGTATTGCCGCACTTAACAAAGCAAAATAAATCAACGTGCAGTTCTCGAAGGCAAGGTTATCTACCTTGCCTTCCCATTCGTATTCTAGGAGATAACTATGGCATTGTGGGGCGGCCGTTTTTCTGAGGGGCCAGATTCGGCATTCAAACAGTTCAATGATTCATTACCTTTCGATTACCAATTAGCAGAACAAGACATTATTGGTTCTAAAGCTTGGGCAAAAGCGATAGCCAGTGTTGGCGTACTAACAACTGCGGAATTGCAAACGTTAACGACGGCATTGGATGAGTTATTAGTTGAGGTTCAAGCGGATCCTGAGTCGATTGCTACGGCCGGTGATGAAGACATTCATTCGTACGTTGAAAGTAAGTTAATTGAAAAAGTAGGTGACTTGGGTAAAAAACTGCACACAGGTCGCAGCCGCAATGACCAAGTTGCGACGGATTTTCGTCTTTGGAGCCGCAAAACGGCGCAGATTATTTTAGAGGCCTTAGCGGATCTCAAGCAGGCTTTTTTGATTTTGGCAGAGAAAGAACTTGGAACAATACTTCCGGGTTACACACATTTGCAACGTGCTCAGCCTGTCTTATTTAGTCATTGGTGTATGGCCTATGTTGAAATGCTGAACCGTGACTCTGGGCGTTTAAGTGATGCTTTAGCCCGTCTCAATCAGTGTCCTCTTGGTAGTGGTGCGCTGGCTGGGACTGCGTATGCGATTGACCGTACCGCGCTTGCAAAAGAACTCGGTTTTGATAGTGCAACGAGAAACAGTCTTGATGCAGTATCAGATAGAGACTTTGTGCTAGAACTACTCAGCACCGCGTCAATTTCGATGCTGCATTTATCGCGATTAGCCGAAGACATGATTTTTTATAACAGTGGTGAAGCTGGATTTATTGAATTGTCGGATTCCGTGACGTCTGGTTCGTCGTTGATGCCACAGAAAAAGAATCCCGATGCACTTGAACTCATCCGTGGCAAAACGGGACGGGTGTTTGGTGCACTAAGCGCCATGTGTATGACGGTGAAAGCACTGCCGTTGGCATATAACAAAGATATGCAAGAAGATAAAGAAGGGCTCTTTGACGCGTTAGCGACTTGGCTTGCGTGTCTTCATATGGCGCAAGCGTGTATCAACGGTGTAAAAGTAAATAGCGAAAGAACCTTAGCCGCAGCAAAAGGTGGGCATGCAAATGCGACTGAGTTGGCTGATTATTTGGTCGCTAAAGGGATCCCGTTCCGACAAGGTCACCATATTGTGGGGCAGTTGGTGCAGTTGGCGATTAGTGAAGGTAAAAACTTGGAAGAACTCAGTTTGTCTCAGTTCCAAGCGGTTTGTGATGTTATTACCGACGATGTCTATCCAGTGCTTGAAATTGATGCATGTATTGCCGCCCGTAAGGCACTCGGAGGCACCTCATTGCCGCAAGTAAAAGCTGCAATTGCCGCAGAGAATACAAAGTAATCAAACATTTACCTATTTGCCAAAAAATTGACTCGGTGGTCTAAACGATGACTTACCTGTACGCCGTAAGTACCAGTACAATTTTTGAGTAATCAGTATAATAAACCACCCAAGCGGTGGTTTTTTCTTGCTTTTAGCTTGTTTGTTAATCAAATTTTAACAAAAAAATCTATGTATCGAAGATCTGGCATAGTACTTGATATTGATCCCTCACATTTTTGCAATACCCCAATTTTTTAGGGGATTGTGACGAATAAGAAGAACTTTACTCTCTGAGGGAAAACAAAATGTTAAATATGATCAAAAAGATGGCACTAAAAAATCGTTCGACTAAATTCGCTGGTCAATCACCTGTTTTGTCTGGTAAGGTGGATTTTACAAGTGAAATGTTGGCAATGGTTTCTGGTGCTGGCCCACGCATCACTCCTGAGTCTCGAACAAAAAGAAAAAGTATAAGAGTGTTACTACGAGATATATTTGGACTTACATTAGGTGCATTGATCGTTTGGGGATTTCTCATGGCTTTCCTAATAAATGTATTGATGCACTTCACTACCAAGCATAAATTGATGCCAACAATAGTTACCTCATTTTATGTTTTCCTTTCCTATTTTATTTCTGATGATTTAGCTTCACTTACGGTTCAACCAAATGCTTATCTCAACTGGGCTATTTTCGATCTGGTTACCATTATGCTCATCTTCATTTCATTAAAAGTAGCCAAATTACCTTTTAATACAGCATCATATTATGTTTTTGGTGGATTGAGTATTAGCACCTTGCTTTATTTAAGCATGCATATTGATGTTGATATATATAACAATAGGTCACCTTGGATATTGTGGGATATATTTGGTTATGGAGGAACTCTAGTCGATTTGATGATGATTACTGTTCTAATCTTGAATCGTGATATTTTGCAAATAGGGCGACTTTTTTATCGTGGTTCAAAGCCAAGCCCAATAGAGCTAAGTGCCAAATAAATCGTAGTAAGAGCTATTCGAGAAAAAGGAGCATTAAGCTCCTTTTTCATTTCTGTTTAAGTAGATGCCTGACTTTAGAAAAAGATGCGAGCACCAAAAGTCGAAATTACTCTTCAATAAAAGGGATCCCTTTTTGCATCCATTCAGGTGCTGGTTTGCCTTTTAGGTGATGATCAAAATATTCCATCATTCGAATCGAGAAATCGACCTGATTTGGAAACTTTTTCAAATGATGTGGTTCATCTTCGTATTCTAAGAAGATAGCGTCTTTACCAGCTCTTCGAAGCGCTAGATAGTACTGTACGCCCTCATTGTATGGCACTGCGTCATCTTTATTGCCAAACATGATCAAAATAGGCGTTTCTACTTTGTCAGCGAAAAAGACAGGGGAGTTTTCAATGTATAGTTCTGGTGCTTCATAAAGCGCTTTACCTATGCGGCTTTGGCCTGTTTCATACTGGAATTGACGCGCAAGACCCGAGCCTAAACGAATGCCGCTGTAGGCCGAAGTCATATTAGATACAGGCGCACCAGAAACTACGGCTTTAAACATATTTGTCTGGGTGATCATGAAAGCACTTTGATAACCGGCCCAAGAGTGACCTTGCAAGCCGATATTGTTCGGATCAGCAACACCAATATCGATCAGTTTTTGTGCCGCATTCATCATCGTTTTTGTTGCAGATTTGCCCGGGTGACCAATTTCAAAACGAATATCCGGTAGGAATACCGCGTAGCCATTAGAGGTGAACATGGGCAAATTAGGTCGATGATTCAGCTCCATTTTAGGAAAGTCATAACGACGCTGCGTCATATAACGGTAGAAGTAAATGACGACTGGGACTTTCTGGCCTGCTTGATACCCTGCTGGTTTAATTAATACGCCTTGTAAGTCTTCACCATCATATCCTTTATATTGAACTAATTCAGGCTTTTCACCCCAAGCGAAATCATTCAGTTGTGGATTGAGCGCCGTTACTTTCTGTGACTTTTTAAATGTCGATGTGGTTTGCCAAAGATCGGGAAATTCTTGGTAGCTTTGTTTGGTGAAGATGAGCTTATCGTATTGCTTTGCTTTGGCAATCAAATCAAATCGAGCTTCTCCATCAAGGACTTGCGTCACTTTTTTGGTTTCAAGATTGAGCGTTGCAATGCCGCTTTCTTTCGTTTTTAGATTGTAGGTTTGTAAGAGTAATGTATCGGTTGAAGAATAGCCTTGCCACTGTTTATCCAACTTCACCACTCGGTACATGGTGTCAGTTGGTTTACCTTGCGTCAGTGGTGTCGCAAGGAGCGTTTTAGTGTCAAATGACCAAATATCATATTTGCTGTACACCAAAACTTGGCTTTCATCGAGATTCCAACCCGCAATACCTTGGCCAGGCTGCTCGCTCGGATAGTCGTGTTCATCATCTGCAAAAAGTGCATTTTGAACGGCCCGAGTGAGTGGTTTTACTTGTTGCGAAGGTAAATCTTTGAACCAATATTCACCTTCATTAAAATAAACGGCAAAGTGACCGGCAGGGGAAACGCTGGGCACAAAACGGCTTTTCTTGACGACCATCTGACTTTTGCCTGTTGAAATATCGAGGCTGTAGTAGTCGCTGTAAAAACCATTGTAGGTAATTTGACTAAGGTATGCAGAGTCATCATTGGCTAGTAGGGTCGTTGCTTCCGTGTTTAGCGTAAGATTTGGCAAACTCGGCGTGGTGAGCTGAACGACTTTGTCACTCGCAAGATGATAAACCGCTTGATATTGCTTATGCTTGTTTTCTTTATTCCATTGATTGATTTCACGCGGCTTTATTTCAGCATCGTTTGGATGCCACACTTTAAGCCCTTTTTGGGCACGAATCGTGTCAAAGTCGGTAAGGGAGTTTGTGTCCTTATATTTTAGTTCGGGTGCTTTAGCGGCTAAAAACGGGCTATTACCAAAATATAAACGCTCGCCTTTTTCAGACCACTGAAGTTTTGCCGTTTTGGCGCTGAACCAGCCATCTTGGTTTGGTATTGTACTTAATTGCGTTTTATCCGCGTCCCATAATCGAATGTGGTAGTCGCGACGGCGGCTGTCCTCGTTTACATAGTTACCCTCACTAAATGCAACCAGCGCCTTAGTTGGATGCCAACTAAAGGTTGATACGGTAATACCCGGTTCGCTCAGTAGATTCACCGCCTCATTTTCTTGGAAATTGCGAAAGCTAATTCGGTTGTCTTTGCCATCATCAGAACCGACTTGCCAAATTAAGCCAAAGTTCGAAACCGCATAACTGTTCACTGAATCAAAAGTGACTTCTTTTAGGTCACTGAGGCTAACCAGTATTAACGGCAGCAACGTGTCTTTTTTATCGGCTTTGATTGCATTGTCGTCTTTGTCGCGTTCTTGAGACGCTTCTTTAGCAGTTTCTTTCTTCTTTTCAACGTCTTTACGATATGCCAACCAGAAGCCCATCATCAGACAATTGGTAATCTTTCACGTCAGTGAACTCGCTTTGTTCACCCGTTTTTGCGTTCACTAGCACTAAATTCTTTTTAAGTTTTTTTCGATCGGCTTTTTTCGTTGTTTCTGTTTTGAGTAAGTCGGCTTCTTGTGTAAATGCGACCCAAGTTGCAGACTTATTGATAACAGGTTTAGAACCTAGTGGTACAGAAGCAAGTAACGCATTGGTATCTAATTGATAAACCAAACCTGTCGGGTCGCCGCGATAGGGCTTTGCACTGGTTACGAGCAACTGACCATCATCTGAAAGCAGGGTATTATTGGTTTGTTTGAAATCAAAAACGTCTTTGAAAGACAAAGGCTTGCTGGCAAAGCTAAGTGTTGGTGTGCTGAGCAATGTCGCAAACAGAAGTGAGTGGGTAACTTTCATTGCGTGATTCTTTTATTTATTTGAACATTATTTTTAGCATGAACCAATCTGAGCGCAAATTTCCTTGCGATAAGTCTCCGATTATTCGGGCTGATAAATAAAAACGGCCGCAATGGCGGCCGAATGAGTTGTTTAAGCGTGCTTATTTCTTCTCAAATGCACGTTTCATAAAGTTTGGTGTTGCAAGTGCACCTTTGTGAATACCCGAATTATAGTATTCGGTTTGGAACGTTGCAGCGTTGACTTCTGCTTCACGGAAGCCATTAAAGGCTTCGCCTTTGCGAGCCATTGTTGCAGACCACAGGCCACTTGGATAAATAGGTTGTGGGAAAGGCATCGTGATAAGATCAGCAAAACCAACCTCAAGCATTGCATCACGCATTTCACATAGAAGAGGCATGTGCATCAATGGCGATTCACTTTGCTGGATCATGATGCCACCAGGGCGAAGCGCAGCTAAACAGCTTTTGTAAAACGCGTGGTTAAACAAACCTTCACCTGGTCCTACCGGATCGGTACCATCGACAATCACCACATCGATTGATTCAGGCGCAGCTTCTTTCATGTACTTGATGCCATCATCAAACATCACTGTTGCGCGCGGATCGTTGTTCGACTCACACAACTCAGGAAAGTACTTGAGTGACATCTCAGTAACAACTTCATCGATGTCAATTTGCGTTACCGTTTCGACACCAGGGTGCTTCAGAACTTCACGTAATGTGCCACAGTCACCGCCGCCAATGATCACGACATTTTTAGGCGCTGGGTGCGAGAAAAGCGCAGGGTGACTCATCATTTCGTGATAGAAAAAGTTTTCGCGGGTACTGACCATCGTGCAACCATCGATAATCATTAAGTTGCCAAAGTCAGTTGTTTCAAACATTTCAACAAGTTGAAATGGAGATTGTTTCTCGTCTAATTTACGTTTAACACGCAGTGAAAATGCACTGCCATCTCTGTCACTGATTTCAGTAAACCAACGGTTTGCTTCTAAGTTTGCCATGTCGTCAATCACACTAAATAAAGAATAATGGGAAATTGTGCCAGCCAGAGGCGATGAGACTCAATCAATTTTAGCCAAGCAAGGGCAATTTGTCTCGGTGGACGCCAAAGCGCAAAGTGCTTAGACCTCGGATTTTAGGTTATATCCACAGATAGGTGACGTTTTCTTATTGAGTTTAATGATAATATAGTGAACGAAATGTGATTGGTCGCATCCGCTTGGTAAAAAAAGGAGAATCAATGTCGTTTATTCGCGCAGTGTTGGGATTGGTGTTGTATTTTGTGAATACCGTAGTTTGGTGTATTCCCATTTTCCTATGTGGCTTCTTAAAGCTCATTCCTATCAAACCATGGCAAACCATGGTGAGTGCGATAGCCAAGTCTTGCGCCAGCTTTTGGGTTGCGTGTAACAACCTTAATCAATCGCTTCTTATCCCGACTCAATTTAACGTAAGTACGGTGCCAGAACTCAAATACAAAGATTGGTATCTCGTTATTGCCAATCACCAAAGTTGGGTTGATATTCTCGTGTTGCAGCGAGTTTTGCATCGTCGTATTCCATTTCTTAATTTCTTTTTGAAAAAAGAGCTTATTTATGTGCCGTTGTTGGGTCTTGCTTGGTGGAGCTCTGGATTTTCCATTTATGGCTCGAAGCTCCAAAAGCCAAATAAAGAAAAACCCAAAACTAAAAGGCAAAGATTTAGAGACCACGAAAAAGGCATGCGAGAAATTTAAAACTATGCCGGTCAGCATCGTTAATTTTGTTGAAGGGACTCGCTATACGGAACAAAAACATGCGAGACAGAACAGCCCATTTCAGCATTTACTAAAACCCAAAGCAGGTGGGGTTGCCTTTGTGATGGAAGCGATGGGTGAACAAATTAAGAAGGTGGTGAATGTGACTATACACTATCCTAAAGGCCGTCCTACATTTATTGATTTTGTGTCAGGGCACGTACCTCAAATCGATGTTCAGTTAGAGGTCATGCCTGCTGGGGATAATTGGTGCGGTGATTATTCAAGCGACAATGAATTTAGGGTAAAGTTTCAGGCGGAACTCAACCGAGTTTGGCAACAAAAAGACCAACAATTGGTTGAGCTTCACAGCCGTTCTGAACATGTTGAGAGGGTGTAGAATGTTAAAACGAGTCTTACCTAATTGGTTTGTTGGTCTGATAGCTACGACCTTTTTATTGGCCAACACGCTTTTGTGGGGTCTGCTGATTTTATGTTTGGGCGTTATTAAACTTATCTTCCCAGCGCAACTAATCACGCTTTTGCTTAACTGGAGTTACCGTAATTGGTGTCGTGGTAACGCCATTTCCTTGCAGATAGGGTGTGAGCAAGTTCAGCTCAATGTGTCGGGAGAAATCTCGGATGAAGGTTGGTACTTACTTATTTCAAACCATTTAAGTTGGCTGGATATTGTTGTATTAAGTGCGCTTAACCGATTACCTGCACCAAAGTTTTTCTTAAAAGATGAGTTAAAATATGTGCCAATTATTGGCTCGGGTGCGTGGGCTTTAGGTATGCCTTTTATGAAACGAGCGACCAAAGCACAAATTGCCAAAAATCCCAAGTTAAAAGGGATGGACGTGGCGCGCACGAAAGCGAGTTGTCGAGCTTTTCGAGATTACCCCACGACGATTATTAATTTTGTCGAAGGCACACGTTTTACCAAGCAAAAGCAAGCAAAACAACAGAGCCCGTTTCGTCATTTATTGAAGCCGAAGGCCGGCGGTACTGCATTTGCTCTAGAGGTGCTTGCTGAGCAATTGGATGCGGTTCTAAACACCACGTTGGTTTATGACACACCTGATATTCATATTTGCCGAAGCTTTATGCAGGGTCGTTTAAAAGGGATATATGTGGATATTGAAGTGAATGCGATGAGTACTGTGCCTTTGGGGAATTATCAAGAAGACAAGACGTATCGCGTAGAATTCCAGCAATACGTGAATCGTCTTTGGCAGGGAAAGGACGATCGGATCGGCAGCTATGAACCAACATTACAATTCAAATCGATTACGCTCCATGAGGAAATCAATTCTTTATGATGTCTACTTCGTTGCAAGCCGCGCTTCAACCTTGGTTTGATAGTTTCCCTCAAGGAGAATTGATCAGCGCCTTAATTTCAAATGGTGTTGGTGTTGTACTGTTAATGGTGCTGTATGGGTTTACTCGACGCTTGATGCTGCCAAGTATCCAATCATTGATGACGCGGTTGTCTCCCTCTCGAATTGGGCATTTAAGCGGCCAGCTCAACAAAGCAAATCGTCGTCTTGCCATGCTAATTACCATCGTGGCGTTTTTGGCCAGTTTCGAGCAAATTCTCGTGTTGCCGGATTGGGGTATGGAACTATGCCGTACTGGTGGTCAGGTTTTTTTGGTCATCATGTCTGGTTTTTTAATGAGCAGTATCATCGGGCTGGCTCATGGGATATACAACCAGTTTAGTTTCGCCAAAGAAGTGCCAATCCAAGGGATAGTGCAAGTTGCAAAACTCGTTACGTTTATCGTTTGTTTGATATTGGTTGTCAGTATTATCTTAGACAAATCACCAACGTATATTCTGTCTGGATTTGGCGCTATTGCGGCGGTTACATTACTTGTCTTCAAAGACACCATTTTAGGGTTTGTGGCGAGTATTCAAATTGCGGCCAATCGACTCGTCACTATGGGTGATTGGATCCAAATGGACACGTACGGTGCAAATGGTGAAGTGATTGATTTGGGCCTAAATACCGTGCGAGTGCGCAACTGGGACAACACGGTTACGACAATTCCAACGTACGCTTTAATTGCTGGGTCATTCAAAAATTGGCGAGCCATGCAAGAATCGGCTGGGCGGCGAATTACGCGAGCACTCTATTTAGATCTTCACTCTGTGACTCAGTTAACAGGGGAGCAAACGACGGATCTAAAACAAGAGCCACTGCTTAAAGAAATGGAAGCGTCATTGTGGCAAGATGGTACCAACGTTGCCATCTTCCGTCGTTATGCCGAAGCCTATATCAATCAGCATCCAGACGTAAGCAAAGACTGCCTAGCTATGGTGCGTGAGCTGCAAACGTTAAATCATGGTTTGCCTATCGAGATTTACTGTTTTAGCCGTAACACATCTTGGGTTTTTTACGAGCATCTGCAGGCCGATCTTTATGATTACCTACTAGCACAACTCCCTCGATTTGGTTTACGTCCTTACCAAAGCATCACAGGGATTATGCAGCCTTAAACGCTAGGATGTTGAATTGTGTTTTTGATAAAATGTGGCCGAGGCCACATTTTTATTGCGCCGCTATCAGGCCAATGCCTGCAAACGCGATTAACAAAACCCAGATAGGCGGCTTAAACTTTGAAAGAGTGAAATACCCTAACACGATGACGGGCCACTGCCATACCTCATGGACGGCGCTTGGAATGATGGGGTTTAACCATGCCGCGAATAAAATACCAACAACGGCAGCGTTCAATGCTGCAATGATGTGTGCGAAACGCGGTAAGTTTTGCACTGTTTGCCAATGATTCAAAAATGCCCCGATTAATAGTAAGCCAGGTAAGAATATCGCCAAGGTGGCGATTAGCGCATTTAGAATATCTGGAGAACCATCCCAAAATGCACCTAGATAGCTTGCGATTGTAAACATAGGACCCGGCACGGCTTGTGCGGCTGCATAAGCCGTTAGGAATGTTTCATCGCTAATGTTTGGTAGGTTAGCTTGTAACAGCGGCAGTACGACGTGCCCGCCGCCAAATACTAAGCTTCCAGCTTGATAGAATGGCGCAAAAAGCGAGTCATTGAATACGCTCAGACACAGTACAAATCCAATGATGACCACAGAAAATGGCAGCCAAGCAAAGCGGTTTAATGATTTACTTGGCGCTTCTGGGATGGGGACTCAGCGGAGCAACACAACCAATTAAAAAAGCAAAACCGAGTACGAGTAATTGGGTGTTGAGGGTTGGGAGATAATAAAGGAAAACGGCAACCAAGGTGGCGATTACTTTTAACGGCGTTGTTTTACAAAAGCTCCTTGCCATACTGAAAACAGCATCAGCAACAATGACCACCGCAAAGAGTTTCAGCCCACTTATCGCGCCATCTAGACTGGATTGCAGGGTTGAAGCACCGAACGCCAGCATTAACATAATCAAAAAAGATGGCAGAGTGAAACCGACAAATGCGGCAAGCCCGCCTAACCAACCAGCTTTCTCAAGCCCAATCGCAAACCCAACTTGACTGGACCCTGGACCTGGAAGCACTTGCGACAAGGTGATCATATTTGCAAATCGTTCTGGTTTAATCCAGCCTAAATGCTCGACAAAATGACGTCGAAAATAGCCGATGTGCGCGATTGGCCCACCGAAACTTGTGCAACCTAATAAAAAAAACTGATAAAAAATATGTACTAACATTTTTGACTCAAACTTTTGGTTGACCGTTAAGTTTATGGCAATAGAATGTCCAAATTATGACTGGTAATCGCCAATAAAGTAAGAGCCGTCACGAGGCACGAAAATTCGCGTTTTCTACTGTCATACAACTACACTTATGCTAACCACCTTAAAGTGAGTACTGTGGTTCTATGCCAAGAATTGTGTTGCTAAGTTTATTGCTCTTCATCGCGCCAAGTTTTGCCAAATCAACGATTTTGGTCGGGGTTGATCACGCGCCACCGTACAGTCGTATCGATGATGATGGTAATATTCAGGGCCTAATTCTTGATATTCTCTATGCATTACCCCAATCGGCAGAATACGACATTCAACCGATCGCCTGTCCTTTTTCTCGTTGTGTAAGAATGTTGTCTCAAGGTGAGATTGACATTATGGGTGGAACTCATCAACACCAAAGAAAGACAAAAAATGATGTCATTCGTTGAACCTCCTTACATGGTTTTACAGTCCTCTTATGTTTTCTACAAGCGTGCTGATTCAGAACTTGTCGTCGAAAAATACGACGATTTGTATAACAAACGTATCGCGGTTATGCGCGGGGGGGTCTTCTTCCCTCGATTTGATGAGGACAGGGAGCTGAATAAAGTCTCGGTCAATACCGAGAAAGTCGCCATCGATCTGCTATTAAAGAACAGGGTCGATTTGGTCATTGCAGTTGAGGAAACCGCCGACCATTCCATGAGTATTTTGAATCAACCGAGCCATCAACTGAAAAAAGTGAACTTTCGTTATACGCAGAATATTTATGGCAATATGGCGATGAGCCTCAAGTTTGCTCATTCATATGCTGGACAGCATGTTCGAGATGGTATGATGTCTCTGGCGCTTTCAAATCAACTCTCACAGCTTGTTGCAACTTATCAGTTACCCGCGATCCCGCTTGAGATCATTCCTAAGATTTAGCGAAATTAGGGCAGTTCGTTCATTTCCTAAGATTGCTTTCATGTTTTATTCAGTTTTGTTTGCCAAAATAGAGCGATAGAAACCTTCATAAAGGATTGGTTATGAAAATGAAACCACTCATTATTTCCCTTGCTGCGGCAATTGCTCTGTCAGGTTGTCAAATGACAAATACGGGGCAAGGCGCGGCAATTGGTGCCGCAACTGGTGCTGTACTTGGTAAAGCGACAGGCAATCATAAAGATAAACGCATTTTCATTGGCGCGGCCATTGGAGCGATTGCGGGTGCGGCTATCGGTGACTATATGGATAAACAGGAAGCCGAATTTCGTCGAGAGCTGGAAGGTACGGGGGTTGACGTCGTCCGTGAAGGGAACAATATGACGTTGGTCATGCCATCCAATATTACGTTTGCATCAAACCAAGCGTCAATATCGCCTGAATTTTACAACACATTAAATGGTGTCGCGAAGGTGATGAATAAATACGACAAAACGTGGCTCACGATTATTGGACACACTGATTCAACCGGTGCGAGTGATTACAATCAACGTCTTTCTGAGCAACGAGCGATGAGCGTGCGCAATTATCTCGTCGCTAATCAAGTAGCTGCGGTACGTTTACAAACTCAAGGTATGGGCGAGTCACAACCTGTTGCGAGCAATCAAACGGAGCAGGGTAAAGCGATGAACCGTCGCGTGGAAATCCAAATCATCCCAAATCAAAAATAATTCCGAACAGTTAGGCGGCGCATTCGTCGCCGTCTAACACTTTAAACGCGTTTATCTTACAACACGCTCGCTTCTTGTTTTTGTGGCGGTGATGATGGGAGGGGAGGGCAGCGTTTTTGATACTCTTCCAAATACGCCGTGTTTTCAAACAACAGCTCCATTGCTCTATCGAATTTTTCAGCAATGTCTTTATTTTTATGGTTAAACAACATGTATCCAGACATCGTGAAGGCTGGTGTTGTGTGGGCGACGACTTGGTTGCGCTCTTCATCCGATAGTGTTTGTAAGTAGGCGTCCGCTGTGTGGGTATTCAAAATAGCCACGTCGCCGCGTTTGGCAAGCACGAGAGGTAAGTTTTGTGTTGTATAGGTTGTTTCAATCACGCTAATTTTCTTTTGAGCTATGATTTCTAGAAGATTTTTTGGATACGTTAACCCCTTCGTTAACACCAAGATTTTCCCTTCCAAATCACTGAAGTTTTTTGCCGTCATCGGGTTGTCTTTAAGGTGGTAAAACAAATTGACTTCATACGTAATGGGGTACTTTGAATAGAGGTACGTGTTCGCTCGCTCTTCGCTGAAATACCAGTAGGCAGTTCCCGCATAACGTGGCTTTTGACCTTCGATATAAGCGCGTTGCCATGGCATGAATTCAAAACGTACATCAATGTTTTCCAATTTCAACGCATCACGTAGTAGTTTGGCGACACAGCCTTTATCTGGGTCGTTTTCATCCATAAATGGCGGCCAATGACCCGTTGCGATGTTCACATGTTGGGCAAAGCTTGCGATACTAAATAAAGAACACAGCAAAGCAAAAAATGAACGGACCATGTTATCGCATCAATTTAAAAGGCATGCTTTTGAATATAGTGCAATATCGTCCCTTTTTGTGAAAATTTAATCGGTCGACTCAATTTCGCCCAACGATGAGGCTTAGCGTGGATTTCCAACCCTTCAGATATACTGTTTTAGGCGATGAGTTCGCCGTGCCAACGTCGCGTTACGCATTCACACAAAGTACTATGTTGCTTTGGAATGACCGCGTAGCAAATCATTATCGATGGCCGTTAGATTTGCCGTCTTCATTGGCGTTATTCTCAGGACAAAACCAGTCATCGAGCGGGCCTTCTGTCTCCCTCGCTTATTGTGGGCATCAATTTGGCCACTTTAACCCGTCACTTGGTGATGGTCGTGCCCATTTAGTTGCTCAATTAGCGACTGTTGATGGTGGAGTGGATGTGCAAACCAAGGGAAGTGGGCCAAGCCGATTTTCTCGTGGAGGTGATGGATTAAGTGCGATGGGTCCCGCCATTCGAGAATTTATCATGAGTGATGCGATGTGGCATTTAGGTGTGCCAACCACACATTGCTTGGGCGTTTTAGACACTCATCATGAGGTGTATCGCCAACAGCGAGAAGCCGGCGGCCTTAGTGTGCGGATTGCGGATAGCCACATTCGAATAGGGAGTTTTCAATATGTCGCAATGCAGCACGATATTGAAAAACTAAACACCTTAATGGAGTTGGCAATTTCGAGGCATTATGGCGACATCAAATCAACCGGTGAAGCCCGTGTGATTGAATTTTTAGTTGCGGTTTGTCAACAGCAAGCTCGGTTAATCCTGCAATGGTTGCGTATCGGTTTCGTGCATGGTGTGATGAATACGGATAATGCACTCGTGAGTGGTCAAACAATCGATTATGGCCCATGTGCCATGATGGAAAATTACAGCCTAGATACCGTATTTAGCTCAATTGATAAGCAAGGGCGTTACGCCTTTGGTCAGCAAGCAAACATTGCCAATTGGAATTGTGCTCGACTCGCTGAATCGTTAATACCGCTTTTTGCGGATGAGCAAGTTGCGGTGAGCAAGCTATCGGAGGCGCTTTCTGCATTTGCTGTTGTCTTTAATGAGGGCTACGATCAACTTTGGTTCGACAAACTGGGTTTGAATAACACGAAGGTTGAACATCAAACGTTGGTGGAAGAATTTAAAGCGCTACTAACAAAAACGAAAGCCGATTACACCAACACCTTTGCAGCGCTAACAATGAGTTTGACGAAGGGGACGTTTACGCCTTATGAATTGCCCGAACTTTTGAGTGACTGGCAGGCGAAATGGGCACGTTGTGTAGATAAAGCGTATGCGTTGCCATTGATGCTGCAAATGAATCCTGCGTTGATCCCTCGCAATCACTTGGTGGAGCATGCAATTTCAACAACCAAACAAGGTGATAAAACGTTTGTCACGGATTGGATGGTCGCGCTTTCCACTCCTTATGATTACGACAATGTTCCCGAGCAATATGTTCAACCAGCGCCAGACGGTGGTGTTGGCTATCGTACTTTCTGTGGCACTTAGGCGAGCTTGATATGAAACCCACTAATGTGCCTTCTCTTTCTTTTAAGGCCTTGTTTAAACAAGTATTAGAACATAAAAAAACACTCATCTTGGCGCACGTTATTGCTATTTTCGCGACGCTTGTGAGTGTGCCAATTCCAATGATGATGCCGCTGTTGGTTGATGAGGTGTTGTTAAACAAGCCAGGCACAGCAATTGATTGGTTAAATAAGCTTCTTCCTGAGCAATGGCATGGACCAATCGGATATGTGCTATGTATTTTATTCTCCGTGATGTTCATGCGGCTGTGTGCCTTGGGTTTAGGTGTTTGGCAATCGAGACAGTTCACCATCATTGGTAAAGACATTAGTTTGTCTATTCGTGTGAGATTGCTCAAGCACTTGCCATTGGTGAATCTAAAAACGTTTGAGACCGAAGGTGGTGCGGCTATCAGTTCTCGCTGTATCACGGATGTCGAAACAATTGATAAGTTTATTAGTCAAACGCTGTCGCGATTTCTGTTAGGTATTTTAACGGTCGTTGGCACGGCGGCGGTGTTGCTTTGGATACATCCTGTACTTGGTGCCATTATTCTGTTTTTAAACCCTGCGGTAATTTTCTTTTCTCGTCGTTTTGGTAAACACGTAAAAACTCTCAAACGAGATGAGAATGCTGCCTTCGAAGCATTTCAGACTGCTTTAGTTGAAACGCTGGATGCTATTACGCAATTAAAAGCCTGTCGCAGAGAACAAAACTACTTCTCCCAAGTCAGAGACGCAGCCGGTGCATTTGAAAACCCAGTCGGTCAACGCTCAATGGAAAACAGACGCTGTAAACCGATTGAGTTTTACAGTGTTTTTACTTGGGTTTGAAGTGTTTCGAGCGGTTGCCATGCTAATGGTGGTGTTTTCAGACCTTTCAATCGGACAGATGTTTGCCGTTTTTGGTTACTTGTGGTTTATGATGGGGCCAGTCCAAGAGTTACTCGGTATTCAGTACGCCTATTATAGCGCAAGTGCAGCACTTAAAAGACTGAACGATGTTTTTGCCTATGAGACCGAATCACAATTCGAATCAAGCGTCGATCCGTTTAAATCAGCTCAAAATATTGAGATCCGATTTGAGCATGTCAATTTTGCTTATAAGCCGGAGCAACCCATTTTACAAGATGTGTCTTTAACTATTCCTCGAGGAAAAAAAGCGGCTGTAGTTGCTGTTTCAGGTGGTGGTAAATCGACACTCGTGCAGTTGTTACTCGGTCTCTATGAGAAACAATCTGGAGCTATTTTTATCAATGATACGGCCGTTGAATCGGTCGGGTATGACTTAATCCGTGAGCATGTTGCTACTGTGCTGCAACAACCTATCTTATTCAACGCATCTATTCGTGACAATTTGTCGATGGGTAAAGCGTTTACCGAAGAACAATTTTGGCAAGCATTGGAAATTGCTGAGTTAAAAACGACGGTTGAATCGATAGAAGGCCAATTAGACGTTTTGGTTGGGCGCAATGGTGTGCGCTTATCTGGTGGTCAGCGGCAGCGGCTCGCCATAGCGCGAATGGTGTTGGCTGATCCCAAAGTGGTGATACTCGATGAGGCTACGTCCGCACTTGATGTTGAAACGGAAGCCAAAATTCATCGCAACTTAGCTCATTTTCTGCAAGGTCGTACAACCTTAATCATTGCGCATCGTTTAAGTGCGATTCGTCAAGCGGATGTCATTTATGTACTAGATGATGGTCTGGTAAGTCAGGCTGGAGATCATATTTCTTTATTAGAAGAGAAGGGTTTATATCAAACTTTGTTTGGACATCAGCTATAATGATCTAAATTTACTTAATAATTTTTGAGCACGTTAAGTATTAATTAATAAATTGACTACTATGATTGTGGTCATCAATAGGTGCGAATACGTTCGCCAAGCGTAAAGACGGGAAGAAACATGAAATTAAAAGCATTGAGCATCGCGCTACTAGTTGCTGCAGGAGCGGCACACGCACAGGACGACGAAGGCGTATTTTTAGGCGTTTTCGGTGATTACTACAAATCAGAATGGCAAAACATTCGCGATGCAGCTAGTGTAAATGTCGACAAATCAACATCTTGGGGTGTTGAATTAGGTTATAAATTCGATAAGTACTGGGCTGCACGTTTAGAATACGCGGATATGGATTTTGACCTATCTGGCGCGCGTACAGACAGTCTATCTGGTAGCCGTTTTGGTATTGACGGTTTATACCACATCAACGGTGGCCCACTTTACGGTATCTTCGGTATTAAATCGATCGATGCATTTGAAAGCATGACATTTGCGAACTTAGGTGCGGGTTATCAGCTACTGAATAAAGACAACTGGTCTGTAAACCTTGAAGCGCTTGCTTACCAAGGTATCGACCGTGGTTATTCAGATTACAATGCAAAACTTGGTGTGAGCTACCTATTTGGTTCATCGTCAAGCGCAGAGAAAGTTGAAGCAGCGCCAGCGCCTGCAGCACCAGTTGCAGCGCCAGCAGATGCGGATCAAGACGGTGTAATGGATGCCGACGACCAATGCGCAAATACTCCGATGACGGACGCGGTTGATAGCAAGGGCTGTACGTTATACCGTGACGAGCAAGTTTCTGTGAATTTATTGGTACGTTTCCCTCACGATGCGTCAAAAGTAACGGAACAGTATTTTTCTGACATTAAAGCTGTAGCAGAATTTATGGCAGAACACAGCGATGCGACTGTTGTGCTTGAAGGTCACGCTTCAGCGGTCGGTGCTGCTCAGTACAACCAGTGGTTGTCTAAAAAGCGTGCAGATGCCGTAGCAAAACAACTTGTTAAACTAGGTGTTGCTGAGTCTCGTATCAGTACAGTAGGTTACGGTGAAGAGCGTTTGAAAAACACAGCGAATACGCGTGCAGCGCATGCTGAAAACCGCCGTGTAGAAGCGCAAGTTACATCAACAGAAAAAGTGAAAGTACAACGTAAATAAGCGTTAGTATCAATTAACGTTTAGTGTACAAAAAAGGTTTCCAGAAATGCCATTAGTCGCGGTTTTGGAAGCCTTTTCTATTTCTGTGGGCGGAGGTCTTGATAGGAAGCTTTTTCACATTATCCGCAGATATACACTTTAACTCTGCTGATGTTTATGTTCCGCAAATTGATTGTGCTTACGACCCCTCAAATTTTTCCTTCTCAGTTACACACGTTTTTAGCTAATTCTTGTCATGAAGTTTTGTTCTACCCCAGACCCTATAATTTGGAGATGGTGGTTTTTAAAGCACAAATCAGTTAAATTTTTGCACTGCTGATGTTGACTTGTAGTTCTTAAATAAAAACCCGTTTCATCGCCGCGCAAGGAGCATAAGAGTGAATCGTATCCAACCTGTACCACGAGTTTTACGAATGAAAAAAGGGCTGTTAGTTTCAACATTTCTGGTCATTTTATTGGGTGCTTTATTCGCGATACTCATCAATTTAGTGGAGCGTGCGCAGTTGGGTTTTGCTGAGCAGCGCGTTGGGTTTGTCAAAATGTTAGACTCTGCAGAAGTAAGGCATCCAGGAATACTAATAGCTTTATATACAGGACTTGTTGCTGACTATTGCTATTTAAGTGCAAACAAAGACAGTTTGCTATTCAAGTACACCTTGAAAACACAAATTGAAAAGACGCTCGCTACCATAACGCTGTTAAACGATACCGTGCTGAGAGAGCAAGCTACTTCGCTGGCTTTAAATTGTCCTTACACTCAGTCGGGGGCTGTCACGAAATAAAGGAATTTAAGAAGGGTATTTGTAGCGTGTCTATCTTTGTCCAGACGTCCCATGGAATTACAAAATGCCATCGACAGCAGCACTCAACGCACGCTAAACATAAAGGAAATAGGTATTATTCACATTAACGGTGGAAAATTATTTAACTATTCATCAAATTTATAGTCACTATAAGGTTTACTCGCCGTTGTGTCATTTTCATCTATACTTAAAGGCCTTATAATCTATAGCGATATATTCTAGGTGTAGGGATACCGAGTTACACATCGCGCTTTCCTGCACTTCACGTCACCAAGAGGGCAATATTGTGCTTCAAGAATACCGTAAACACGTTGAAGAGCGTGCAGCTCAAGGCATCGTGCCTAAGCCTCTAGACGCTCAACAAACAGCAGATTTAGTTGAATTATTAAAAAATCCACCAACAGGTGAAGAAGAGTTCATCCTTGATCTTCTTGTAAATCGCGTACCACCAGGTGTAGATGACGCTGCTTACATCAAAGCAGGTTTCTTAGCTGCAGTGGCAAAAGGCGAAGCGAGTCTCTCCACTTATCTCTAAAGAGTACGCAGCAGAATTGCTAGGCACTATGCTTGGCGGTTACAACATTGCGCCTATGATCGACTTACTTGACGACGAAGCGCTTGCGCCTGTTGTTGCAAAAGGTCTGTCACATACATTACTTATGTTTGATGCGTTCTACGACGTAGAAGAAAAAGCAAAAGCGGGTAATGCAAATGCGCAAAAAGTGGTTGAATCGTGGGCAAACGCAGATTGGTTCTTAGAAAGACCAAACGTTGCTGAAAAAATCTCGGTTACTGTATTCAAAGTAACTGGCGAGACAAACACAGACGACCTTTCACCAGCACCAGATGCATGGTCACGTCCTGATATTCCACTACACGCACTTGCTATGCTTAAAAACGAGCGTGATGGTATCGTGCCAGAGAAAGCAGGCGAAATCGGTCCTATTTCTCAACTAGAAGAATTAAAAGCGAAAGGTTTACCACTTGCGTACGTAGGTGACGTTGTTGGTACGGGTTCTTCTCGTAAATCAGCAACTAACTCGGTACTTTGGTTCATGGGTGATGACATCCCATTCGTACCAAACAAGCGCGTTGGTGGTGTGTGTCTTGGTGGCAAAATTGCTCCGATTTTCTTCAACACAATGGAAGACTCAGGCGCACTACCAATCGAGTTACCAGTTGACGACCTAAACATGGGCGACCAAATCGACATCTACCCATTTGAAGGTGTGGTTAAGCGTCACGGTACTGACGAAGTTATTACGACGTTCTCATTAAAATCAGACGTAATTCTTGATGAAGTACGTGCTGGTGGTCGTATTCCACTGATCATCGGTCGTGGTTTAACTGACAAAGCGCGTGCATCACTAGGTCTACCTGCTGAAACGATTTTCCGTAAGCCATCAGCTCCGGTTGATTCTGGCAAAGGCTTTACGCTTGCACAGAAGATGGTTGGCCGTGCATGTAACGTAGCGGGTGTTCGCCCAGGCCAATACTGCGAACCAAAAATGACGACGGTAGGTTCACAAGATACGACGGGTCCTATGACGCGTGACGAGCTTAAAGATCTAGCGTGTTTAGGTTTCTCCGCAGACCTAACAATGCAGTCTTTCTGCCACACGTCAGCGTATCCAAAACCAATCGACGTTGAAACGCACCACACTCTGCCTGATTTCATCATGAACCGTGGCGGTGTATCACTTCGTCCAGGTGACGGTGTTATCCACTCATGGCTAAACCGTATGTTGCTTCCAGATACAGTAGGTACTGGTGGTGACTCGCATACCCGTTTCCCACTTGGTATTTCATTCCCAGCGGGTTCTGGTGCAGTAGCATTCGCAGCAGCAACGGGTGTTATGCCACTAGATATGCCTGAGTCAATTCTTGTTCGCTTCAAAGGTGAAATGCAACCAGGTATCACACTACGTGACCTAGTACACGCTATCCCTTACTACGCAATCAAACAAGGTCTATTGACGGTTGAGAAGAAAGGTAAAGTAAACGAATTCTCTGGTCGTATCCTTGAAATCGAAGGTGTTGAGCACCTAACGGTTGAGCAAGCGTTCGAACTATCTGACGCTTCAGCAGAGCGTTCAGCAGCAGGCTGTACAGTTAAGCTTTCTCGTGAGTCAATCGCAGAATACTTAAACTCTAACATCGTTATGCTTAAGTGGATGATCTCTGAAGGTTACGGTGATGTACGTACTATCGAGCGTCGTATCGGTAAGATGCAAGAGTGGTTAGCAAATCCTGAGTTGATGGAAGCGGATGCGGATGCAGAATACGCGCACATCATCGACATCGATCTTGCAGAAATCACAGAGCCAGTACTTTGTGCACCAAACGATCCAGACGACGCACGTCTTCTTTCTGACGTTCAAGGCGAGAAAATCGATGAAGTATTTATCGGTTCTTGTATGACGAACATCGGTCACTTCCGTGCAGCTGGTAAGTTGTTAAACAACTTCAAAGGTCAGCTTCCTACGCGTATGTGGATTGCACCTCCAACGAAGATGGACCGCGACCAGTTAACGGACGAAGGTTACTACGGTATTTACGGCCGCGTTGGTGCACGTATCGAAACACCAGGATGTTCACTGTGTATGGGTAACCAAGCACGCGTAGCAGACAAAGCGACAGTGGTTTCTACATCAACACGTAACTTCCCGAACCGTTTAGGTACAGGTGCGAACGTGTTCCTAGCGTCTGCTGAACTTGCAGCGGTAGCAGCTATCATTGGTAAACTACCTACACCTGCTGAGTACCAAGAGTACGCAGAGAAGATCAATGCAACGGCATCTGATACATACCGTTACTTGAACTTCCATAAGATGCCACAGTACACGAAAAAAGCGGATACTGTGATCATCCAACAAGCGGTTTAAATGTACCAATAGTTGAAAAAGGCCAGTCTTAAGCTGGCCTTTTTTTATTCTAAAAAATCAAATAGAAAATGCATTTTATTTTTATTTATTGATTTATTCATTCCTAACTTTCCTATTTTAAAGTTAAAACAAACCAAAAATTTCCATCTTAATAGCATATGATCCGCATCAGTTTATCATCAATAGGCGAAGTAGCTGATGACTACCAACAACAACCAGAATTTATTGCAATTGCGTTTTATCGGACAATCACACGTTGATGAAGTGAAACCTTCATTCAATGCCTTGCCTGATAATCCTTATGCCGATGGCGCGTTTCGTAAACGCCGTTATTCCGTTATCAAATTGATTGATGGGGCGATTAAACTTCAACCTACTAAAGCGTTTGTTCAAGATGATTCAATTAATACCTTCCAAGGTAATGTTGAACGAGTGTATGAGAACTTAGAACAAAGTTTGCTTGAAACAGAAGGCTTTAAACACCTCATTTCTCAGTTCCAAGAAATGACCGGCATAGATAAAGAGTCGGACATTGAAGTACACCAATTTAGAATGCTAGCGATCGAAAGTGATACGCCTCCCGCGCCTGAAGGGATCCACCAAGATGGATTTGACCATGTTTGTGTGTGTGGCGTGTCTCATGAAAATATTCAAGGCGGCGAATTACTTGTCTATGAAACGAAAGATGCAGATCCATGTTTCAAGATGGAGATCAAAGATGGTTTGTTTGCACTCGTCAACGACCGCCAAGTTTGGCACAACGCAACACCAATGAATAAAATCAAGGCCGATGAAATCGGATACCTAGACTGTTTTGTGTTTACGGCATAAGTGAGCATCATGGAACTACAATCAATTCGTCGTCAATTTCCTGCGTTAATGCAATCAATTAATGGCACTGCACCGATTTTCTTGGATGGCCCAGGCGGCTCGCAAGTCCCTCAGTCGGTATTAAGCGCTATGTCCGCTTACCTTGGTTACTTTAATTCAAACCTCGGAGGGGCGTTTTTCTCAAGTCACAAAACCGTGTCGTTGATGGATGACGCGCGTCAAGCGGTTGCAGATTTACTCAATGCACCGAGCAAATCGCAAATCGTGTTTGGGGCGAACATGACGAGCCTCACGTTTAGCTTTAGCCGTGCGATTTCGCGTGAGTGGCAAGCAGGTGACGAAGTGATTGTCACCAATGCAGATCACTATTCGAACGTGTCTTCTTGGCGTCAAGCCGCTGAAGACAAAGGTGCAAAAGTACACGCTGTGCGTATTAACGAAGCTGATTGCACCTTAGATCTAGAGCATTACGCGAGCCTGCTAAGCACGAATACCAAGCTGGTTGCGGTGACATATGCGTCAAACACGACGGACTCAATCAACGACATTAAACGCATCGTAGAGATGGCGCACCAAGTTGGTGCGTTGGTATACGTGGATGCCGTTCACTACGCGCCGCATGAGCTGATTGACGTGCAGGCGCTCAACTGCGATTTCTTAGCGTGCTCAGCGTATAAGTTCTTTGGCCCGCATGTTGGTATTGTGTACGGTAAGCGTGAACATTTAGAAGGGTTCACACCATATAAAGTGGAACCAGCGAAAGACGTTATTCCTGGCCGTTGGGAAACCGGTACGCAGAGCTTTGAAGGCCTAGCTGGTGTGATTGCCGCGATTGACTATATTGCAAGCCTAAGTGAACTGCCTAAGACTGCGACTCGCCGTGAGCGCTTGGCGAATGCATTTGCTAAAACCAAAGCGCATGAAATGGCATTGAGTGATTATGTCATTAGGCGTCTTGCTGATTTTCCGATGATCACGTTGTACGGTATTAATGACCTAACTCGACTCGCAGAGCGTACACCAACATTTGCGTTAACGTTCGATGGAATTGAACCGCGAAAAGTCTCGGAGTTTTTGGGTGAACACCACATCTGCGTTTGGGATGGTAACTTCTATGCGCAAGGTTTATGTGAACAACTTGGCGTGATGGACAAAGGTGGTGTGGTGCGTATTGGTTGTATGCACTACAACACGATTGAAGAGTTAGAGTTACTCTTCGCTAAGCTAGAAGCATGGCTCCTCAAATAATTTGCTAGGCGACTAACTCTCTGTTAGTCGCTTTTTTCAATGATGGTGAATGTAACATAGTCTCTATTACGTTATTTAATCACCTTCCTCAATTCAATGCGATTTATCTTCTTGTTCTATATGAGCATTGAGTTTGGCTATTCGCAAACTCATACCAATAATTAATTGGTCTTTGATTTTTTCACGTACGACGTTGGGTAGGCGAGTTAATGCTTCTGCTGTAATCGCAAGGACGATAGTATCGACGAGGGCAATAGCATTGGTTGAACGCTCTCTATGACTAATAAACGCACCTTCGCCAACAAATTCACCCGGTTTTATGCGACCTAATTCATCATGTTCAGATTTGCTGTAAATACTCAGCTCACCACTCAATACGATGTAAAGTTTGTCGTCTCGTTCAAAACGCTTAAAAGCGTGACGGTGAGCATTGATGAGGTACAGGCAGCCAAACGATTCTAGTAAAACCTGTCGTTCGGCCACCGTAAACTCTTTAAAAAACTCGAGCCGATTTACAATCTCGAGCTGTTTAATGAGTGGAATGTGTTCAAGTAAGCGCATATCACCAAAAAGCTAAACTGCAATTAATCGTGAATATTGCGCTCTTTCAGCTTTCGGGTCAACGTATTGCGACCCCAGCCGATTTTTAAGGCGGCTTCTTGCTTATGCCCCCCGCAGGCTTGAAGTGCCGTTTTGATAAGGCGAGTTTCAAGTTCATCTTGAATGGCTGGCCAAATATGATCTTTGCCTTGCTTTAATTCAGCGGTTAACCAATGTTGGAATCCATCGAGCCAATCTCCTTGAATTTCGCTTTCTTCAATTTCACTCGACAGTAATTCTTCTGGTAAGTCTGGTGGGCTTCACTAATTCGCCAGGCGCCATCACAGTAAGCCAACGGCAGGTATTTTCGAGCTGTCTGACGTTACCAGGCCAATGATACGCTTGCAGTACTTTAAGCGCCTCTTTGTTCAGTACTTTCGTTTCAACTTGCAGCTCTTTGGCACTGGTGGCTAGAAAGTGCGCCGCTAATTTTGGAATATCCTCGGTGCGTTCACGTAATGGTGGTAAACGCAAACGCACGACATTGAGACGGTGAAATAAATCTTCACGAAACTGACCTTTTTTAACGCGGTCTTCAAGATTTTGGTGCGTCGCCGCGATAATTCGAACGTTGACGCGAACACTGTTGTGACCACCTACACGATAAAATTCACCATCAGCGAGTACGCGAAGTAAACGAGTTTGAACATCAAGTGGCATATCGCCGATTTCGTCGAGGAACAGCGTGCCACCATCGGCTTGCTCAAAACGGCCTCGACGCATCGTATCCGCACCAGTAAAGGCGCCTTTTTCATGACCGAAAAGCTCAGACTCCACAAGATCCTTTGGAATAGCAGCCATATTGAGCGCGATAAATGGATTTTCTTTTCGCGGACTGTGGTTATGAAGGGCACTGGCCACTAACTCTTTACCAGTACCTGATTCGCCATTTATAAGTACGCTCATGCTCGAAGCCGACAGTTTACCTATTGCACGGAAAACCTCTTGCATCGCAGGTGCTTCGCCAATGATTTCTGAGCGTGACTGCGGTTCTACTTTGCGTTTCGTTTTTTTACTTTCATTTGACGCACGATAGGCTCGCTCGACAAGGCTTACTGCCTCCTCTAGATCAAAGGGTTTTGCTAAGTATTCAAAGGCCCCTTTTTGAAAGGCATTGACGGCGGAATCAAGGTCCGAGTGAGCCGTAATAATGATCACGGGTAGTTGAGGATAATCAGAGTGAATGCTTTCAAGGAGCGCCATCCCATCGATACCAGGCATACGTACATCAGAAACGAGAACGGCTGGCTGACCATAGGTTAGCGCCGTTAAGACGTCCTGCGCGTTGGCAAAGGTTTCGGTTTCAAATCCTGCGCGCGTTAGCGCCTTATCAAGGACAAAGCGAATGGAGGCATCATCGTCTACAAGCCACACTGATTTCATCGTTTGCTCCTGCCTTACTGGTTGTCAAATGGCAAATAAATATTAAATTCGGTGTATCCAGGCCAACTATCGCAATCAATCATGCCATTGTGTTGTTCAATGAGTGTTTGAGCAATCGATAAGCCAAGTCCGGATCCCCCATCTTTGTTGGTGATCATGGGATAAAATAGCGTTTCTTTTAATTCTTGCGCTATCCCTGGACCATTATCAGTAATTCGGATCAGAAGCGCTTTTTTCATCATCCGATCGCCTCGTCTCAAGCGATGTTTGATACGCGTTTTGATTGTAATCGTCGCGTCTTCTGTGTCGTGGAGTGCCTGTTGCGCGTTTCTCATGATGTTGAGTAACACTTGCTGAATCTTAGCTGCATCAATCACGATATCAGGAATGCTCGGATCATAATCTTTTACCACTTTGATAGGGGTCGCATTATCAAAAGCACTTAATTTAATAACCGACTCCAAAGTTTGGTGAATGTTGCACGGTGCAGTTTTTGGGCGTTGATTTGGCCCAAGTAATCTATCTACCAATTCACTTAAACGGTCGGCTTGTTCAATGATAAGTGCAGCGCATTCTTCTCGTTCTTGCTGATCAACCTCGTACTGCAATAATTGCGCCGCTCCGCGGATCCCACCTAAAGGATTTTTAATTTCATGCGCGAGACCTCTGATCAGATTACGAGCAGCTTGATATTGATGATGTTGTTGGGAGGCCTGATCGTAGCGAATTTCATCATCAGTTCGGCGGCATTCCAATAAAATATACCGTTGTGAGTCGAGCGCAACTCGGCTTGCGTAAACCGCCAAAGTTGCGTGTCGAGAATCGACGAACACCACGTCAACTCTATGCTGCTGACAATCTACCCCATCATCAAGGGCATAATGAGCTATACGTTCCAAATCTAAATTGTGGTGATGAAAAAGCGAAGGGATGGGCTGGTTGATAAGGCGTTTTAGGCCTAGGCCAAATAGCTCGCTCGCACTGTTATTTGCTTCGACGATTTGCATCTCTTTATCAAGTAATAACACCGCGGTAGAGAGATTTTGCCATATCGATTGGAGCTTAGAAGGAGAGGTGTGATCAATCATGGGTCATCCATGCACCAATGTGGTGCAGTATTATTTTAGGATTTTTTAATGCTGGTTGCACGATGTAAAAAGAACACTGATGGCTTGCTGACTGCTATCATCTTGCCTGTTTCGTCGTAAAGTTTGATTTGCAAAGAATGCTCACCACGAGGAATGTCACGCAAGGCAAACGCGGCGCTGTTTTGTTTTTCGGATGCGGCTTGCCCATTTAGAAACAGTTGTACCTGCATGTTTGGCATAAAACGAGGTTCAATCCTTCCTGTGACGTACAACGAACCGGTGTTTTCACGGATCGTCTGTTCGTTCGTGGGTGAGGTAATAGCAACACTGTAATTTATCGCTTTTGGAGGTTCGACAACGTCAAGAACACTGATGTCTTCTTGCGGCATGTTCAGCGAATTATGCTGAAGGCGAATTTCTTCAGCGCCTTTTCGTGGCACATCAGAAAACACCCAATTCCCATTCTCATCTTTCCAGCGATAAATTTTTTTCGAAGTTGCTGCCAGTGCTGCGCTTGAAGCACACAATAACAGCACTAAAAACCATCGTAAGTCCATAATATCCCTAGATTAACATTGCATCGTTAACTGTAGTCTAGAACGACTCAAATTACCATAAAAAAGCCCGCAAAAAGCGGGCTTGAGAACACATATGATTTAAGAGTGAGTGCACTCAAATAATGAGCGGCACAACACTACAACGTATGATGGAGGTTATACGCTGTAGTACATTTCGAACTCAACAGGGTGAGTCGTCATGTTCAGTTTTTCCACTTCTTTCGACTTAAGACCGATGTACGCGTCGATTAGGTCGTCAGTGAATACACCACCTTGAGTTAAGAATTCACGGTCTGCGTCTAGGCAAGAAAGTGCTTCTTGTAGTGATGCTGCAACAGTTGGGATCTCAGCTGCTTCTTCTGCAGGTAGATCATACAAATCTTTGTCCATTGCATCGCCAGGGTGAATCTTGTTGCGGATACCGTCAAGACCAGCCATTAGCTGAGCTGCGAATGCTAGGTATGGGTTAGCCGCTGGATCTGGGAAACGTACTTCGATACGACGACCTTTCTCAGATGGAACAACTGGAATACGGATAGATGCGGAGCGGTTACGTGCAGAGTAAGCAAGCATTACAGGCGCTTCGAAACCAGGTACTAAACGCTTGTATGAGTTAGTCGCAGGGTTTGTGAATGCGTTGATTGCTTTAGCATGCTTGATGATACCGCCGATGTAGTAAAGTGCAGTTTCAGAAAGACCACCGTACTTGTCGCCAGCAAATAGGTTTTTGCCATCTTTTGCTAGTGATTGGTGACAGTGCATACCTGAACCGTTATCACCAACGATTGGTTTAGGCATGAACGTCGCTGTTTTGCCATATAAGTGAGCCATGTTGTGAATAACGTATTTCATTTCTTGAATTTCGTCCGCTTTCAATACCATAGTATTGAAACGACAAGCGATTTCGTTTTGACCCGCTGTTGCTACTTCGTGGTGGTGCGCTTCAACTACGTGACCCATTTCTTCAAGAACAAGACACGTTGCTGAACGCCAATCTTGTGATGAGTCAACAGGTGAAACTGGGAAGTAACCACCTTTAACACCTGGACGGTGACCTGTGTTGCCTTCTTCGTAATCACGGTCAGAGTTCCACGCTGCTTCTTTTGCATCAATTTTGTACATTGAACCAGACATGTCAGTTTTGTATTTTACGTCGTCAAACAGGAAGAACTCTGGCTCTGGACCAAAAAGAACCGTGTCAGCAATGCCTGTCGAACGCATAAATTCTTCTGCGCGTTTAGCAACTGAACGTGGGTCACGCTCATAACCTTGCATTGTTGCAGGCTCTAAAACGTCACAACGTACGATCATTGTTGTTTCTTCAGAGAACGGGTCTAGTTTTACTGAAGCTTGATCAGGCATAAGAACCATGTCTGATTCGTTAATGTGTTTCCAACCAGCGATTGAAGAGCCATCAAACATCTTGCCATCTTCGAAAAATGCTTCGTCGGCTTGATGATGTGGGATAGATACGTGTTGTTCTTTACCTTTTGTATCAGTGAAACGTAAGTCAACAAACTTAACGTCATGCTCTTTCATAAAATCTAAAACCGATTGTGACATGTGTCCTCCGATTGGAATGGGGTTAATTTTTGCTGCATTTTGTACTGCATTTGCCAACTAGTAAGCTTTTTTTATGCCAAGGTTGTAATGCTATGATTAATAAGTATTTATTTTAAATTTAAGAATACAATAAAGACAAAACGCACCAATATGGTGCGATTGTGCGATTTTTTGGTGCAACAATGGATGCGTTTTCTGACCTATAAAAGGTGCTTCACAAGCGTAGTTAACTTTTCAAATTCAGCAATGAAAAAGCGCATTTTTGGCACACTATTTCCGAAGGAATTGGCGTGTCATATAAAAATAATCTTGCATAAACTTTCATCCATTCGCGTTATAGGGGATAATACGCGACCTTTTATAACCATATTGGGCATCTCAGGCGCGCAATTTTGCGCGGATCGACTAGGATCACTGAGATTAAAACTTCTCTGAGTAAGAATATGAGCATCGAAAAGTTAAGAAATATCGCGATTATCGCGCACGTTGACCACGGTAAAACAACATTGGTTGACAAGCTACTTGAGCAATCAGGCACGCTACAAAAACGTGGCGGCAATGAAGAACGTGTCATGGACTCTAACGATCTTGAAAAAGAGCGTGGGATCACAATCCTGGCAAAAAACACTGCTATCAAGTGGAATGACTACCGTATCAACATCGTAGACACACCGGGACACGCCGACTTCGGTGGTGAAGTAGAGCGCGTACTGTCGATGGCTGACTCTGTGCTACTTCTTGTTGATGCTCAGGAAGGTCCAATGCCGCAAACGCGTTTCGTTACGCAAAAAGCGTTTGCTCAAGGTTTGAAACCAATCGTTGTTATCAACAAAGTTGACAAGCCTGGTGCTCGCCCTGATTGGGTTATGGATCAAGTATTCGATCTATTCGATAACTTAGGTGCAACTGATGAACAGTTAGATTTCAAAGTAATCTACGCATCAGCAATCAACGGTTGGGCTACGCTTGATCTAGATGAGCCGTCAGACAACATGGAACCAATGTTCCAAACAATCGTTGACTGTGTGTCTCCACCAGATGCAGATCCAGAGGGTGCATTCCAAATGCAGATCTCACAACTAGATTACAACTCTTATGTTGGTGTAATCGGTGTTGGTCGTATCAAACGTGGTTCTGTAAAAGTGAACCAACAAGTGACTGTGATTGGTGCTGATGGCACGAAACGTAACGGTAAAGTAGGCCAAGTATTAGGTTACATGGGTCTTGACCGTCACGAAGTTGAAGTTGCAACAGCGGGTGACATCGTTGCAATCACAGGTCTTGGTGAATTAAAGATCTCTGATACGATTTGTTGTCCAAACAACGTTGAAGCGCTTCCTCCACTGTCAGTTGACGAGCCAACAGTAACAATGACGTTCTCAGTAAACACGTCTCCGTTCTCTGGCCGTGATGGTAAGTTCGTAACGTCACGTAACATCCGTGAGCGTTTAACAGCAGAACTGGTACACAACGTTGCACTTCGCGTTGAAGACACAGAAAACCCAGATAGCTTCCGTGTTTCAGGCCGTGGTGAACTTCACTTAGGTATCCTAATTGAAAACATGCGTCGTGAAGGTTATGAGATTGCCGTTTCTCGCCCAGAAGTAATTCTACGCACTGTTGATGGCGTGCTTGAAGAGCCATATGAAACAGTAACGGTTGACCTTGAAGAAGAGCACCAAGGTTCAGTAATGGAGCAGCTTGGTCTGCGTAAAGCTGAAATGACGGACATGTGTCCAGATGGTAAAGGTCGTGTACGTTTAGACTTTATGATGCCTAGCCGTGGTCTTATCGGTTTCCAAACTGAATTCATGACGTTGACATCTGGTTCTGGTCTTCTTTACCACACGTTCTCGCATTACGGCCCGCACAAAGGCGGTAACATCGGTCAACGTAAGAACGGTGTTCTAATTGCGAACGCTGCAGGTAAAGCGCTAACTAACGCACTATTCAACCTTCAAGAGCGTGGTCGTCTATTTATCGGTCACGGTGTTGAAGTATACGAAGGTATGGTGATTGGTATTCACAGCCGTGACAACGACCTTACAGTTAACGCGTTGAAAGCGAAGCAGTTAACGAACGTTCGTGCTGCGGGTACTGATGAAGCACAAAACCTTGTGCCACCAATCATCATGTCTCTTGAGCAAGCACTTGAGTTCATCGACGACGACGAACTAGTTGAAGTAACACCTTTGAATATCCGTATTCGTAAGAAGTTACTGACAGAAAACGAGCGTAAGCGCGCTTCACGTCAATCGAAAGACTAATCGATTGCTGAATAAAAAAACCCGCTTTTGGCGGGTTTTTTTACGTCTGTTCGTCGGCATTTATAAGGGCATGCTTACATCAGTGCCTTTAATATACTGACATTATCCTTTATTCATTTGTTCGATAAAGCGATTTGAGTCAGCAATAGAGCGATTCATGTCGGTGATCAAGGTCTGAATATCGCGTTTTAAATTTGTAAATTCCCCGCGGATCGCGGCTACCGCTTGCGCATTCAGATTGTGTTTTAAATAAAGCACATTGTCTTTTAAAGAGGCCAAAACGGGATCCATTTTACTTTCGCTCGTGCGCATGGAACGCAGCAGCTTTTCAAACTGACGTTTTGTTTGGCTGAGTTTTTTCTCACTTTCTCGTTTCAAACTTGGGTTACTGTATTGCTGTAGCTCGTCTTCCCACTCTTCAAACAAAGCCGTTGCCACATCTTCCACCTTATTGATGTTACTGCTGACGGCTTCAGCGGCCTTTAGACTGGACTCATAGTCATCGTTGAGTTGTTCATAGACTGCTTGCAACTCTTTACCATCAAATTGGATTAGTTGCGTTAACCGTTCCAATGCAGATTGAAATTGCTCCTGTGAAGCCTCTTGAGATTCTTTGGTGTTTTCAACTCGGTCTATGAGAATGTCGCGTTTGTGCACGCCTACCTTTTCCATGGCGGAGTAATAGGCGGTTTGGCAAGCCGACAGAGAGAAAGCGAGTGCCAAGGGGATAAATATACGTTTCATCAGGCGTCCTTTAAATTCGCAATTGCTGTTAATTATGTAATTGATTGTTATGATGTGCAAAAGCAATTTCAATTTATGATGCCTATGCACTCTGAGCAAGCTGATTTTATTTCTAATGCCAAAGTATTTCTGAGTCATCAACCAGCTTGGTGGCGACGTTATTTTAAACGTTGTATGGAAGATCAAATCACAGTTAACGCAGGCTATTTGGCGTACGTCACGTTGTTGTCGCTCGTACCTCTCATTGCGGTGGGTGTTGCGATTTTTTCTGCGTTTCCGGGATTTGAATCGATTCGAATAGCAATAGAAAATTTTATTTTTACCAATTTTGTCCCAACGTCAACGGACGTGATCAAAGAACACATCAGCGCCTTTACGGGTAATGCCAATCGTATGACTGCACTTGGGATCAGTTTTTTAGCGGGTGTTGCGCTGTTGTTGATCCGCAATGTGGACATGACGCTTAACAAAATTTGGCGGGTAGAGAACAAGCGGCCACTGACTATTTCATTCGCAATCTATTGGATGGTGCTGACGCTTGGCCCCATATTTCTCGGCGCAAGTATCGGGGTTACGTCGTATATTGTTTCGTTAGTGTCATTCGCTGATGAGGGGATCCCGGGGTTTAGCGGCTTTTTATTAAAGTTATTACCATACGGAATTTCCATGGTTGGCTTCATCATGCTCTATACTTTAGTACCGAACACGCGCGTGCCACTCAAAGCAGCGTTGCCGGGAGCCTTGTTTGCAGCCTGTTTATTCGAACTGTGTAAGAAAGGATTTGCGATGTACATCAGCCATTTCCCTTCTTATGAAGTGATTTACGGCGCCTTAGCAACGGTTCCTATTTTGTTTGTATGGGTGTATGTATCTTGGATTGTGGTATTACTCGGTGCTGAGTTCACCGTATGTCTTCAAGGTAGTCGTCGTCCAACCCCATTGGTCGAACAATAAATTTGTCGAGTGGCATGCCTTGATGGAGTAGGTATGTCACGATTTTATCAGCACACCGAAGCTTTTCGCCAGTACCATCTAGCCGTTGGAGATGGTCACCAAATGTCTGTAGAAGAATGGGGAAATCCAACCGGTTTGCCTGTTTTTGTTTGCCATGGAGGTCCTGGCTTTGGAAGCTGCACCTCAATGGTGCAATTCTTTAATCCAGACCGCTATCGCGTCATTTTCTTCAGCCAACGAGGCTGCAAAGGCTCAACACCTCACAGTATTGAACACAATACGACTCAACATCTTGTACACGATATTGAGATGTTACGTCAGCACCTCGGGCTTGAAAAGATCCTCCTAGCGGGTGGTTCATGGGGTGCAACGCTTGCCCTACTTTATGCGATAACGCACCCTAACGCTGTCAAAGGCCTGTTGCTCTGGGCAACTTTCCTTGCAACCGAATCGGACTATGAATGGCTTTATGGTGCAGATGGTGCCGGTGCGCAGTTTTATCCAGAAGCATATTCCCAATTTAATCCTGACCAACTAAAGTGGGAACATCTTCTATCGGAGTATCATACTGTGCTTCAGGGGAAAGACGATATCGCTGCATACCATGCCGCCAAACAATGGTTAAGTTGGGAATCCTTGTTATTAAATGCAGGGACAACATTCACACTGTCTTTGGTCGAACGACACCAAGAACTCAGTTATGCCCAAATCATGTTGCATTATTTTACGCATCGGTGCTTCATCGCTGAGTCTGAAATTGCCGACAGGGCGGAAAGTTTACGTGCAATTCCCACGTGGTTTATTCATGGGCGTCATGACCTAATATGTCGGTTTTCACCCGTTTTATCATTATCGGAGCGTATGAAAGCGAGAATGCTTATCATCGATGGCGTTGGGCATAGTATTCAAAATAGCGTATATTCGGAGGCCATTTTAAGGGCGGCAGATTTGCTGCAAATAAAACTAGATCATTAAGAGAATAAAGCGCTGTGATTGGACTCATTCAACGTGTAAAACATGCAAAAGTAGAAGTAGAAGGTCAGGTTGTTGGTGAAATAAACCAAGGAATTTTGTTGCTCCTCGGTGTGGAAAAAAGCGACATGAGTGAACATGTCGATAAAATGCTCCATAAAATAAGCAATTACCGTATTTTTACAGACGAACAAGGAAAAATGAACTTAAGTCTCAAAGATATCGGTGGTGAGTTGCTGGTGGTGTCACAATTTACCTTAGCAGCAGACACTAAAAAAGGTATGAGACCAAGTTTCTCCAGCGCGGGTACACCTCAACAAGCGAATGATTTGTATCTTGAGTTTATTGATAAAGCTCGAAGCAGTGGCCTCGTCACTCAAACCGGGCAGTTTGCAGCGGATATGCAAGTTTCATTGTGTAATGATGGACCGGTGACGTTCCATTTCCAGGTTTAGAAAGGATAAAGGCTGAACTGATTTAATTTATCGTTTGGCTGCTATTTGCTGACGGCAATAATGTGGTTTGCATAGTCCGGAACTGCGTGCATGATGGGTTTTTTGCCAAAGTTCGCGATAAGCAAATGTGTCAGCTGCTTGAGTTGAGAATCATGCTCGGCGAGAAAATTAATGTACAGCGTGCCGCCATCGTTAAGTGCTGCGCGAAGTAAGTGATAAAACTTGTGTTGGAATAAAAACAGCGGTGCATCTAAATCGCTAAACAAGTCCAAAATTATCCAATCGTATTTCTTGGGCTGTTCAAGAATGTGCATTACATCATCACACTTCAGTGCACACATAGGGTCGCCGCCAAAATAACGTTTATAGCAATGGATAATATCTGGATTGTTATCAACAGAGGTGACGTAGGCATCGGGGTATCGCGATTTTAGATAATCTCGGATGGCTCCGGCGCCAAGGCCCAGCTCCAACACGGACGAAGGGGATGGACTGTTTTCAAATAAGTTAGCGAGAATGTTCAGGTGAGGGAACAACAGATGTTCTGGATGATTTATTTCAATAACGGATTGTAACGTATCATTAATTAGTAGCCAGCGCAGCATTTTGTCTTGCCTGACCTGCACGCTAATCTTACCTTGTTTATGCCAATAGAGGAGGTGCCCAAGCTGATGGCTTTGGCGTACAAAATCATTGGCAATCATCCCATCTGGGGTTAAAAACTCTTGCATAGTGTCATCAGAATAGCTAACAAATTGATTTTAGCCAAATTCAACCGATATTTATGCGGTTTGCTCGAATTGCGCTTTGGTCTTATTTCTTAACATCGAAATTTCTTGTAGAGTGGCTGAAAAGAAATCCAATTTGCGGCATTCAACAGGAGTCGACATGTTTCAAGTCACAACCCCTCAAAGTAGTGAGGATTGGCAAGCCTATTATCATCTTCGTTGGCAAGTACTTAGAGCGCCATGGTCGCAGCCTCGTGGTTCAGAGCAAGACGATTTAGAACAAGAAGCAGAACATCGTTTTATCAAAAATAACCAAGGTGAAGTGCTCGGCGTTGCGCGTTTGCATTTCAATAACCAGCAACAGGCGCAAGTGCGATATATGGCTGTTGCCGAGGGCAATCGAGGCAAACATTTAGGCAGTCGCTTATTACATGAAATGGAAAAAATCGCCTGGTCACAAAATGCGGAAGAATTAGTGTTGTATGCGCGTGAGCGCGCGCTCAACTTTTACGAGCGTCATGGCTATGAAGTCGTCGAAAAAGCACACCTTGCTTATGATGAAATTCAACATTGGAAGATGGTCAAGCGTAAACCAAGTGAACCAGGTTGGTTCCGTCGCCCTGACTGGACTCAAGTGTTGCAAGACACGTGGCGCGAATCTATCCCGATCAGTGATGCAATGGGGATTAAGGTCGAGAGCTACACCGATTGGCAGTTTTCAACGCGCGCCGACCTCAAAGCAAACCTAAATCTTCACAATTCGATGTTTGCAGGCTCGATTTATTCGATGGCTACGCTGACCGGATGGGGTGCGACCTATTTAGCACTTCGTGAGCAAAATCTGGAAGGGAGTATTGTGCTAGCTGATGCCAATATGAAATACCTTAAACCGCTGACAACAGCGCCTTCGGCAACCGTAGTAATTGCAGATTGTCGTGGAGAGCTTATGGAACTTGAAAGCGAAGGAAAAGCAAAATACCTTGTTCCGGTAAACGTTTACGATGGTGATGTGCTTGTTGCTAAATTTGAGGGCACGTTTGTTGTCGTCCGATAGTCAGTATGTGGGGGAGTGGCTCGAGTGTGCCGCTCGCCCTTTATTTTCTTGTTCAACTCGAAGGGCAACATGAGTGATTCAATCATAGAGGTTGTTGAGCGTCAGTTACGTGCGTATAACGAAAAAGACGCACAGGCATGGGCGGCAACCTATGCAGAAGACGCGGTGCAACTGTCCACTGAAGGTGTGGTGCTTGCAACGGGGCGAGAAGCAATCCAAGCAAACATAGCCGCACGTTTTCTCGAACCAGATTTAAAAGCAACGGTGCTAAGCCGTGAAACATATGGGAATGTCGTTATTGACCATGAGCATATTGTTCGAAACTTCCCTGAAGGCAAAGGCAGTGTTGAAATGTTATGTATTTACACTGTTGAAGGTCCGTTTATAACGCACGGAATTTTTAAAGTGTTTAATAAACAATTGGAACTTAACTAATACTTTAAAGGACTTGCGAAAAGTCCTTTATTTTTAATTCATCTTTCCCATCTCCCAAGTGAATCCTCAATCAAATAGAATCTACATAATTACCTTTTTGGCATACAAACTGCTTAGTTAAATGTTCATTTTGTTTAAACGAAGTACATGGAGTTTTGTATGATGTTTTTTAAAGGAATGCTCGAGCGAACACCCGCTACAATGGAGAAAACGCCGACACTCACTCAACCGAAAGGCGACAAAGAAATGCCACTTGCGGACTTTGGTTCTCAATTGGGGCAGGCCATTGCCGCAACTGAAATGAAATCGGCTCAATCCGACTTTAGTCAACAAATGCAGATGAAAGAGGTAAGTCCCTATACCTCGGCGCAAACGTTTTTGGAAAAAGCGCGTGAAGCGGTCATGTTTGGCCGATTGGGCGTCAACAAAGAAAAGATCAATGAAATTCGCGAGAAAATGGATGAACTGTTGGATCTCTATGCTCAGGGAGCCGTGACTCAAGAGGAATTCCAAGAGAAAATGTCTCAATTGCAAGAGTCACTGGCTGAAGAATATCGAATTGCACAAGAACGTAGAGAAGAATCTGAGCGCGATCCATCGAAACCCGATGATAACCCGATTGTTTAATTGAAAAATGTCACACAATGCGAGAAGGTATGACGTGATGTTAGGGTTAGTAAGAAAGGAATAATGAAATGGATCAGGCGGTTGCTGGAAAGATCATGGATTTTTTGACTGAGATTGGTGTGCCATTCGAACTGACAACGATTGAGCAAAACACATTTTTACCAGGGCTGCATTTGCATTTTGGCGTGCTTCAGATAGATCTAGAAAAATTAGAGTTTCTAGGCGACATCTTGCATGAAGCAGGTCACATCGCGATATGTGAACCGAAAGCGCGTCCCTTTTTACAAGGGGATATCTTTAAAAATGGTTTGCTAAATGGCCGTAAAGCACAAGAAATGCATGGCGAGGAAATGGCGGCAACAGCGTGGGCCGTTGCAGCGGTGACGCATTTAGGGTTGCCGCTTGACTTAGTCTTTCATGAGGAGGGTTATCGAGGTGGTAGCAAGAACCTAATCGACGCCTTTTCCGACGGAAAAGGTTTTGGTTTTCCTTTGCTCGGTGCATGGGACATGACTCATCCAGAGAAGGGGTATCCACATATGCAAAAATGGATAAGAGATGTTTCATGGCTTTAGCGTAATTACTTAACTCAACATGCCTTAAAGTTGCAGTATAAATTTGAAGCGCTCGGTTATTCCTTCATGTCAGTCCTCGCATCTGACCACATCCTTGAATCGACCTAATTGCGCACGTGAACGGGTGTCCTAGTCTCAAAGTCATTGGGGGCGCGCAAAAACGTTGCCCCCAAATTCTTTTCAAAGTTGAGCTAAAAATTGCTTTGCTTCGTCACGTGACAGGCAGGCTGCCATTGGTTTATGTCGCAGATTTTTTGCTTTGGTTGTCTTAGGAGTTCCTTGATGTGTGTTGTTTGCTGTGATGATAGCTACTCGACACTCCACCTCATCCCCATGCTCTTTGTAACTTAACTCCACACGGTCTGCTTTCATAATTAAGTTTTTGTATGGAAACCCTTCGTCTGTATCAATGTGCTCTTGTGCTATCTTTGATGCTGCTAATGAAGGCAAAGCGAAGCTAAGTAAACTAATTAATAGAATGTTTTTCATGTTATCTCTCCAGAGTAGTGAACTTTCGAGAGTTAGTATTGTTCGGTTGCGCTTTGCTGACAAACGAGTAATATTTACACATAGTTAAGAAAAACTAATGTGTTATATGAAGCTTCCTCCACTAAAAAGTCTGCTTTATTTTAAATATGTTGCCGAACTCGGTAGCTTGAAAGCGGCTGCTGAGCAGCTCTATGTGACGCAGGCTGCGGTTAGTCAGCAGATCAAATTGCTTGAAGAGCACTTAGATTGCTTGTTGTTTGAACGTAAGGTTCGTCAAGTGGTTCTTACGCCCTCTGGTCAGCAACTTTTGCCCTATGTCCTAACTGGTATGAATAGTCTGGCAAAAGGCGTACAAGCACTCAGACAAGACCCTAGACCTGATACATTAAATTTGTCGGTGCTTGGCTCGTTTGCTCACTGCTGGTTGTTACCTCGTTTAAGTGATTTTCAAAAACAGCACCCCGATATCAAAATCCGCTTAGAACCCAGTGACAAGCTCACTAATTTTGACGAAGGTGAAACTGATATTGGGATCCGATTTGGTGAAGGCAATTACCCAAATTTACACACTGAACTGCTTGCTGCGGATAGTATTTTACTGGCTTGTAAACCGGGGCTAGTTGATAAAAGCAAACCCATTCGAGCACAAATTCTGGAGCAAAAGCTGATTATGGACATTTGTCCAGATGCTGAACGCGCTTGGCAGTGTTTCTTCGATTTACATGACATTAAAAAGCATGAGGCACCAGAGTTCTTGTCCATCGATAATGCGGCTATTGTTGTTCAAGCGGCGCAAGCTGGACAAGGGATTGCGATGGTCAGAAGACGACTAATCGAACCGCAGTTGGAACTCGGTCAACTTGAAGCTGTTACGGATTTTGAAATGGACTGTTTGTTTAAATACTTTATCGCCGCACCTGAAAATCATTTCCGATGGCAAAAAGTCATCCATTTTTGTCGTTGGATTAAAGCACAAATGGGCGCATAGCGCCCACTGGGTAAAGATTAGAGTAAATCGGTAAGTAGTATGCCAACGCCAATGCGTTCAATGTCCGCGTTATAGTCAATCATGCTTTCACCATAGCCGTTGAAATATTGAACGTAGCCACGTAATTTCCCCCAAGCTGGAAATGACCAATCGAGTTGGATTGCGCCTCGGTTGTCGTTGTTTAAGTTGTTTCTCAACATAAAGCTGAATTCATGTTCTTCGTAGCGATACGCACCGGAAAACTCGAAATACCCCATGTACTTGTGAATATCCGGATTGTCATCGCCTTTTGCTTCAAGCGAGTCTTCCTTCCTGTCTTCCGGAATGCGGTACCAAGGTTTTAGGCTGAATACAAAACCACGGTTTTCCCAAATGAAGTTGGCGTAAACCCGATTCCAAGAACGTGAGTTAGGCTGGCTGCGGCCGTTTGATTGATGAGAAATACCCAGTGCAACGGCCATTTCATCACCCCACAAAACATGCTCATCATCTAAGAAGTTGATCCAAAAAAGTTCGGGTTCGTAATTGGTTTCTCGAAATGGTGAGGAAATTTCTTTGTTATAGAATTGCCAAAAGGACTGCAAGGTAAAGCCCATAAAAATGGCTTGGTCTTTGTCTGAGAATCCAGTGTAAATAGGGACTTTTAGTGACAATTGATACTTTACTTCTAAATGGTCGAGCGGTTCTCCTTCCTCAGCCAATTCTGAAAAGCCATCAAACGGTCGACTATTCGGATGAGAAACATAAGAAACAGGTAAAATATAGTTACGTTGATGTGGCGTTAAAACATTGCGGTTCTTTGCGCCAACACTTTCACGAGCAACACGTTTATCAAGTTGGCTGACATTCTTCGCGGCATCCATTTGTGAACAAAACTCTCGCAGTTCACCAACCGTGCGGTTTTTATCACCAGCAAGCACCTCATTTAACACGCACTGTTTAATAAGGTCGATTTCATCTGGTTCTTGTTGTGTTTCCGTGGCGGCGAATGTGTAGCTTGAAGCGAACAGTGTGGCTAATGACGAAAATACCCACGTTGTGATACGCATGAAAGTGATCCCTTTAATTATTATAGGGAAAGTATACGCATAACGTATGAAGTTTTCCTGAATTTCTCATCCTGAGCAGTTTACAACAAAAAAGACGTCGATTTTATGTGGTGGAGTAGCACAACAAGTGCGAAGAACGAAGGAATATGAAAGTGGTAGCCGAACGGTGAGGTCTAGGTAAAAAGGCTGGCGGCATATGCCGCCTCACCTTGTAAGTAGTCCATTTTCAATATTTTTAATGAAAGTGGATACTTACTCTCACGCAATAATCGTTTACAGCTCAAAATAATGAGTAAAAAATTTATAAAGTTCGGTACCCTGATTGACGCTTGCAGAAGCAAAATGAAGAATCGGAATTGCATCAACCGGTAAGGTAATCTCATGAAGCGGCTGTTCACTCAGGTACTGCTCCATACGCAGGATCTTAGCGATAGTGGTCCCTGCTGAGATTGGCTCGCCGAGCGGGGCGGTGTATTCCACCATGCCACCCATTGGCGCGTAGTAAGCCAAGTAGTCCTTTAAATAACATGCGTAACGAGTCATTTGATTTGGCTGATACTCATTCGAATCGATCACCTTCTTGTGATTCAAATAGTTTAAGATGCTTTTGGCGTCTTGTTTGGCTTCTTCGAGATCAATCTTCTCTTGTGAGCCAAGTTCAACCGTAAATGCTTCGACCATGATTGGGAATTCACGATTTCGTTGAGCGAGCGTTTGAGATAATTGCCACCACGGACAGAAGCTGGCTTCATCCATCGCGCCGCCGAATCCTTCAGGGATAAGGAGAACATTTTGAATATCAAAATAACGGGCACTTTCTCTGGCGTACATCGGACAATAAAGGTGTTTTGCCGAAATGGGACCAGTATGAAGGTCCAACACTAAGTCAGCTTGGTGAGCCAGTGCCTGCAGATTGAGTGCGATCCGCTTGCCCGTTGTGAGACGATAAGCATCGCCATCAAGTAAAGCATGGGTTTGCTCTAACAACGTTGATTTAAATGCCGCTTTTAACGCACTGTCATCAAGATTCTGATGAGCTTCAACAAATTCTGGAATTAAATCGGTGTGATCATGGTACATTCGATTCCAATTAGTGCCAGTGATCGGATCGAAGCGACCAAGCGTAAACTCCCCGGATTTTTGATTACAGCCAATAGGGTTGGCATAAGGGACCAGCGTAATATCACCATTCAATGGAGTGTGCTTTAGCAGTTCAAGCAACTGGTAAATCACCGCATTACCCTGTACTTCGGCACCGTGCATGTTGGCTTGAATATAGACCGATGGACCAGCCCCAGAGCCTTTGAGTCGATACACGGGAATAGTCAGAGGAAGACCATTGGCTATTTCACCGACTTTGATGTTTTCTTGAGTAATCGAATTCAACATACGCACGTTATCTCAAATAGTATTGGGCTGACTCAGCCTGACGAACACACTGCACCTTTCCTTGCTGAATCACATATTCAGCGGGCAACTCATGGCACAGAAAGTAGGGCATGCTTTCGGTAAAGCCATAGGCACCACATTGGCTGAAAACAAGCCAATCGGTTTCGTCAGTGTTGTCAGGAAGCGAATGGCTTCCAAGGCTATCCAGTGCAGTACAAAGTGGTCCATGAATGGCGAATTGGGCGAATGATGTATCGTCTTGACGAAGGCGTTCGCACGGAAATGCCTGTCCCGTCACTGCTGGGCGCAGTAAATGATTTACACCGCCAGAGACGATGAGTTGTTTTACGCCGTAATTGGTTTTTTGCTCAACCACAGGGTTAGCGTAATATCCACATTCACCGACAGCATAGCGACCCAATTCCATCCATAACTCTTTAACACCAATAGCGTCTTTTATGTTATCAAGAGCAGTTAAGAGTACTTGCCAATCAAGGTGTTCAGCGTCAGAAGTATAGGGGATCCCCAATCCGCCGCCCAAATCAAGCACGTCGAGTTGCATGCCTAAACGGTGTGACAATTGTTGCAATGGCCCCACCATTGCTTGCCAAAGTGAAGCGAGTTTATCCGTCGAGAGCATGTTGCCCCATTGAAAAATATGGAGACCAACAAAATTCAAGTGAGAGTAGTCTTTAAGGTTCAAATGTTGCCATTCTTCAACACCCAAACCAAAAGGGGTGAGTGTATCCCCGCCAAGAGGATTTTTTTCGCCTTCAGGCCAGCGTAACTGAACACGCAGTAAAACACGTAAGTTCACATGGTGATCAACAGCTGCTTCTTGTAACCAGCGCACTTGATTGATACTTTCAGCAACAAACGTGGTCACACCACGTTTAAGAAAGTGTTGGATTTGGCGTTTTGATTTAGCCGGTCCCGTGTTGAGTACGCGAGTCGCGTCGACACCCTGTGCAATGACCTGCTCTAGCTCACCGCTGCTTGCAACATCAAAATCAAACCCCGCTTGATCCAGACATTTGATGATTTCAGACAGTGGATTCGCTTTAACGGCATACCATAACTTAACGATGTCTTGTTTCGTCAGCAATTGAAGATGCTGGCTCAGCCTATCCAGATCATAAACAAAAAAGGGTGTTTCTTGTTCATGGCACAGAGAGACTAACGTTTCGCGAACAGGCGCACTCAAGAACGTCATTAACGCAGCACCTCTTCAAGTAACAACGATGCATCAGATTGTTCATCGCGGTATTTAACAATCAGTGCGCACGACATGCTAAGCCCCTGTGCTTGACCCCATTCGCTTGATACTGGACGTGATCCAGGGATCACTATCGCGTTTTCAGGGATCGCTTCGCCTTTATCTAGCATGCGTTCATTTACACAGTCGAAAACGGGAATTGATGCTGATAAACGTACGCCAGGCGCGAGTACCGCATTTTTCTTCACGACCACCCCTTCGACTAATACACAGCCTGCACCGATGAAAGCGCCATCTTCCACCACCACTGGGCTTGCCCCCACTGGCTCCAAGACGCCACCGACTTGCACCGCGACGCTAAGATGGACATTCTTACCAATTTGAGCACATGATCCCACCAAGGCATGGCTATCAACCATAGTGCCAGAATCCACATAAGCACCGATGTTGATGTAGGCTGGTGACATGATGATGGTGCCCGATGCGACGTATGCGCCACGACGTACACTGCTCCCACCTGGAACCATACGTACGCCTTGCTCACTAGCGAAGCCACGCGGTGCTAAATTATCTTTATCAACAAAACCACCCGGATATTCTGTGTTTACGCCATGACGAAATGCTTCAAGAATGCCTTGTTTGACTTCGACGTTCGCGTGCCATTGACCGTTTGCATCTTGAGTTGCTGCACGTACTTTGCCTTGTTCTAAATCGTTTAATAAATCTAACCAGCTCATGTTACTACCTTAATTCCAAGCTAAAATCGTATCGTTTGCAGCACTGAGGGCTACGGTGTTATTCAGTTCTAAATGAGTTAACGGTGGACGCAAATTCGGGGTAACTAAACGCCCTTGTTGGTGCATAAGCACTTTTACGGGCACAGGGCTTGCAACTTCAAAAAGGCTATGTACCGCATCTGTCCATGTGGTGAATAAGTTCGGGAATGTTCCAGCAAGTGAGCGACGCACAAACTCGGCGGTTTGTTGCGGCCATGCATTAGAAGCCACGCTCACTAATCCAGCAGCCCCAGCTTGGGCGAAATAAGGGATCAGTCCATCGTCGCCACTGTACACAGCCACGTTTGGCGCCGCTTTTCGAAAGGCTTCAAATTTACTGATATCACCAGAGGCTTCTTTCAATGCCCACAGATTATCGTGGTGTTGGAGGTTAGAAAGTACTTGAGGCGCAATGGCAACCGCACTTCGGCCAGGCACGTTGTATAACATACAAGGCAGGGATGTGGCACTTAACAGTGCATCAAACCAATGAGTTTGACCCACCACCCCCGGCTTTGCGTAGAGTGGGGTACCAAGTAAAAACGCGTGAATTGGCAAATCATTGCAATACGAAACCCAATCCAATTGAGCTTGTAAATTTATTCCGCCAACGGCAACCATAAGAGGCACTGTGGGTGATAAATCACACACAAATTCTACGATACGTTTTTGTTCATCAAGCGTAAGCGCGAGTACCTTCGCCGGTGGAACCAAGGAGTAAAATGCCGTTATTGGCCGCGACTTGTTCTTCGACCAGGCGTGCTAACGTATCGAAATCAACGTTATTTTGCGTGTCAAAAGGCGTAACTAGAGCCGTCCATAACGGAAAGTCTGATAAGTTGAATGATGTTTTCATCTCTACCGAACTTAAAAGTGTTCGGTGTATTGGCAGGATCCAAGACTCCGAACAGATTAAAATTCGAAGAGCAATGGACTTAAAAAAATAGACACATCTGGCCTAATAATTTCAAGACCAGAAGCTCTCCACCAAAACCAAAATTGGTGACAGACGTTGGGATTCAGCCCAAGCGTCCGAAATATGTGGTAGCAAAACACACATACTTCTCGGCGTTATTTCCCCTCGTTGACGTTCAATGGGGTTTGCTCCCCTCCGGTCAACTACCTGAATAACGCTCCTCTTCCAGCCCATAATATCGACCATTTTTTAGGAAAAATGGTTCGACATGTCTAGATTGTGAATCAACGTTCACACCTAGCAAAAATCGGGTGAGGCGGCATTGAAACATTTTAGCCGTCTAGGTGTCAAGCGTATATTTTTAACTTAATAGCAAGAATGGCGTAATTTGGTGATGGTTGAGTGGGACGCAAAAAACAGCACGTTGATATGCTGTTTTTTTCGATAAAGTGAATCTAAATGAGGTTAAAAGTCGTTAAAATTCTAAATTTTTTCAAACTTTGCGTCGCCTACGCCAACCTCAACTTTAATCGTGTATTGGCCTTGACCTCGATACTTCATATCCGAACTTACCATATTTTTGGTGTACTCAATGTTGTTTTCGAAGCCCTTGATATGCGATTTACCCACTCCGGATTCAAGTGCGATTGAACGAAAATCGTTCTCGTGGCTATTAATGCGAACTTTCCCTACGCCAACTTCGATGTCAGCAGAATTCGCGAGGGATTCTACTTCGACATTGCCAACGCCAAGCTCAATATCAAGTGCCATCGATTTTGGTACTTTCACTGACCATTCCTGTTGAATCTCATCATTATCGATAGTGAGATACAACTCACTGCCGCGTTGCTTCGATTCAATCTCTATTTTATCTAGCTCAACGTTTTTACTGAACCAGCTGTCGTCTGTTTTCGGTTTAAGTACTACGTTGATCTCGATGTTGTCTCCCTCAGTTGTTTGTATATCCAGTTGACCAACCGGAAATTCAATCGCGAGTTCGTGTGAAGCACCCTGAGAAAATGTTTTACTAATAGAGCGTTGTTCATCTGCAAAAACACTTTGGCTGATAACCAAAGCGGATGCTAAAGCAAGGAGTGTGTGTTTCATTATCAATGTCCTGTTGTTCTGTATTTTCTTATTTGACGTTTCTAACGAATGAAAAGGTTTAAAGCTTTAGTTAATTTTTTTTACTTCGAAGCCATTTTTTTTGAATAGTGCGATAAGTCCATGTTCTGTAGGCAGATGCAACGCACCAACGGCGATGAACAAGGAACGTTCTTCTAGTAGCGGAACAAGCGTGGTAGTCCAACGAGCATTTCGGTCCTTAAGAATCACTTTCTCCGCAGCTTGACTGAGTGGTGAGCCATCAAAAGACAAGTGGTAGTAGTCAGTTAGTTTGTTTATGTCGCCCGCTTTCCACGCACTGACAAGAGGGTGTATGTAAGTGGCCGCGTCTTCCATTGATTTAAGTGTTTCGCTAAGGAGGTAGTTGCTATCGTGGTCTATTTGGTCAAAGAAGCCAAATTGCTCTTTAGCCGATTCAAGCTCGATGATCTCAAGCTGCTTTTTCTTTGCAAAACCAAGTACCTGCATATCTGCTCCAAAACTTGAAAGGTATCCAGCTCGTTGATAGCTCATGGCCGTTAAGTTAATCGAAATGGCCCAAGGTTTAATGTGTTTGAACTGGGTTATCGACAGACCATTTTCCAGTAATGCTTTTGCAAGTTTTTGGTAAAGCTCTGGTTTTAAGCGTTGACTGAGCGATGTGGAATTTGGCAGCGTCATTAACGGGTAAATATGAGTTTGCAGGTATTCGGGGGTGAGGGTGGTTGTATCCAGTTCAACTACCACGGCGTTTGATTTTTCCAATGCCTCAATAACCGAATCCGGCAAAGCTGACATACTACTATCGCCCACATGGATCGTACCGAAAAGATACGATGTATGGTTGTTTTTTTTAATTTGCCAAAGGCCAGGTTCAGCAAAAGAGACAGCCGAAAAGCAAAAAATGCAGAGGAGAAAAATGGGGCGTAGTAAACGCAAAAATGACATATTGGTCAGTCCGAGAGGTAGTTGTTACCAGATCATATCCAATTCCCAGTGTAAATCACAAAAATTTAATGTTTACTCAAACAAAGTTTTAATCGTTCGATGAAAGCGTGTTTTTGAGGTGTCGAAGTTATGCTTTATAGACGAGGTGAATTTATAATCTAATATATGTGTGCTTATTGAATTTTAATTTTATTTTCTGCGGGTTTTTATTTGTAACTTGCATTGTTTTTATGCTTGACGAAGCCTGTCCCCGTATGTACTAATAGAAAAGGTAGATTGATGGATAGCCAGCGTAAATTCGCCGTGGCTACCAGACTAAAAGAATTCGGTTTAAGAGAAACGAAAATGTTAACAGCAAAGCTAGTCCTAGTCGTGATTATCAACGTGGTGATTATTATTACCGCGGGGGCTGGCTAATGCTTAAAGAAAGTTGAAAAGCATTTAGAGAAGCCCCCGCACTGAAAAGTTCGGGGGGCTTCTTCGTTTTAGGGTCAAAATTTAATTTTACGTTACGAATGGGGATGAGGAATGACAGGCGCACAGTTGGTAGTAGAGTTGCTTTCGAGGCAAGGGGTTAAAGAGGTATTTGGGTATCCTGGTGGTGCAATTATGCCAATTTACGACGCTCTCTACGGTGCGCCAGTTAAACACTACCTAACGCGTCATGAGCAAGGCGCGGGGTTTGCAGCGGTTGGATACGCACGTAGCACAGGAAAACTTGGTGTATGCCTAGCGACTTCAGGTCCTGGCGCGACAAATCTAATCACGGCACTTGCCGATGCTATGATGGATTCGGTGCCGCTTCTTGCGATTACAGGACAAGTGCCCACGGCTGCTATCGGCTCTGACGCATTTCAGGAAGTAGACGTGTTAGGTATGTCGCTTTCTTGCACAAAACACAGTTACATGGTTGAGCATGTGGACGAGCTCGCTCAAGTATTACAAGAAGCAATGCACGTTGCACAAAGTGGTCGTCCAGGTCCCGTTTTAGTTGATATTCCGAAAGACATTCAGATGGCACAAGTACCCTTTCATCCATGGCTAGCAGAAGAGTTTGATGAGCAACCGATAGTGTGTGAGACGCAATTGACTCGTGCCAACGAACTTTTAGCACAAGCACAGCGTCCAGTGGCTTATGTGGGTGGTGGCGTACAAAGCGCAGATGCACAAAGCGAATTAATGGCATTTCTTAACGCCTCCAAAATGCCTGCAGTGTCTACGTTGAAAGCGCTTGGCAGCGTACTGCCAAGTTACGAATACGATTTGGGAATGCTTGGTATGCATGGTGGACAAGCTGCTAATCTAGCGGTTCAACAATGCGACCTTTTGGTGTGTATCGGTGCGCGATTTGACGACCGTGTAACGGGCAATTTGGCAAAGTTTGCTGCGAAGGCCAAGGTCATCCACCTTGATATCGACCGCGCTGAAATAGGCAAACGTAAACCCGTTGCAGCGATGTTGCATGCTGACTTGAAAGCGTCTTTGCCAGCGCTTAAGCCTGTGCTCTCATCTGAGGCGTGGCAACAGCATGTGCAAGATATGATGAAGACACACGCGTGGCGCTATGACTTTCCTGGCGAAGAGGTTTATGCACCGAAGTTGTTGAGCCAGTTAAGTCAGCAACTTCCAGACAATGCAGTCGTGTGCTGTGATGTTGGTCAACATCAAATGTGGGTTGCCCAACACATGAAATTCACTCATCCATCAAATCATTTAAGTAGTGGTGGTGCTGGCACCATGGGATTTGGGCTACCGGCTGCAATTGGTGCACAAATCGCTCGTCCAGACAATTTGGTCCTTACCGTGTCTGGTGATGGTTCTATCATGATGAACATTCAGGAATTGGCGACGATCCGCCGCAACAACCTGCCTGTAAAGATTTTAATTTTAGATAACCAAAGACTGGGTATGGTTAGACAGTGGCAGCAACTGTTTTTTGAAGGTCGCTATAGCGAAACAAATTTATCGGACAATCCTGATTTCGTTCAACTAGCGGCTGTATTTGGGATCCCTGGGCAAACCATCACGCGCGGTGATGAGGTGGCTCAAGCGATTGACGCATTGGTGTCTTCGCAAGGACCTTATCTACTTCATGTGTGTATAGACGATAAAGCGAACGTATGGCCACTAGTACCACCTGGGGCTGCAAACGATGAAATGATGACGGAGAACGCGAAATGAAACACCAATTGACCCTTGCAGTAAAAAAGCACAGTATCGCAATAGAGCGTTTTTTACGCGTGGCGCGTCATCGTGGTTTTGCATTGACGAACCTAGAACTTGAAGGCGCAACGAACGACGATCTTTTCCATGTAAAGATGACAGTAGATAGTGATAGACCTATCTACTTACTGACAACACAACTTAGTAAACTGGTTGAAGTAAAGGATGTACAACTACATACCTTAAAACAACAGGCTATATAACAGAGATTACAAACAAGGTATTACCAGATGACAAAAACATCAGATTTTATTTGGCACAACGGCGAAATGATCCCATATGAGCAAGCGACGACTCACGTATTGAGCCACGCAATTCACTACGGCAGCTCGGTTTTTGAAGGGATCCGTGCGTATGATACGCCAAAAGGACCTGCGATTTTCAGATTGGAAGATCACATTCAACGACTGTTTGATTCAGCCAAAATTTACCGCATGGAACTGCCATTCACAAAAGAAGACATCATTCAAGCATGTAAAGATGTAGTGAAAAAGAATGGCTTCAAAGATGCCTACCTTCGTCCGTTTGCGTTTCTAGGCAACGTTGGTTTAGGAGTTAACCCACGTTCACATCACGCGGATGTCACCGTAGCAGCAATGCAATGGGGAGCATATTTAGGTGATGGAAGTCTTGAAGATGGGGTTGATGTCTGTGTGTCTTCATGGAATCGTCTTGCACCAAATACCATGCCAACAGGCGCAAAAGCAGGTGGCAACTACCTGTCTTCGCAACTGATCACAGGTGAAGCGCGTCGTCATGGATACGAGGAAGGTATTGCACTCGATGTGAATGGTTGTTTGAGTGAAGGTGCGGGCGAAAACCTCTTCGTTATTAAGAAAGGCGTGCTTTACACACCACCTACTTCAGCGTGTATTTTACCGGGCTTAACACGTGACACTATTATTGAATTAGCGAAATCACGTGGTTACCAAGTGCGTGAAGAAGCGATTGCGCGTGAAGCACTTTACCTTGCGGATGAATTCTTCATGACGGGGACTGCCGCTGAAGTCGTTCCAGTTAGAAGTGTAGATGGTTTACCGGTTGCCGATGGCAAACGTGGTCCTATCACGGCTGAATTACAACAGGCGTACTTCGATTTGGTTAAAGGTAATTCTGAAGATCAACACGGTTGGTTAGATTACGTTAACGAATAAGCGCATTGCGCTATTTATGTAAGGCTGACGACTCGTCAGCCTGAGAAAGTTTGGGAATGAGGAAAGTCGTGGTGACAACCACGCAAATTAAATAAGGGTAGAACATGGCTAAATTACGCAGCAAAACAACAACGGAAGGCAGACAACGTGCAGGCGCTCGTGCGCTATGGCGTGCAACAGGTATGACTGATGCGGATTTCCAAAAGCCGATTATCGCCGTTGTGAATTCATACACGCAATTCGTACCGGGCCATGTTCACCTTAATCAGCTGAGTGAATTAATGGCAGAAACCATTCGAGATGCGGGTGGTGTGCCTAGAGAATTTAATACGATTGCGATTGATGATGGTATCGCAATGGGACACGGCGGTATGTTGTATTCGTTACCATCGCGCGACCTAATTGCCGATTCAGTCGAATACATGGTCAATGCGCACTGTGCCGATGCAATGGTGTGTATTTCAAACTGCGACAAAATTACCCCAGGTATGTTGTTAGCGGCACTGAGATTAAATATCCCTGTTATTTTCGTATCGGGTGGTCCGATGGAAGCGGGTAAAACGCGTTTGGCCGACATTGATATCAAGTTGGATTTAGTGGATGCAATGGTGAAAGGGGCCGACCCATCGGTATCTGACGCCGACTCAGAGCAAGTAGAGCGTTCAGCCTGTCCAACATGTGGTTCGTGTTCAGGAATGTTCACGGCTAACTCAATGAACTGCTTATTGGAAGCACTTGGCCTTGCTTTGCCTGGTAACGGAACAACGTTGGCAACGCACTCGGATCGCAAGCAATTGTATGTAGCGGCTGGCCAGCGTATTTTGGCACTTTGCGATGAATATTATGGCAAAGACAATGAGGCGGTGTTACCACGTAACATTGCAAATCAAGCGGCCTTTATGAATGCGATGACGCTCGACATTGCGATGGGCGGTTCATCAAATACCGTGTTACATCTTCTAGCTGCCGCACAAGAAGGTGAAGTCGCATTTGATATGAATGACATCGACCGTCTATCTCGCGCTACGCCTTTCTTATGCAAAGTAGCACCAGCTACGCAGCAATACCATATTGAAGATGTGCATCGCGCTGGTGGGATCATGGCAATCCTCAATGAATTAGCTCGCGCAGATAAACTTGATTTGTCAGTAGGACACGTTGCCGGAGGCACTTTAGGCGAGGTGCTAACCCGTTGGGATGCCGCAGATGAATCGAACGAAAAAGCACAAACGTTTTACCGTGCGGGACCTGCTGGGATCCGTACGACACAAGCAATGAGTCAATCTTATCGCTGGGAATCTCTAGACCTTGACCGTCAAGAAGGTTGTATACGCAGTGTAGAACATGCGTTCCGCCAAGATGGTGGATTGGCCGTGTTAAAGGGCAATTTAGCGGATGATGGCTGTATTGTAAAAAGTGCAGGTGTGGTGGATGAAATGTTGAACTTCACCGGAACGGCTGTAGTGTTTGAATCGCAAGATGACGCCGTTGAGGGCATCTTAGGTGGACAGGTCCAAAAAGGGGATGTGGTAGTCATTCGCTACGAAGGACCAAAAGGGGGTCCTGGCATGCAAGAAATGCTTTACCCAACAAGTTACCTCAAGTCGATGGGCTTAGATAAATACTGCGCACTGTTAACCGATGGTCGTTTCTCTGGCGGGACTTCTGGCTTGTCGATAGGCCATGCGTCACCGGAGGCCGCAAGTGGTGGTGTGATAGCGTTGGTCGAAAATGGAGACCGCATTCAAATCGATATTCCAAATCGTGGTATCCACTTATTGGTAGAGGACAGTGAACTTGCTGCGCGACATGAAAAGCAATTAGCGCGTGGTAAATTGGCGTATAAACCGCTAGATCGCGTTCGATCTGTAAGTCCTGCCTTGAAGGCCTATGCACTGCTTGCCACGAGTGCAGACAAAGGGGCTGTTCGTGATTTAAGTAAACTCGAGGAACTCAGCTAATGGTTGCTCAAGAACTCGATTATTTTCGGGCTATCATCCAAGCCAATATGGAGCCGTTAGCCAAGGTCACCGAAGTCAGCGCAATGGCTGCGTTATCAGAGCAATTAGGCAATCAGGTTTGGCTTAAGCGTGAAGATCAGCAACCAGTGTATTCTTTTAAACTGCGAGGTGCATTTAATAAACTTAGACAGCTTCCGCAGGGCAGTAAAGTGATCACTGCGTCAGCCGGTAACCATGCACAAGGTGTTGCGCTATCTGCTGCACATTTAGGGCATCAAGCGACGATTGTTATGCCCGTCACAACGCCTGAAATTAAGGTCAACGCGGTGCGTAAATTGGGTGGTGAAGTCGTGTTATTTGGACATCATTTTGATGCTGCAAATGCCCATGCACTGTCTTTGGCGGAAGAGACTGGCGCTGTGTTTGTGCCACCTTTCGATGACAAAGACGTGATTATTGGACAAGGCACTATCGCCCGAGAATTAATGCAGCAGTTGGATGAACTTGATGCCGTCTTTATTCCGGTTGGCGGCGGTGGACTGCTCGCAGGCATGGCGGTGTACATCAAGTCGCTTCGTCCGGATATTCAAATTATCGGCGTAGAAGCGCAAGACAGTGCGTGTTTAAAAGCCGCGCTAGATGCGGGGCATCCTGTTGAACTCAGCAGCGTCGGCAGTTTTGCTGATGGGGTTGCGGTAAAGCTTATCGGAAAAGAGACATTTCGATTGGCGCAAAAATTTTGCGATGAGGTAGTCACCGTCACCGCGGATGAAATTTGTGCTGCTGTTCAAGACATTTTTGTTGCGACTCGAGCCATTGCTGAGCCATCAGGCGCATTATCGACTGCGGGGTTAAAAAAATGGTGTAGAGAGAATCAGGTGAGGGGCTTAAACCTTGCCGCGGTGTTATCGGGTGCAAACTTGAATTTTGACCGATTACGCTACATTGCGGAGCGAACAGCTTTAGGGGCGAAAAACGAAGCACTGTTAGGCGTGACGATCAAAGAAGAGAAAGGAAGTTTTAAACGGTTTTGTCAGGCATTAGGGGGTCGTTCCATTACAGAGTTCAACTACCGTTATGCAGGCGAAGGCGATGCGCAGATATTCGTTGGTGTCGGCTTACGCAATGGGCAAATCGAGCTTGAGCAGTTGAAATCTGGGCTGGTTCAAGACGGATACCATTTTGAAGATCTTTCCGATAACGAACTGGCGAAACTACACATTCGTTATATGGTCGGCGGCAAACCGCCTGTGGCATTACAAGAGCGTTTGTTGCGTTTCGAGTTTCCTGAATACCCAGGTGCGTTAGCGCGCTTTTTAGAAATGTTGGGAAGTAATTGGAATATCACGTTATTCCACTACCGAAATCATGGTGCCGCACAAGGGAATGTTTTGGCTGGATTTGACATCGCGCCTCAGCAGTATGAAGAGTTTGATGCGCATTTAGCGCGACTTGGTTATCAATATCAAGATGAAACGGACAATCCGTGTTTTCGCCAATATTTACAAACACCACAAAGTCTTGCTCGAAAGGCGGGATAGCTTGAAAATTTAACGTGCTTTTCTATAGTTAGCACATAGAAAAGCACGGAGCTTACTCATGATAGCAGCGCGCAGCGCCTCACTCGTTCGCCAATTAGGCCTGATTTGGGTAATGCTGCTGTTTTCATTTCAAAGTTCCGCCATTGAAAACGTTACCTTACAGTTAAAATGGACTCACCAGTTCCAATTTGCGGGGTATTACGTTGCAAAAGAAAAAGGCTTTTACAAAGAAGCTGGTCTACACGTCAATATCGTTCCTGCGGATCCAAGTAATCCAGATACGTTTTTTAGCGTTTTGTCGGGTCGAGCGCAATTTGGTCTTACACATTCAGGTATTTTACAGCAGCGTTTAGAAGGTAAGCCGCTTGTTGCAATGGCTGCGATTTTACAGTCATCTCCGTATTGCTGGATGGTCAAAGCACAAAGTGGCATTAATGGCCCGAAAGATTTCGTGAATAAGCGAGTGAGCCACATCAGCCGTAGCGAAAACGCGGAGCTTCTGGTTATGCTAGAAAGAGCGGGGGTAGAGGCTAAAGATCTCGCGTTATATGCGGGCTTACATCCCATTCGTGATTTTCAACGTGGCATCGTTGATGCCTTGCAGGTCTATGTAACCAATGAGCCTTTTCAGATGGCACAACTTGGTATCGACGTGCGACTTATTTGCCCTAAACGTTATGGGCTAAACGTTTATGGGGATATTCTCTTTACCAGTGAGCAACTTCTGAAAAACAACCCAGAACTTGCGGAGCGTTTCCTGCAAGCAAGTTTGAGAGGGTGGCGATATGCATTACTCAATTTACAAGAGGCGTTGACTATCACACAGTCGCGTTATGCAAAAGATAAAACCATGGAACAACTTGCTTATGAAGCGGAAAAACTCTCGAGTTATATCTCTGTACCGGGCGTGCCAATCGGCAATATGACCTTAAATAAGTGGGAATGGATAGCGGATTTGTATGGTTTTGACCGTGATACCTCGGGGCATTCTTTATCTGGATTTTTGTTGTACTCTCGACCGTTAGACAAGCCAGTTTGGTCATGGATGCTGATTGCCGCCGTAGTTCTGACCATTGTTTCAATTCCGATGTATATCTACTTGATTTTCTTTAAGCAGCGAAAATACAAATTAATGAGGCGGCAATGACAAAGTTTGCAATTTGTGTGCTGCTTGGGGTGATTGGCGGTCATGTGTTCGCGGCAGATGAACCACCTTATACCATTAATATTTCTGAAAGCGTCGCATCCCCTGAAGCCAAAGACGTTATTATTAAGCTACTTGAAGCGCTCTACGCGCGAATCGACATAACGCCTCGTTTTGTCATGCTCCCTTCTTCACGAGGCATGCTAATGGTTAACAGCGGTGAGCTGGATGCTGAAGCGGCACGGGTTGATACGGTGGCGGCAAGTTATCCCAACTTAGTTCAAGTACAAACACCCTTGCTTGAACTCACCGTTGGTTACTACTGCTTAAAAGAGCAAGCGTGCCAAAACTTTGATGAAGATACGGTGTTTATTGTGCCAAAAGGCAGTAAGTTACTAACGGAGTTTTGCGATACCCACCGATTGACGTGTTTACCTGTCAATAATGATGAATCAGCATTTAAAACGATTGGCTCTGGGGTTGGAGATGTGTTGTTGTCCGCAGATTGGATTGCGCGTACCGTAATGTGTAATTCTCATTATCGCACTTTTTATTATCGACCTGAGCCGACGTTGGCAACCGAGGTTTATCATTACGTCCACCGAAAACATCAATCCTTGTTACCTCAACTTGATGCAGCAATGGTGACATTGAATCATGAGGGGGTGATTAAAGACTTTATTCAAAATGGCATGAATAGCCAAAATAGTTGCGATGCAAAAATTATTACTTTGCCTTCAAGTGCTTTGTAGTTTTGAGGATGCTTAGTAAACTATCGGCTTTTGTGTAGGCCAAGACAATGCCATTTTCCGCGCGTTTTTCCCGATTAGATGAATTACTCCATGAAACACAAGCGTATTGGCAGCAAGTTGCGTTCGCCTGTGATGACATTCCTTGGCCAGAGTTAAAGCCTGCGCTTTTGCAATTGTCGGATGAGCAAGTACATTTACTCGATAGCGACCCCGATACTTTGCTCGAATGGTTAGCTCCCTACATTCCGCATCTTTCTGAAATACATCGTTTAAGTGCGTTGTCACAACCACATCATACCTCGTTGACGTTTCCTTTTTGGCTGGAAAATGGCATCAAAGGTCGAAAGTTAGAACAACTAAAATCGTTTGTTGAAACGTTAAGTCCGATTGAAGGTCGATGGCTAGAATGGTGCGCAGGCAAAGGGCATTTAGGCCGAATGCTCGCGTTTAAAGGCGCGCAACAGGTCATTTCTGTCGAGTTGCAGCAAGCGCTGTGTGATGACGGTAGTGCTAGTGCAAAGAAACAAGGGTTACCTATGGCATTTATCTGTAGGGACGTACTGAAGGATGCCGTTGATGATTGTTTTGAACAAGTTGACCATGCCGTTGCGCTTCATGCATGCGGCCGTTTACATCAAGAGTTTTTGGTCAAAGGAGTACAAGCACGCTGCACAAACCTCATTGTTTCACCTTGTTGTTATCACCTGTTTACGCCCAATGAATATGAGCCGATGAGTGTCGAGGGCAGATCTGCGCGCACGCAACTCACGCACCACGATATGAAACTTGCACTGCAAGAGACCGTCACCGCGCCAAGTCGGTTGACTGCGGTCAGACACCGCGAAGTTGCATGGCGTTTAGGGTTTGATGCATTAAGAAAGCAAGTTACGGGTCACCTTGAATACGTGGGCGTCCCATCCGTAGGTAAACAAATTTTCTCTGGTGCGTTTTCTGATTTCTGTTATTGGGCTGCAAATCAAAAAAATATTGCTTTGCCAGATCACATCGATTTCGACGCATTTCTAGCATTAGGTGTAAAAAAACAGCAAATAACGGCGCGAATCGAGCTAGTACGCCATGCCTTTCGGCGAGCGATTGAGATCTGGTTGGTCCTCGATAGGGTTTTATATTTGCAATCAGCTGGGTATGATGTCGAGGTATTTGAGTTTTGTGATAAAGCACTTACACCGAGGAATGTGTTCATCAATGGGGTGCTAAAAAAAGAAGGGTGAGCACAATGTGTGAATTAGACCATTTATTGGCTAAGAATAAACAGTGGGCGGAGCGTACGCTTGGCAAAGATCCACAATTTTTTGATAAGTTATCAAAACAACAAAAACCGGAATATCTATGGATAGGGTGTTCGGATTCACGTGTGCCAGCGAACGAAATTGTCGATCTAATGCCGGGTGAAATGTTCGTACATCGCAACGTCGCTAACGTTGTGGTACATACCGATCATAACTGTCTTTCGGTGATGCAGTTTGCAATTGATGTACTCAAAGTGAAGCATATTCTTGTTGTGGGCCACTATGGTTGTGGTGGTGTGCAAGCGGTATTAGATGAAGCACGCTTCGGTTTAATTGATAACTGGCTGCGCCATGTCGCGGACGTCAAAGAAAAGCATCAAAATGTCCTAACCGATTTGACCCCTAAAGCGCAAAGCGACGCATTATGTGAGCTAAACGTGATTGAACAGGTACGTAATGTCTGTTTAACCAATCTTGTTCAAGATGCGTGGCAGCGAGGACAAGATCTGACTATTCACGGGACTCGTGTATGGCTTAAAAGATGGTCTTTTAAAAGAGATCTACACCGCGGTGAGCGACCCAGAAACGCTCCAATCAGGTTATCAGGATGCGATTTTTGCGGTTGCCGACAGACAACTGCAGTAAACCTTGATTAGGTTGACAAACTAAATTGAAAAACGCGACCTAAGTCGCGTTTTTTATTGTGGTGTTTATTGGTGATAACCTAAACACGCTTCAACTTCATTTTTCGATCCTAGGATCACGGCGACACGTTGATGAATTTCGGTCGGTTGAATGTCGAGAATATTTTCTTGCCCCGTATGCGCAAGGCCGCCGGCTTGTTCAATCAACATTGCCATTGGATTTGCTTCATAGAGTAAGCGAAGTTTGTATGGTTTGTTTGGATCTTTAGTGTCTTCAGGGTATGTGAATAAACCACCACGGCACAATACACGATGTACATCACCCACCATCGCCGCAATCCAACGCATGTTAAAGTTTTTGCCACGAGGACCCGTTTTGCCCGCAAGTAAGTCTTCAATATATTGCTGCATGGGGGCTGTCCAGAAACGTTGATTTGATGCGTTAATCGCAAACTCATTCGTATCGGCTGGGATTTTTGCGTAATCGTGGGTAAGGAGGAAACTCCCGTGCGTTTTATCTAGGGTAAAAATGCGCGTGCCTTTACCAGTAGAAAGTGCAAGCATGGTTGATGGACCATAAAGGACATAACCCGCAGCAACTTGCTTGCGACCCGATTGCAAGAAGATTGTCGGATCGGCAGGATCCGATTCTTTATCGACTTCCATAATTGAGAAGATAGTACCAACAAGCGAGTTGATGTCGATGTTTGATGAACCATCGAGTGGATCAAATGCTACGATGTATTTTGCATCCGGGTTGCCTGCAACCGTTGTGTCTTCTTCTTCGGATGCAATGGCTTTCACATAGCCGCTTTCCAAAAGAATATCTTTGAGCAACTGGTTCGAGAGTACATCTAACTTTTTCTGGGTTTCACCTTGAATGTTTTCATCTAAGGTAGAGCCGAGTACGCCGGAAAGCGCACCTTGACCAACGCGGAAAGAAATTTCTTTACATGCCGCCAAAATAGTACGAATAAGAGAAACCAATTCACGTGAACAACCGTCTTCTACCAACACCGGTGGGAGTCTTCGCATTTTCAGATCCTGATAACGTTTCGTCTATCGAGTATTAATTGTGAGAGAGTCGACAGACTGCGCTGAATTTTCGTCTAAAGTAGCTGTATTTTGTATACCATCTTCATATACTGGTACAAACAATTACTTAAACCCGACTTAACAAAGATAAGCTTATGCCAAAAACTAAATTTATAAAGCACGCTACTTCTGCTTTGTTATTGACTATGATAACTCAAGCGCACGCAGCAATTAAGTCTATAGACTCGTTTACTGAGACTTTTAATCATTTTCCTGGTTTTTATAGTGTCTATGTCGACCCACAAACAGCAAATGTTTACCTCGATGTGGATAAATTAGATAAACCTTTTTTACTGCAACACAGTCTGCCATACGGTGTTGGCTCCAATGACATTGGCCTTGACAGAGGTCAGCTAGGCGGCACCTACGTTGCTCAATTTGAGCGAATTGGTGACAAAGTACTGTTGAAGGCACTGAACACCTATTACCGTGCAAGTGCCGAAAATGCAGCGGAAAAACAGAGCGTGCAAGAAGCGTTCGCGTCGAGCGTATTGCAAGGTTTTAAAGTCGTGGCAGAAGACAGTGACAGTGTACTTATTGATTACACGCCATACCTAATGTCTGACGTACACGGGGTATCTCGTCGCCTAGCAGATACGAAACAAGGCAACTTTTCATTAGACAACGCACGCAGCGCCGTCTTTTTGCCAAGAACCAAGGCCTTTGTTAAAAATACGGAGCTCGAAGCAACACTGACGTTTGGTGGCAGTAATCCAGGTGAGTACATCAAACAAGTTAGTGCCGACCCGTATGCGGTTACTGTGCATCAACATCATTCACTCATCGAATTACCGGATGATAAATATCAGCCCCGTCAATTCCATCCTCAATCGGGATACTGGAGCATCGAACACAAAGATTATTCTGCGCCTCTTGGTCAATCGATGTATGTACGCTATATCCCACGACACCGTCTTGAGAAAAAAGATCCATCCGCTGCAGTCAGTGAGGCAGTTGAACCAATTATCTATTACCTAGATCCAGGTGTTCCTGAGCCGGTTCGAAGTGCCCTACTCGAAGGCGCAAGCTGGTGGAATGGCGCGTTTGAAGCGGCAGGTTACAAGAATGCTTTCCAAGTAAAAATGCTTCCTGAAAGTGCGGATCCTATGGATGTACGTTACAACGTCATTCAATGGGTACACCGCGCAACACGAGGTTGGTCTTATGGTTCATCGGTTATTGACCCGCGCACTGGTGAAATTCTGAAAGGGCATGTAACACTCGGATCGTTACGCGTGCGCCAAGATATTCTCATTGCAGAATCATTAGCCGCACCATTCAAAACAGGCAATGAAACAAATGAGACTTTACAGGCCATGGCGCTTGACCGCATTCGCCAACTCAGTGCGCATGAAGTCGGGCACACGTTGGGGATTGCTCATAACTTTTCAGCGTCGGTAAAAGACAGAGCGTCAGTGATGGATTATCCACACCCACTTTTGAGCATTAGTGATAAAGGGGAGCTGGATGTCACGCAAGGTTATGACAAAGGCATTGGTATTTGGGATAAGCAAGTCATCAAGTACGGTTATGGTGATTTCACTCAATCAACGCAAAACAATGCTTTAAAAGCGGTGTTGGCTGAAAACAAGACGCTTGGTTTAGAGTTTATTTCCGATGACGATGCAAGAGCACAAGGTGGAAGTCACCCAACGGCGCACCTTTGGGATAATGGTAACGACCCTGCCGATGAACTGAACCGTGTACTCGAAATACGTCAAAAAGCGCTGAGTCGATTCGGGATTGAGAATCTAAAAAATGGTGAAGCGCTTTCTCAACTTGAAGAAAGACTCGTTCCTTTGTATTTATTCCACCGCTATCAAGTTGAAGCCGCAGTGAAGTTGATAGGTGGTGAAGATTACAGTTATGAAGTTCGTGAGGAAGGTCAAACTCCACATGGTATTCAAGTGGTTGCACGTGAACGTCAGCTTGCAGCACTAAAAGCGATTTTAAAAACGCTGACACCGAAAGAGCTGATGATCCCAGAGTCTGTACTTGCGCTTGTTCCACCTAAAGCTTACGGCGAATACAAAACAAGGGAGAGTGTCGTCGGACGCACAGGACTTTCATTTGATGCAATGGCATTACCCGAAGTGGCTGCCGCGCAATCATTAACGTTGCTTTTGAATCCTGAGCGCGTGAACCGTTTGATTCAGCAAAAAGCGAGAGACTCGAAAAACCTAGGTTTAGATACTGTTTTATTTAGAACATATCAGCAAGTGTTTGAGACAGAAGAAAAAACAGGCATGGCGTTATTGCTTTCTCAGCGTACTCAAATATTGGCAGCTAAGCAGTTTGCGGAAATGAGTGTGAGTGACAAAGTGTCACCAGAAGCACAAGCTATGTTCAAACGGTTTGTACATAAGCTGGCGGAATTACCACAGGATGCGTCGTTATTTGATAGTAACAAAATAGGCAAAGCGACCTTTAAGGTGTATCTCGCGGAACAGATCCGTTGGTTCCAAGAGCATGGTAAATGGGCGGATGGATTCAAAGCATTGCCATTACCGCCAGGATCGCCTATCTAATCGGCTAATCTTCTCTGTTGTCGCTTGGTCTATGAGACCAAGCGATTTCGTCCGCTTTCTTTCGCTTGATACAAATGAACATCGGCATGTTTGAGTAACGTATCGAGGTTATGGTTGATTTCATCAGTTAATCCCGCTGAAACCGTAAATGGGATTGCGTACTCGGAAAATGAGCGACTGTTTTTCTCAATATATTGTATAAACAACGTAAGCTGTTTTTGTGCTTCCGCTTTATCATTCTTTGTGAACTTGATTGCAAATTCTTCCCCGCCCATTCGCGCAATGAGGTCGTTTGGAAAAAACTTGGTTAACGCAGCAGAAAAGCCTTTAAGCACCGCGTCCCCCGCATCGTGTCCATGGTTGTCGTTAATGGATTTAAAGTGATCTATGTCGAGCATGGCGAGACAAACCGTATTTTGTGCTTTTTCATCGACACGCAGTTGCTTTTTAGCTTCTTCAAAGAAATAACGACGATTTGGTAAATCAGTCCGGTAATCGGTGTTCGCTTGGCGGCGAATCGTTGCGATATTTTCTAACATATCAACGTTTTGACTCAAACGGCAATAAAACTCCTCGTTGTTGAAGGGCTTGCGTAGATAGTCATTTGCGCCACTTTTGATAAAACGTGCCGAGAGCTGCGCTTGCTCAGAACTCGAAATACCAATGATAGCAATATCTTCATCATTGTGTTTTCGCCGTACCTCAACACACAATTCAGCACCGTTAAGCTTTGGCATTTCAAAGTCTGTGATGATCACACTGATTTCAGGGTTTTCGGCAAGAACTTGAAGCGCATGCTCGCCGTCGTTAGCCTCATACACACGGTATTTTTGTCTTACCAACAACGTTTTGATGTAGTGGCGGGCAGAAATTGAGTCCTCAACGATTAAAATCGAAATCTGCTTGTTCTTGGGCAATCGCTGCAGCTGTTTCTTTAAATAGTGATACGCTTGTTTATGTTCTTTTGTGATGTAGTCGATGATTGGGTATCGTTCCACGGTCGTACGAGTTGACTCATCAATGTTACCCGTCATGACTATGGTGGGAATATCCGCCTTGATGGTAACAGGGATCGCTTCACCGTTGGGCGCGTCAGGTAGAATAAAATCGACCACAGCACAATAATAACTATGTTGTTTGATGAGTGCTTTGGCTTCTTCCAGTGTCGCCGCAATGTCTACGGCATAACCAACGGAGATAGCAATATGTTTCTGTACTTTTGCTATTGTTGGCGTATCTTCAATTATTAAGGCTCTTAGCACAATACAAACTACTGTGTTTCAATTGGATGTATTAATTATTAATAGTGAAACCGCGAAAAAGCAACGAAAATCAAGCAGGGAAAGGAAGAGACAGAGACTCAAGGAAACCAAACTGAGTTGGTTTCCTGTTAGGCAATACTGCGTTTAATAGTCGTCGTCAGAGGTGACTGCAGCAGGCGCATTGTCCGCGACAAGGCGAGAACGACCAAATAAAGTATGGAATTTCGCTTTGCTTGTCGTCAGTTTCAAGTATTTAATCCACGCGCGCTCGAATGCATTCGTTGGCTCGCTGGTATTTTCCATCACTTGAGTGAACTGAGTTTGAAAACTATTTTGTGGCGCTAAGGTTTTATTGTATAACCCTTTTAGTACTACACCGTGGTTTTCTAAGATTTCAGCTTCAAGTATTGTGAAGTGGCCGCTTCGTGCAAAACCACGAGGAAAATTTGCATCGTCATAGAATTGTTTTGGGCTTGCAAAAGCGTTACGTAATTCAGGTAAATTAGTGTTCATGACTGATTCCTTTGATCTTCCATCTGGGCTGGAGTATGGACCACGACGATGAATTTTTTAAACAAGATATTTTTATCGAAAGGATAAATTTGTGGATATAGATTTATTGAAGACATTTGTTGAGGTTGTTCGAACCCGTCATTTTGGTCGAGCCGCTGAAAACTTGTACATTACCCAATCGGCGGTGAGTTTCAGGATCCGTCAATTAGAGCAAAGTCTGGGGGTAAATCTATTTATTCGTCAACGCAATAATATTCAGCTTACTGCGCCTGGTGAGCGTTTATTGCCGCATGCGAAGATGATACTAACAGGGATGCAACGGGCTAAAGTGGATGTTGCACTTGCAAACAATATGCATAAGCAGTTGTCACTTGCGGGAACACCCAATATATGGGATGCCTTCTTACAGTTTGGCATTAATAACATTGTATCCGCGATGCCGGATGTTTCTTTGGTTGCCGAGGTCAAAGCGCAACAAGAGAGTACGCGTTTGCTGCTCGAAAGAACGCTCGACATGGCGGTGTTGTTTGATCCACCAAAAGTAGATGAATTGCTTGTTCAACCCATCAGTGATTTGGCGATTATTCCCGTGAGTACATTTGCGGGTCTTACTCGAGACGAATTTTTCGAGAGACAATATGTGTATGTTGATTGGGGAACCGCGTTTTCACTTTGGCATGCCAAACAATTTACTGGTAATACGCCGCCATTTTTTAGAACGAGTACTGGCCGTATTGCACTTGATCTTATTTTACAATGTGGTGGAAACGCCTTTGTGCCCGAAATTTTAGCTAAAGAGCACATTGAAAGCGGGCAACTGCATCGAATTGAACAAGTACCTCCGACTTCTCGAGAAGTGTTCGTGGCGTATCACCGCGACAATGATCAGAAAGAGCAAATTGAAAAAATTGTCGAATTGCTTATTCGGTATGACTAACCCTCAATATTACGCGTAAACAAAAATAGGTAGAGGTATGCGATGCGTTAATGCCTCTTCCTCCTGCAATAACATAAAATTTAAAGTTTTACCTTTCATAGGAATATTTCATTTCGATTACATTTTAATTTCCATAAAATGTATTTTTTATGAAAAAAACATTTCAACTGTAATATAAAGTTCATATTCCTTTCCTAAACTGTGCCCGAATTAAAAGTGAGGCAGTGAAAACTGCTGATAATTACGTTATTTAGGACAGTAAAAATGAAGACATCTTTTAAACTTGCTGCGTTAACACTGGCTCTCTCGGCTGCGTTTTCAACTCAAGCGGCTGAAATCTCGACGAAGGGCGGCTTTAAAGTTAAGTCAGATGACGGACGTTATACTTTTGCCGTTGGTGGCCGTATCCAAATGGATGGGACTGCGTTCAACAGTGATGACATTGATTTAAATAACGGAACTGAAATGCGTCGCGCACGTATTACCCTAAAAGCAAACATCGAAGAGTGGGAATACAAACTCGACTACGACTACATTTCGAGTGAATCGGTAAAAGACGCATTTATCGCATACAATGGTTTCAAAAATACCATTATCCAGATTGGTAACCAACGCCAAGCGTTTGGTATGGAAGCGAACACCAGCTCAAACGACGTGTCTTTCATTGAGCGTTCATTGATCACAGACCCATTTGACCAAGGTCGTGGCTTTGGTATCGCGGCAAAGCAGTGGGGTGATAACTGGTCACTGAACTATGGTGTATACGGTCAAGACGTGAATGCAGCAAATGGCAAAGACGAAGAACTTAGCTTCAATGGTCGTTTTGCATATGCACCAATCAAAGAAAAAGATCGTATGGTGTCTTTCGGCTTCTCGGCATTGCAAACTGAGTTAGAAGACGGCGGTTCTGTTCGTTTACGAGCGCGCCCTGAATCACACCAAGCAAACACGCGTATCGTGGATAGCAGTTCAATCGCTGCAGACAGCTATACCATGTTTGGTTTAGAGTCAGTGATGCAATTTGGCTCACTAACGTTACTTGGCGAATACATCAAAGAAGACGTAGACAGCGTGGATGGTAGCGACCCAAGTTTTGATGGTTACTTTGTTTCAGCGTCTTACCTACTTGATGGTGGAATGCGTAATTACACGACAAAAGGCGGTAAATTCAAAGGCTATAAGCCTGGTGCAAACGGCGCGTGGGAGCTAACAGCGCGTATTTCAAGCCTTGACCTAAACGATGCTGATGCAAACGTATTTGGTGGCAAAGTAGATTCAATCACGCTTGGTGCGAACTACTACATCAATTCAAACATGTTAGCTAAATTCAACGTTGTTTCAGCAAATGGCGACGAGTTTGCTAAGTACGATTCAACGTCAGTGGGTGCGCGTTTACAAGTAGTTTGGTAAGCAAGGACTTGACGTTCTGAGCTTTGGAAAAGGAGACTTAGGTCTCCTTTTTTTGATGGTCATGGATTCGTCATGAATGAACCCGTATATTGAGTAGGTAAAAGACGATTTTAAGCCATCGCAAAATGCGCCCGATTGCCCATCCAACGTTTCTCAATCGGTTCAATAATTTCCGGGTGTTCCTGCATGAGCCGTTTGGCGACTTCACGTACTTGCGGGATAAGTTGTTTATCGCGCGCGAGGTCGGCAATTTTGAATTCGGCGAGACCCGTTTGTTTTGTGCCCAAGACTTCCCCTGGTCCTCGGATCTCAAGGTCGCGTTCCGCGATAACAAACCCATCATTACTGTCGCGTAAAACGCCTAAACGCTTTTGAGCCGTGCCTGACAAAGGTGCGTGATAGAGCAGTAAGCAGTGTGAAGCAATCGCTCCTCGTCCAACGCGGCCACGTAACTGGTGGAGTTGAGCAAGCCCCAATCTCTCCGGATTTTCAATAATGATTAAACTCGCATTTGGAACATCTACACCGACTTCAATCACGGTGGTGGCAACCAACACATCGCTTTGACCTTGTTTAAACTCAGCCATAATGGTTTGTTTTTCTGCTGCTTTCATTCTTCCATGGACAAGCGATACGCGTAGTTCAGGCAGTGCTTCACTTAGTGCAATTTGTGCGTCTTCCGCGGCTTGGCATTGCAATGCCTCGGATTCTTCAATCAGTGTGCAGACCCAATAGACTTGTCGTTGTTGCTCAGTACAGGCGATTCGGACTCGTTCGATCACTTCTTGGCGTCGAGTATCGGGGACGGCGACAGTGGTGATTGGCGTACGACCAGGCGGTAGTTCATCAATTATAGAGGTTTCGAGATCGGCGTAAGCGGTCATCGCGAGCGTTCTTGGGATTGGCGTCGCCGTCATCACAAGCTGGTGTGGGTAGCAGTCGCCAAAACGGCCTTTCTCGCGCAGCGACAAACGTTGGTGTACACCAAAGCGGTGTTGTTCATCAATAATGATGAGTGCTAGGTTTTTAAATGTCACTTGGTCTTGAAACAGAGCATGAGTGCCAATAACCATTTGTGCTTCGCCTGACGCTAACCGTTCTAGTGTGGCATTGCGCTCTTTGCCTTTCGTTTTTCCACCAAGCCATGCGACGCTTATTCCTAGCGGCGTAAACCATTGAGCAAAATTGGCGGAATGCTGTTCAGACAGTATTTCAGTGGGCGCCATTAGAGCAACTTGAAATCCAGCGCTGATGGCACTCAGTGCGGATAACGCCGCGACTAATGTTTTACCAGAACCAACGTCACCTTGCACGAGTCTCATCATCGGGTAAGGCTGAGCCAGATCGTGTTTAATCTCATCAACAACTCGTGATTGGGCGTTGGTAGGTGAAAATGGCAATGACTCGAGGAACTGCTGCTCAAGCGACGAGGTCTGGGGCAGGGTGACAGCTTGAACATTCTGGCTTTGTGAACGTAGTTTCAGCAAGCTGAGGTTTTGCGCCAGCAGCTCTTCAAACGCTAATCGCAGCTGTGCAGGGTGTTGCCCGAGTCTCTAAATCACTCAATGAAACATCGCGAGGAGGGTGATGCAACGTACGAACGGCATCGGTGAGTGTTACACCGGATGGGCGGTAGCGTTCTGGCAGGAGCTCTTCTAGCTCGTATTTTTCTAACAGTGTAATCGCTTGATCCGCAATTGCACGAATGCTGAGTTGCTTTAACCCTTCTGTAGTGGGGTAAACTGGCGTGAGTGTTTGATCATTCTCATTGGTTTGTTGATATTCATCTTGAATACGATATTCAGGATGCGCAATTTCAAAGCCAAATTTGCCGCGTCGTACCTCTCCAAAACAATGCATTATTTTGCCCACTTGCATGGCATTTTTTTGCGCGACGGAAAAGTTAAAAAACCGCAAAGTGAGGCGCCCTGTGCCATCGTTTATTCGACAAACAAGCATACGACGTTTACCAAAGGTAATTTCAGCGTGCTCAATCTCCCCCTCGACGGCAACATGAGTATGTGGCATCAACGAGGCAATAGCATAAGTTTGTGCGCGGTCTTCATAACGCAGAGGCAAGTGGAACAGCATGTCCTGAACACTGGCAATGCCCAGTTTCGATAGACGCTCGGCCACTTTAGGGCCGACGCCTTTTAAATCGGATACAGGGTATTTGGCCAGTGAGAGAGTTTTCATTACGCTTTTGATTTTGGCTGAGTGAACTTTAGAATATGCCAAAATTGTTCGTCTGCGACAATCTCTCCCTCGTCATCAAGCGGAGGATAAGGCAATCCTTTGGCTTTACAACGATTTGCAATTATTGGATGGCACCCTTCAAACAGCAACCTGTGCTGCGTTTCTTGGTCGAGCATACCCGTCCGTTCATACAAGCCGGCAGCAGCACGCTGGCGCTGTGCTTCGTAGAGTATTAGGGCACTTGCTACTGACACGTTAAGCGATTGCACCATCCCTTCCATTGGAACGACGATGTGCTTATCCGCCAATTCGAGCGCACGTTCAGTGATCCCCAATTTTTCTTGGCCGACAATAATGGCGGTCGGTTTTGTGTAATCGATTTCACGAAAATCGACCGCATGTTCACTGAGGTTGGTTGCCAAAATTTGCAACCCAGGCGTGCGCTCGCGCATTGCGGTAACTGCTTCATCAATTGTAAAGTACATGTGGGTCTCGACCCAGTTTTTGCTCCCGCCAGAGGTGTTATTGGTCGTGCGTCTTTTCTCGTGTGGCCATACTGCATGGACGTGATGGCAGCCAACGGCGTCTGCGGTTCGAATAACTGCAGATAAATTATGGTGCTTATGCACTTCTTCCAAACAAACGGTTAAATCCGTTTGGCGACGATCTAGCACGCGTTTAATGCGTTGAAAGCGGTTTTCTTCCATTTGTGTGGCTCTTGTACTTAAAAATGCTGCGCATTATACCCAAAAATGCTCATGAAGGTTAGGTTCGATCCCTGAGTTGGTCACTACGGCATCACCGTTCGTTGAATCGGTGCTTGTAAGGAAATCAATGTTTCCGTGGACTGAATGGCTTCGATGGCTTGGATCTTATTAATTAAAACATCTTGAAGGTGTTCAATCGAGCGCGTCATAACCTTAATGAAAATACTGTAATTGCCCGTGGTGTAATAGGCTTCGAGCACTTCCTCGAATTGAGTGAGTTGTGCAATTGTAGCGGGGTAATCACGCGCATGCTTGAGATTCACTCCGATAAAACAGCACACGTCATAACCTAACTTTTTCGGGTCAATCTCAACTTTCGTGCCGGTGATGATACCCGCAGCTTTCATTTTTTCGACACGCACATGGATTGTTCCCGCGCTAACATCAAATCGTTTGGCCAATTCGGCATAAGGAGTCCGTGCATTTTTCATTAACGCGTGAAGTATGTCTTTATCGAGATTATCGATTTGATAAAAATCTTGCATAATTTACGAGGTGAATTGAGGAATCATTAAATTTAAGTGTAATTATTTGATGATAATAATTCAAACTGTGTTTTTGTCCTTATGAATATTGAATAAAGTGATATTTTTGTTGATTATGCTTTTCAAGCAGTAAGTATCACATTGGGAATGAGGTACTTTTTATGAAAACACAGTTCAAGTCAACACAACGACAGATTAGTTATGTAAAACAAAAGTTTACTGAGTTTCTTAGTGAGAAGTTAAACTTAATTGAAGTCCAAGCTCCCATTTTGGCCAAAGTCGGTGATGGAACACAAGACAACTTAAGTGGTCATGAAAAGGCAGTGCAAGTGAAGGTCAAAACCTTGCCAGAGAGCCAATTCGAAGTTGTGCATTCTTTGGCGAAATGGAAACGAAAAACATTAGGCGAGCATGGTTTTGACATTGGCGAAGGGCTATTCACACACATGAAAGCACTTCGGCCAGACGAAGAACGATTAAGTCCAGTACACTCTGTTTTTGTTGACCAATGGGATTGGGAAAAGGTGATCTGTGCAGGAACTCAGCGCACCCTAGCGAAACTCAAGTCGACCGTCACTGAAATTTATACAGCCTTGAAAGAAACGGAGCAAGCGGTCAGCGATGAATTTGGCTTGGTCCCTTTTTTACCCGAGTCAATCACGTTTATTCACAGCGAAGCGTTATTGGAAATGTACCCGGGCTTAAGCGCCAAAGAGCGCGAAAAAGCCGTTTGCGAACACTACGGTGCGGTATTTCTAATTGGCATTGGTCATACGTTGTCAGATGGTGAACGCCATGACGTGCGAGCACCAGACTACGATGATTGGTCAACGAAAAACGAAGAGCAATATGTTGGACTCAATGGCGATATTTTAGTTTGGAACCCAGTACTTAAAGATGCCTTCGAAGTGTCTTCTATGGGGATCCGAGTTTGTCGTGAGAGTTTAGTGCGTCAACTGGCAATGACGGGTGATGAAGATAGACAAGCATTACCTTGGCATCAATCTTTATTGTCAGGAGAATTACCACAAACAATCGGTGGCGGTATTGGTCAGTCGCGCGTGGCCATGTTACTGCTGCAAAAAGATCACATCGCTCAAGTTCAGGTTGGCGTGTGGAGTGACGTAATGAAAGCTTCTGTCGGCGAAGTGTTAGTTTAAAGACGAGTGTTGGTGGAGGAGCCAATGCGCTCATCCACCGTTATTGCATGCTTAAGTTGTTTTGAATACGACTTCTAACTTCCCATCTTGCAGCATGACGCTGCAAGGCGGGTAGGAGCGTGTTGTTCTTAAGAATTTGTCAAAAATACGGACTTCTATTCCTGGGTGTAGAGCCGTATTGGCGGCAATTTTGGCGTTATCCACTAAGTCGTGTAAGTGGTGATCGAGTTCACTTAACTTATGTTCGAGCTGCTCTGACATTTGACAGTAATGCAGTTGCGTAGCGCCTATTTTCTCCAGTAATAACTTTTTCTTCGTGGCGTCTTTTACTTGATCTGCCTTCTCAATTGCTTGCTGTAGTGTATCCAATTGCTCATCGGTTTTGGCTAAATCTTTTAGGCATTTATCTGTCTTATCAGTAAGAACTTGACCCTCTGCAGCAAGTGTAATCGACATTTTTGCACCCGATTCACTGCCAATTTCCCCGGCAATGAGCATTTGCCCATCGAGTATATGGCCACCAATTAGTTTTCCTTTCGGATTATCTGGTTGACCCACTTGAATAAGTTTTTTCGCTTTGATATTGCAATGGTTACTTTGCTTATCAAAGAAGATATTTTCGCCTTCCACATAGACATACTGACCGTGGGATAAGTGCACATCGCCTTTGGCGATAATTTTACAGGACAGGTCGTGATCTTCTTCATTCCCCGTCACATGGCCAATGGCAGCCTGACGAATTTCAATATTACCGCCCGCAACGATTTCACCCGACTCAACGGAACCCATAACGGTAATATCACCCTTTGCGTGAATTCGCATACCGGGTTCAACGTTGTGCGTCACGATTACACTACCATTGAAGTCAACATGGCCGCTTTTTACGGTCACATCAGCAATCGTGAAAATATCGTCAACACGCATACCATTGTTGATGTCTGAAGGGCATCCGGCAATTGTGGCAATAAGTTCGAGTGGGTTGTGCGGAGAAATCTGTGTTCCTTCACCTGCCATTAATTGAAAAGAGGCTCCGGGCTTGGCTTCAATTGTGTCACCCGTTACGGTAAACCCTTCTTTGCCAGGCGTCGCTGGCCGTTGTGTCACGAGAACCGTACCTGGTGCCACACTGGCAAGTGCGCCAAAATCGCGCATGTCTACGGTGCCATCTTCACGAAGTTTAGGTGTTTTTAAGCGTTCTTTCAGTGTTTGAACATGAGGTAGCAATTTTGCAGGGAGACCATCTACCGGCGAACGTCCTTTAGCCACAATGCCTGATATTTCGGTGCCGGGTGATGCTTCAAACTGTTGGCTGAGTACGTCTTCTAAAAATGCTTGTTTATACCCTCGGGTGACGCCTGCTTTCACAATCTCACGCTTTGCTTCTTCTAAGCTAACGAGTTTGCCGCCTTTGGCCGTGACTAGGGTTGCCAGTGCTTCCATTTTATCATCGGAAATAGAGACACTAAAAACAGCATCGACTTTTTTGCCAACAACGAGCACGTTTTCTTTCGTCTCGTTTTTAAAGAATTGATTGATTGCGTCATGATCGATGTCGCAATCGGCAAAAGGAGACTTTTCGAGTGCTTCAATGACAAAAGCCGCACTCGGAGGTTGGAATTCCGCGACGTTTAAAAGAATGTTACCGTTGTGCGCGAGCTTAAACACCTAAAGCCTTCCTTTCTAAGCTACATCAAGATTTCTACTAACAGAGTGCTAAAATAATGCCAACTCGTCAAGCGGTTCTCGATTAGCATTCTATTGTTTTTTCTCAAGTAAAAATAAAGCCCGCAGAGCGAGCTTTATTGAGTTAGTTTGTTGACGGCAATTCCATGATGCCATCGATTTCAATTTGCGACCCTTTCGGCAATTCTTTGACGCCAATTGCCGCACGAGCAGGGTATGGCGTTCGGAAATATTGGCTCATGATTTCATTCACCACCGCAAAATTGCTGAGATCAGTTAAAAAGATGTTCACTTTAACCATATCTTGTAATTTTCCGCCTGCCGCTTCACATACCGCAGTTAAGTTTTTAAACACTTGGTGTGTTTGTTCTGCAAAGTCTTCAGAGACCATCGTCATGGTTTCTGGTACTAATGGGATCTGACCTGAAAGGTAGACTGCAGTACCTACTTTTACTGCTTGGCTATACGTACCAATTGCCGCAGGTGCTTGATCCGTAGAAATGATAGCTTTGTTCATGGATTATCCTTTATTTCTTTCTATATACGCGTTGGACGTCTGGCATCACTCGGATGCGTCGCATGATGTTCGCGACATGTATCCGGTCTTTTACGGTTATGCCAAGGTCAATTACGTATAAGTTACTTTCTTTTTCGTCAGTCGCGATTTCAACAATATTTGCTGCGGTGCTTGCGACTACGTTCGTTAATTTCGCCAGCGCACCTTGATGGTTGATGATTTCAACACGGATATTGGCGATGTATTCTTTCTCTGGGTTATCTTCCCATTTTACCACAAAGTACTTGGCTCGCTCGTTTTCCCAGCCCTTGATGTTTTTACAACCTTCACGGTGAACCATTAACCCTTTGCCTTGGCTCATGTAGGCAATGATTTCATCGCCTGGTACTGGGCGGCAACACTTCGCGTAGGTGACCAACATACCTTCGGTCCCAATAATGGCGGCTTTGGCTTTTTTCGCGAGTGTTTCAAGCTCGTCGCTGTCTTTTTGCAGTAGGCGTTTTGCAATGAGCAAACTCATTATGTTGCCTGTGCCAATTTCCACGAGCATCTCAAGAACTGTACTGAGATTGTACTCTTCGAGGACTCTTGCCAGTGTTTCATCAGGAATTTGTTCGAGCTTTGTTTCGCCAAGGGCCGAATCAAGCAGTCTGCGCCCAAGCTGTAATGCTTCTTCTTGTCGCTGACTCTTTAAATAGTTACGTACGCCTAAGCGCGCTTTCCCTGTAACAATGAAATTAAGCCATGTCGCATTTGGATGCGCACCAGAACTTGTAATAATTTCAACTGTTTGACCTGTATCGAGCTTTTTACTCAGTGGGTAAGGGCGTCTATCTACTCGAGCACCAACACAGGTATTACCCACATCGGTGTGCACGGCGTAGGCGAAATCGACAGCCGTCGCGCCCATAGGCAGTTCGACAATGCGTCCATCTGGCGTGAAGACATAAATTTCTTCCGGGAACAGCTCTGTTTTGACGTTTTCAACAAACTCAAATGAAGAGCTCCGCACTTTGCTGCAGCTCTAGCAAGCTCTGCATCCACTGACGCGCGCGTTGCTGCGCAGTATGACCAGAACTATCACCTGCCTTTTTATACATCCAATGCGCAGCAACCCCTTTGTCTGCCATGTGATCCATATCGTGTGTACGGATCTGTATTTCAACAGGGATCCCGTGAGGGCCGACAAGTGAGGTGTGCAGAGATTGATAACCGTTAGTTTTAGGTACGGCAATGTAATCTTTGAAGCGCGTTTCAATCGGTTTATAGAGGTTATGCACGACGCCTAACACGCGATAACAGGTATCGAGATTGTCGACGTTGATGCGAAACGCGTAAATATCCATCACTTCATTGAATTGCAGCTCTTTATTAAGCATTTTTTGATAAATGCTGTAATAGTGTTTTTCGCGTCCTTTGACTGAGGCATTGATCCCACTTTCAGCCAATCGAGCTTCAATTTCACCTTGAATATTGTTGATGATCTCTTTGCGATTGCCACGAGCCTTCGCAACTTCGTTACGCAGTGCACGATGACGCATTGGATACAAGGCTTGAAAACCTAAATCTTCGAGTCTCGTTTTTAATGTCGTGAATACCAAGTCGATTAGCAATAGGTGCAAAAATTTCTAATGTTTCACGGGCAATACGGCGGCGCTTGTCAGGGCGTAGCGCACCCAGTGTTCGCATGTTGTGCGTTCGATCCGCAAGCTTAATTAAGATCACGCGAATGTCTTGCGTCATCGCCATGATCATTTTTCGATAGTTTTCAGCTTGGAATTCTTTTTGATCTTTAAAACTGAGTTTATCGAGTTTACTAACGCCCGCGACTAAATCGGCGACGGTATTACCAAAAATCTCAGCCAAATCTTGTTTACTAAAATCGGTATCTTCAATGACGTCATGCATTAACGCAGCCATGAGCGTTTCATGGTCAAGGCGCATGCTTGCAAGTATGTGAGTTACTTCAACTGGATGTGTAATGTAAGGTTCGCCACTTGAGCGTGTTTGACCTTCATGTGCTTCGCGCGCTACTACATACGCTTTTTGCACTAGTTCAACGTCTTGTGGACTAAGGTATTCGGATATTTTTTTCTTGAGACCTTCAAATAGATACATTCACACTCCAATGTTCCTGAAAGGGTATAGTGATGCTTAGAATATACGATGAAATGAGAGGGATGCCAACGGCACAAAGGCAATGAATAGAATTAAAAAAGCCAACCCAAGTGGGTTGGCTATTCAAACTGTGTGCTTAGCGCTTACCGCCAACAATCGCAGCTACAGCTGCAAGTTCAGCGGCTTCTTGGTGCTGCTGCTCTTCACGATCGATGCGATCTAGAGAGCTTGAATCTACAAGACCTTTTTCGATTTCACGTAGAGCGATAACGGTAGGCTTGTCGTTTTCTGGCTCAACCATAGGGTCTTTGCCACCGACTGCGATTTGACGCGCACGGCGTGCCGCAACAAGGATTAAATCAAAACGGTTACCAATTTGTTCTACTGCATCTTCAACAGTTACGCGAGCCATCTATGCACTCCAAAATTATTCACTCGGAAACGGGTAGTGTACTGTATGGTGTCGATTTCGCCAAGCACCATGGTTAATTTTTGCTAACTTCCAACAGTTCGCTGTAGCTGGATAACTTAGCGTAGTAATTCATCAATGAGTTGCTGGTGCTTAACCGTTTGATTTTTGGTTTGTAAGCGCGCAGCTAACACAATGGACTCTAACTCATTCAGTGTTGTGTCGAAATCATCGTTAACAAGCACATAATCGAACTCACAATAGTGTGACGATTCTGATTTCGCTTCTGCCATACGAGCGGCAATGATTTCTTGACTGTCTTGACCGCGATTATTTAAACGGCGCTCAAGCTCTTCACGTGAAGGTGGAAGAATAAAAATCGTTTTAACGTCAGGCACGAGTCTCACGAACTTGACGAGCGCCTTGCCAATCAATATCTAAAAATACATCAATGCCGCTGGCAAGCTGAGTCTCAATCGCCTGCTTAGACGTGCCGTAAAAATTATCGAACACTTTAGCCCACTCGAAAAAGTCACCGGCCTCAATTAATGCTTTAAAAGCGTCTACCGTAACAAAATGATAGTGCACCGCGTTTTCTTCCCCTGGACGAGGTTGACGCGTGGTATGAGACACAGACACTTTTAAGTTGTCGTGTTTTTCTAACAGTGCTTTGATTAAACTTGATTTTCCCGCACCTGACGGCGCTGATAGAATAAACAAGTTGCCACGAGCTAAATTTGCCATACCGACTCTCTTACGAATTGCTTGACGTATTATCAAAAAAAGAGGCGCATTGTAACCAATCCGAGTCTAAGCCTCAATCTTGTTCGTTTGAGATTTGGCTATCCCGACTACTGTTCAATACGCTGATTCAAGCTTTTGCTTATTTGCAGTTGTAGACGAAGACGCGCGGTTTTTAAAAACTCATCGTATTATTGGCGATGTAATGCTGTGTTGGCAGCGCGTGCGCCAGCTTGTCTGCAAGTTAGGTATCACATTAATTTACAAGAAACCCTTATGACAATAGACACAATATTTGGAAATCGGTAGGGTTTGCGTATTGAACTGGAACGACTGACTGTGTTATTGACTTTAGGTCGCCCCTAATCGGAGACAGGCATGGAATTGAATCAAGCTGAATTATTTGAACTGGAAAAGCAGCTCGTGATGTTGCGCGTTGAGTCCGATCTCACTTTATTGCCACATTTTCCTTATTTCTCTGGAAAGCCTTACCCTTTGGGTCGCTGTAAGGAAATTCGCGATGAAGTGTACACGCGTTTTGTCAAAGCCCTTGAAAGTAATACCTCAGCGCCATTTCAAAAGATCAACGCTTACCTAAAACAAGGAGGCGTAATCGAAAAGGCGTGGGGATCGCTTCGAGATGAATATTTTCAAAATGCGATGATTATTGGCAAGTGGTATGTGGATGTAAGCAATGACACGGTTTACCCCAATAAACCCCGTGTTGAAATCGTCGAACTAGATAAAGCTAACTTTCACCCTATTACAACGTTTGAAAAATTTAGTGAGATTGCCAAAAAATACTGGGAAGTCGAGATTTACACTAACACGGTACTGCCAGCTTTAGCTCCTTACTTTCCACTAATTTGCGTGAATAAAAAAGGCATCAGTTGGCTTGCAGCTGCTAACGACAATATGGTTGCTGTAGCGATGAATAGTCAGTTTCAACTTTCTGAACGGGTGTTACGAGAAACCCCCAATCCGCCAGAGCAGGTGATACAAAGTTGGCAACGCATGCTTAACCAAATCAATAAGGCCTCGACCTTTTTGTCTCAACAAGGTTGTCCGATAAGCTTTTGCGAACAATATCGACAAGCTGCTTTATACAACGATATAGAGCACCGAAATAGCGCTGTTATCAGTTTCCAAGCTCTCCCTAACAGTGTGATGGTGCAAGTTTGAAACTATACGACGTATAAACGTCAGTAAGCCTGTCGTTTGGTTGTTCGATGCAATGTAGAACAGGCGAATAGGGCAAAGCTTGATATGCGTCTTCAAATTCCATTGTTACTTCCACACCCATCAAACTCATGGTGTGGAAAATTGAAATTTTCTAAAAGAGAAGTTATACCTATCTGAGCAAATGCGTTCATTTTTTTGTAATGCATGCTCATACATGGTTTGAAAACCTTCTCCCATTACCAGTAACGAGCAATTTTCAAGTTCCAAATTGAGTACCTCTTCTTTTGAGCCTCCATCTCGAATAATAAAGTTTCGGGTTGCGCCAATACTCAAAGAGGCAATGGTGTCTGTAGGACCAAAAGCAGGAAGATCTGAGTGGAAGTCAATATACTCATCGCCATTGGGGTAATAAAGACATACACATACATCAAATTCAGTCCCTAGAAGTTTGTTTACAGCATGCATTACACCTAACAACTCATCAAATACCAGAGTGCTTCTGCCGTGATGTGATAAGAATTCTTTCGATTCATATAAACGAGGGCTTAAAAAGTTCATTTTCCAAGGCCAAACACCTAGCTCTCGACCATCTGGAAATCGTATTTGCTCCGGTTTACTCAGATCGAAGTTTTTTGTAATTTCATTCGTTACTCGTTGAGCGCAATCAGAAGGAATAAAGTGAGAATGGAAGTGTGCATCACAGGCTAGATTTAATTTCATAAAAATTATCGCAGATCATTGTTTAACCTAAAATAGCAGCAGTTTAGTTGCATTATCAATCAACTGTAATGCACTGTAATGTACAGTAGTAAATAATTTGGTTTTACTGGAGTAATGCGCCCAAATAAAAAATAAAAAGTAAAAAGCGCTAAAAGAACAGACTTTTTCCCTTGTTTGAACTATGTTTTTAATGAAAAATTTTTGTTAAATAAGATTTTCCAATTTGGTGGTAAAATCATGGAAAGATTAAAAGAAACAAACGGTAAACCCGTTTCAGCTTATGCTGATCCGAGCATAGACTCACTACTTAAACACTCTATTCGAACTCAACTTGAGTCATTATTACAATCTAAAATCAGTGTTGAACAACGTATCGAGCTATTGCAAAAAAGCTTTGTTGACGCAATTAGCCTGATATTGAGTGATACAAAAGTAACTCATCATCAATTAGTCAAAGCGTTTGAAACTATGTATGACCAAGCTGTGCAGTCAATGGCACTTGCAGAGCTGAGTCAAGAAGTACTAACCCGTCAGTACATCTCGCCTACGGGTCTTATCATGTCACCGTATAATTGTAAGCACACGATAAAAGATGTTTACCGTATAAAAGGGTATGCAAGAGGCATTGATAAAGCGATCCAAAGCAAGATTAAGCACAAAGCTAAAATCAACATTTTATACCCAGCTTGTGGGCCTTTTGCACCGCTTATCTTACCTTTATTGAGTTATTACAAAGACACAAAAAAATACAGTGCTCAGCAACTTCAGGTCATGTTGATAGATGTTCAACCCGGCGCTGTTATGACGTTGCGTCAGCTCGTAAAAGACTTGCAGCTAGACGAGTATATTTCGTTAATTGAAGAAGTGGATGCAACACAATTTGTGCCAGATGTAGGCATTGATTTATTAGTGCTAGAAGCCATGCAGCATGGCTTTACCAAAGAAGGGCAATTAAGTATTGCTAAGCATTTAGTCCAATTTCTCAATATCGATGGTTGGATGATCCCTCAAAATGTATCGGTTAGAGGCATGATGGTGATCGGTGAGACGGAGTTTAACCAACAGTGGAAAGCCGCGGATTATAGCCACTCAACCAAGCTTTCAGATGTAGCACAGCAGGATAGGATTGAACTTGGCGAGATCATGAAAATCAACAAATCTACATTACTGGGTTTGGAAGAAGTCGAGTTAGAGGGTGGCGTTAAAGTAGTGCCAGCGAACCAAGTTGTATTGCCCGTTGGTGTTACTGATATGAGTAAACGGATTTTCGCCGTATATGCGCAGATAGAAACGTTTGCACAAGAAGGCGTGGAGCAATATGACTCAGGCATTACACATCCACGGCCTGACACCAGTATTTATATAGACTTGAAACCAAAAGATATCGAGCACACGCATTTTGTTGCGAGTAGTGGCGATACGGTGCAATTCTTTTATCAATTGAGTGGCCTGCCGGGTTTTGTGCCAGTGAAAATACAAGGACAGACAGATGCTTAAATTTGCCTTTTTTACAGGCAGTTCTCTTAGTGTTCCAGCGATAGAGTATTTACGTCAAGCCGGTCTTCTTGCATGTGTTGTGTTACCAGACGCGGATGCGAACCCTGATCTGTTTCAGCTCCAACAGTGGCTGCAACAACAACAAATCACTATGCTTCGATACCATAAACAACAAGATCAACCTCTTTTAGCTCAATTAGATAATATAGGGGTCGATCGCGGTATTATTTATTTATTTAGACACAAGGTTCGGCCTTCTTTAATTCAGTATTTTCAAAGCCATCTCGTCAATATACATCCAAGTCCACTGCCGGAATATCGAGGGCCTCAACCTTTATATTGGCAGATTCGAAATGGTGAGTCATCAACCAAGCTTACATTGCACAAAGTCACTGAACAGTTGGATGCAGGTGATATCGGCTGTGAAGTCAGTATTGCTATTCACCCGTTTGATACGATTAGGTGTGTCCACTACAACGTTGCTCAAGCCTTACCACATCTTGTCTCTGAATATATTGAGATGAGTAACACCAATCAGTTGATTTGGCGATCACAAGCACAAAGTAGCTCGCAAAGTGCTCCACAATTGACGCAATCTGACGTGCTAATCAATTGGCTAAAACACAGTGCCACAGATATCTCCAACATGGCTCGTGCTGGTAATTCTGATGTTGCCTCAGCCCTATTTATGTTTCGTCAAAGTACGTTTCAACTCCTACAAGCAAGCAAAGTTGATTGCAACTTGCTAGGTATTAAGCCCGGCACAATTACGCAATTGGATAAAAGAGTGGGTCTGGTTGTTAAAACGTTGGATGGTGCTGTGAGTATAGATGTCGTCAATACGCATCAAGGTACGTTCGATGGATATCGTTTTGCTCTGCTGTTCTGTTTAGAGCCTGGTATGGAGCTGGGCAGTGACGCGCATATCGGCAGCAGACAGATTGGATGATGGAGCAATTTGATAATTATAAGCAATTTTTTTTAGAAAGCTCAGTTAAGAAAGAAATGATAGTAGTTTGGCTAGTGTGTTTATCAATTCTGCATTCTAACTTTGCGCTGACATTAACCTCAGAAGCGAGATAGGTATGAACATAAAGATAAATCTGACTAATCGGTATGATTATGAGTTGCTCATATACCCCTTTAACAATGGAAGTTACCCAAGTGCAAACGATGCGCAGCAGGTTGCTCCAAAAGAGGGGATTGGGGAGTTAGTTGTTAAAAGTGGTCAAAGCAGTATTGTTGATATACCAGGGATGGGCCAGCTCCTGGTGCAGTTTTTGGGTGAACAAAGGCTAGAGAGCATTCATGATAGGTTTTGTGAAAACCCTTGCGACTTTGATAAATATGACCAGATGGCCTTGTTACGGTACAAAACCACCGAGCTGTATTGGCGCTTTCCAACAAGTGAAGAAGATGCTCAATTGCAATTGAGTGTGAATGACTTGGGTACGATTTGTCTAGACAAAGTAATAGATGGCGAAGCACGCAAAGTTTCTTTACCTGAGTTTTTTATACCGCCAGTGTTTAGCGCTGGAGCGCCTGAAGAGAATAAAGATGAGTCAGCGCAGGCTTAAATTGTAGAGACGTAAATTATATAAGCAGTAAGAGTAGTAAGAAGTAACCAAGACTATGTTAGGCCAGTATCGAGAGCGGCATAGTCACAACAAGGTATGTAAACAAACATAGAGGAATATATATGGCTACTGAACCTTATCTTGGCACGCTAACCACTTTTGGCGGCACGTTTACAATTGAGAATTGGGCTATGTGCTTTGGCCAAATTCAAGCGATTAGCGAAAATACAGCTCTGTTTTCATTACTTGGTGCCCAATATGGCGGTGATGCCAGAACTACATTTGGGTTACCTGACTTACGTGGCCGAAGCCCAGTCGGGCAGGGCCAAATGCCCGGAGGCCAAGATTATAGGCAGGGCTTTAAAATGGGCCGAGAGTTTGTCACGATGACCCTTGCGCAAATGCCATCACATAATCACGCTGCTCAATTTGTACAAACTGCGAGTGAGCCTGCCACTGGGACATTAAAAGTTGCAACGAACCTAGGCTCGGTAGTGACGCCAGATGGCGACTCTTACATTGCAGCTAATGCCAGTCCAGGTTTTGCTAAGCAAGGGTTGGGCTTCAACACGATTGATATTTTGGGTCTAGAAATTCAAGGCGGCACCATAGCTGGAAATGTTGTAGTTGGAGATACAGGCTCAAACTCCCCCATAAACATTATTAATCCAGTGATGCCCCTAAATTGGTTGATAGCGATGCAAGGGATTTATCCTTCACGAGCCTAAACCGTTAAAGAGATAAAGCGATTGACTATTGGTTGTTAGTCACTCGCTTTTGGTTATAGGGAATACGATTACTTAGGGGGTTTTTAAAGTTACTTTTGGTGAAAGTGACTTTAAAAGCAATCTTGATGAGGGTGGTTACTATTTTACATCTAATGTTAGGCAATCGCTTTAGTTGAGTTATTAACAGGAAAAAGCAATGTATTTCAATCGCAAACGGTTTTTGGCTAACGCCTCGAAGCTCACTCGTCGTTGTGAGAGTTCGATATTTATCGGTATATCTTTGTTTAGCACTAGTGTAACAGCTGCAACCTATACCTTTCCCTCTATCTCAGGCTCGGGAACAAGCATAGGAACATCTACTGTAGATAGTATTACCCTCACTGCAACGCAAAGTAACGGTAACTACATTACTGTTAATTCGGGCTTTCTACATTTTGGAACATCTTCTAATGTTCAGACTTGGCAAATTTCGTTTAGCTCACCAGTAGCGATAACCCAATTCCAAATTGGTGAATTCAGCCCCCATGCAGATCAAGGCAACTATGTGTTTACACCTGACTCAGGAACGCCTGTAAGTATTGCGACGAACGATGCGGATTTAGGAGATCTTATTGCTACGCTGAACCCAAGTGATTGGACTAACGTAAACTCAGTGACCATGAGCTTTACTGATTCGGTAGAAAATCACACCATTGGCTTGGATAATCTGGTTTTCACCGCAGCAGCTGTTGACAATACCGCGCCCACTATCAGTGTAGTAACTGCGGTTAATGCCCTAACCAACGATAATACGCCTAATTTTACTTTCACTACCGATGAAGCTGGCACCTTGATAATGGGAGGAAGTTGCGGTACGTCAACTTCCACCACCATAAGTAGTACGGGTAACCAGACCATCACGTTAACACAAACAAACAACTCATCGCCATTAGCAGATGGGACCTATAGTAATTGCACGGTTACCGTCACTGACGCAGCAGGCAATGCCAGCTCAGCTTTGAACATTTCAAGTTTTACCATCGATACAACCGGGCCGACATTAGCTGAAGTCACCTCAGTGACAACACCTACCAATGATTCGACGCCAAACTATACTTTTAGTACAACCGAGACGGGGACATTATCAGTCGGAGGCAGTTGTGGCACGTCTAGCTCAACAACTATTAGCAGTACAGGCAATCAAACGATTACCTTGACTCAAACGAATAATTCAACGCCTTTAGCTGCAGGCACATACAGTAATTGTACGATTACAATTACTGACTCTGCAGGAAACGCAAGTTCGGCATTACCGATAACCTCATTTACGATTGATACCACAGCCCCGACATTTGATAGTTCAAATTCAACACCGAATGATAATGCAACAGATGTAACAGGCAGTAGCGACATTATTATTGATTTCAATGAAACTATCATCCTGAGTACGGGTAACATAACTATTCGTGATGTAACGGGTAGCAGTGACTTTGAAGTATTCAATGTGGCAACTGAAAGTGATGGTACAACTACATCACCAAGCGCAGGCCGCATTGGTATAACTAATGATAAGATTTATATTAATCCGACGAATAGCCTTACAGGCAACCGTAACTATGCAATTCGCATTGATGCGACTGCCGTAGATGATTCTGCGGGTAATAGTTTTGCTGGAATAAGTGACGATACAACATTTGATTTTACGACAGCAAACACAGCACCCGTGGTTGACTTAGACTCAACGTCTGGGAGCGATAACAGTAGCGTGAGCTTCTCAGAAGGGGGCGGAGCGGTAAATATTGCTCCAAATGCTGCAGTCTCGGATGCTGACGGCGACACGATTAAAACCATCACCGTCAGTTTGACCAACGATCAAGATGGGACCTCTGAAGGTTTATCGGTTTCTGCAGCCGCACAAGATGCATTAGACGGCATTTCAGGTTCGTCTGCTATTTCTTTACAAGATACCATTAGCATTACAGGTGCAACCGCTACAGCGTCACAAGTGGCAACGTTCCTACAAGCTATCACTTACAACAACACCTCCAGCACTCCAAATACCACCGCAAGAACAGTCACAGTCGTTGTTAATGATGGTACTGCGAGCAGTACATCACGTACTTCAACGATTAGTGTGTCTGATGTGAACGCCACAAGTTCTACTGCTGCAAGTTTTAATACTACGAGTGGCACGAACCTTTCACCTGCCATTATTTTTGGCAGCGGCGATGAAACGCTGACCATAGCGAGTACTAGTCATATTACCGGCTCGACAGCAGACGGCGGCTCTGGCACGGATACTTTATCTGTGCCCACAGGCTCAGATTTAACAGGGTTTACATCGTTAACAAATTTTGAAACGTTAACACCAGACAGCGGTGCATCAATCACCCTTTCTGAATCGCAACATGAAGCCTTTACTACGATAAATGGTTCGGGTACGAATCAATTTACTATTAGTAGTGCAGATGGTAATGGGGTACTGTCGGGCGACGCCGACATCGAAACTTATGCACTTAATGCCGCGCTGACTTTCACTTTAGGGAGTGCATCGCAAAACGTAACTGGGGGCAGCAATACTATTACGGTTAAAACTGGGGCAATAACGGCGACTGGTACATTAACTGGTAGTAGCAGCAGCGATACTTTAGAACTGGCAAGTGGCGCGAATATCGCTGGGGCCACAGTAAGCGCGTTTGAAAACCTCACGGTATCCAGCGGTGCGTCTGTTACAATGACTGAAGCGCAGCACGATAGCTTTTCTAGTATCAGTGGTGCAGGCACAGAACAAATTACGATTTCGACCGCAACCGATGGTTTTACTGCGGCAAGCAGTATTGAAACTTATGTGTTAGGTGCAGCCAATACCGTCACTTTATCGAGCGCCAGTCAGAATATTACGGGTAGCTCTGGTAACGACACGATTGACGCAGGTAGTCTCACCATCACGGGAGTACTAAACCCTGCTAACGGCACTGATACGCTCAGTCTATCTGGTGGTGCTGATATCTCTAGCGCCACGATCGCTAATTTTGAAAACTTAACTTTGGCAAGTGGCGCTTCAGTAACCATGAAAGCCACTCACCCGTCAAAGTTTGCAGGTACAATCACAGCTCCGGGTAACGAAACCATTACCATTACCGGTGACGGTAGTTTTACCACCTTATCTAATATTGAAACTTTCACAGTAAATGACGCTTCAAGCAATAGCCGTACTATTACTTTAGGTGCTGCAGGCACATCAGTTTCTGCCACATCTTCTACGGACGCGATTACGTTTGATGTTGGTTCATTAACTTATACTGGCACGTTAACGGGGGAAAACAGCACTTCGGATACGCTTTCCATGTCCTCTAGCGCTAATATCACCTCTGCAACACTGAACAATATTACTAATTTGACTTTAGCCAGTGGCGCCGCGGTATCAATGACGGTTTCTCAGCACAGCGCGTTCAGTGGCACAGTGACGGCGACTGGCAGCGAAACCATCAACATTTCAGGCGATGGTAGCTTTACCACATTAAGTAATGTTGAAAATTACTCTGTAGCTGATGACTCGACGAATAGTCGAACCATTACAGTAAGCAGTACGGTGAGCGTGACGGCTGGTTCTGCAACAGATGCAGTAACGTTTGCTCTTGGTGGTGCAAATTACTCTGGCACTTTAATTGGTGAAGCTTCTGTTGTTGACACAGTGACTGTTTCAGACGGTGCTGATGTGAGCCACGGTAGTTTTTTAAATATAGGCACACTGAGTTTACTTTCGGGTGCTAGTGTTGCAATCGACTCGGCAAACCTGAGTGATTTTAGCGCATTCACAGGCTCAGGTGGCAGTGAAACACTAAAACTCATGGATGGGGGGACTTTTGATTTCTCATCAGAGACAGTTTCTGCGATTGAAACGGTGGCCATTGGCACAAACAGTGCCTTTACCATCACGCTAAAGGATAACTTTAATAGTGATGGTCAAGCTGTGGCAATCACGAATACTACGGGAAGTGCCATCACCAATGCGTTATCGATTAATGCCAGTGCCTTTAGTGGTGACACGTTAAACATTAGCGCAACGGATCTAAACGGGAATGATACTTTTGTTGGCGGTAGCGGCGCAGATACGTTACGCCCCGGTGGTGGCACAGACTCGTTAACGGGTAATGGTGGCAACGACAACTTTATTGGTAGCGCGAGCAATTTAAATGGCGATACCATCACGGATTTGGCAATCGGCGATACCATCACAGTGACAGGCGTTACTGGGCTATCAACCAGTAATGTGAGATTTAATGGTAACAGCACATTGGAAGTGGATACCAATGCGACGGACTTTAGCTCAGCTGAAATTTCACTGTCGCTGACGAACTCACCGGGCAGCACATTGGATTTCACGGTGGCAGACAGTGGCAGTGATACACTAATTACCCTAATTGCTTACAATGAAAAACCGACTTTCAGTAATTTAAATGGTGCCGCTACCTTCACTGAAGGTGGCTCTGCGGTGGTTATTGATTCCGATGTTGTGGTTGCCGACACTGAACTCGATGCATTGAACTCGAGTAATGGTAATTACAACAATGCATCGTTAACTATTGTACGTAATGGTGGGGCGAGTTCAGAAGATGTCTTTGGCAACTCAGGGTTGTTATCAACACTTACTGAAAGTGGCTCCTTTAGTTACAACAGCACAGAAGTGGGTACCGTGACAACAAATTCGGCTGGTACCTTAAAGCTAACCTTTAACAGCAACGCAACGTCAGCATTAGTTGATAATGTGCTGCAAACGATCACTTATTCGAACACCTCCGAAAATCCAAGTACAAGCGTAACGCTTAATTACACCTTTAATGATGGCACGTCAGACAGTGCGGGCACCAATCAGGCCTCAGTGACAATAACGCCTGTAAACGATGCGCCTACAGATATTAGTTTAGCGAATAGCACAGTAGATCAATCGGATACTGCGGCCAATTATAATATTGGGGCGCTCTCAACCACGGACGTTGATGATAGTAGCTTTACTTATACGCTCACGACAGGCTCAAGTGCGAACGGTTCATGTACCGCAAGTACAGGCAATGGTAGTTTCCAAATTAATGGTAGTAACTTAGAGACCAATGCAGCACTCTCAGCGGGTAGTTATATCGTTTGTATCCAAACAAATGATGGTGATACAACGTTCCAAAAATCGTTCTCAATCACTGTGAACGATAACGTAGCACCCAGTGCGCCGTCTACACCAGATCTAGATGCGGCTTCCGACAGTGGTACGTCGAGTACCGATAATATCACTAACGATACAACACCAACGTTCAGTGGTACTGCCGAGGCAGGTGCAACAGTTGAACTTTATAGTTCGTTAGCTGGTGCGAGCGCTATTGGCTCTGCGACTGTGTCGGGAAGCGGAAATTGGCAAATCACAAGCAGCACCCTGAGCGAAGGGACACACACAATTACAGCGAAAGCGAAAGACAGTAGCAATAACGTCAGTTCTGCATCGGCAGGGCTGAGTGTTGTAATTGACACAACAGTACCTTCTACCCCAGCTATTACTACACCAATAGAGGTTGATAATAAGGTTAATGCATCAGAAGATGATACCGTACTTATTGAGGGTTCCGGTGCTGAGTCTGGTGCAACGGTTACGGTGAAGATCAGTGATTCTGGTTCTAGAGAAGTAAGCACCACAACGACGGCGGATGGATCGGGTAATTGGACATTAACGGGCAAAGAATTGAATGTGAGTACATTCAATAATGGCGATCTTACCGTTACTGCATCGCAAAGTGATACCGCGGGCAATAATTCTAGCGCAGACGACTAAAACAATTGCGCTTGATAACGTGGCCCCAACAGGGCACAGCGTCAACATCGACCAAACAGCAATAACAAAAACAAATGAAACTGCGCTGAGCTTTACATTCGCCAGCGCAGAAATTGGTACAACGTTTACATACAAAATAAAAGACGGCACATCAACGATTTCGAGTTCGAGTAGCCAAACGATCACAAGCGCAACACAGCAAGTGACCGGTATCGATGTCACGAACTTGAATGAAGGGACATTAACCCTAGAAGTAATCGTGACGGATAGTTTTGGTAATGACGCTACGCTCGTATCAGATACGGTTAATAAAAGCTACATCGTTGCACCGACAGCGGTAAATGACTCATTTAGCACCAACGAAGACACGGCAAAGCAATTTGATTTGTTAGCGAATGATTCTGACGCAAATGGCGATATGGTTGCCTCGTCAGCTGCACTCAAAACACAACCTACAAAAGGCTCGATTAGCATTAACAGTGGGGTAATCACTTACACACCGAACAAAGATGTAAATGGTTCCGACTCCTTTACCTACACGGTAAAAGATGCACTTTCGCAAGAGTCTAATGTCGCAACGGTCAGTATTACTATCACTGCTGTTAACGACGTGCCTACTGCAAAAGACTTGGTCATCAACACCGATGAAGACACACCTAGTGCGGCCTTAAATGTGCGCAGTGAAGCGACCGATGTAGAAGACACACATCCAACAGGGGATCTAACGATAGTCACTCAGCCGACGAAAGGCAGTGTGGCGATTAACCAACAAAATGGCACCTTTGTATATACGCCAAATGCCAATACCAATGGCCCGGATAGCTTTACCTACAACATTAAAGACAGTGAAGGTGGTGTGTCTTTGAACGCGAAGGTGGATGTCAATGTCGGTGCCATTAATGATGCGCCTGTAGCCAATGCCGATAGCAAAACCTTTGATGAAGACACCAGCACGACCTTGGATATTTTGAGCAATGATACTGATGTTGAAGACAGTGCTTTTAACAACAGTAGCATAACGTTGCAAGATGTAGGGCAAGGTGCCGGTGTGTATAGCTTTGCAACCGTCACGATTGCAAGCGATGGCACACTGAATATCGTGCCAAAAGCAAACGTGAATGGACAACATACCTTTACCTACTCGCTAAAAGACAGTGGCAGTGCAACATCGAACGCGGCGACCGTGACGTTGAACATTACACCGATTAACGATGCCCCTGTCGCCGTTGATAACCAGGCGCAGCTGCTGGAAGATGGCTCGTTCGAAGTCAACGTGTTGGGCAATGATACCGATGTTGATACGGGCGATAGCTTTAATTTGAGTCTCGCTGACCGTCGTCAAAGCGCCTTCGCAGGGTAGTACACAAGTGACTCAAACCGGAGCCATCGTCTATACACCGAATAAAGACAGCAATGGAACGGATACCTTCACTTATACTGTAGAGGACAGTCATGGGGCTGTTTCCAATGAAGCAACGGTTACCATGACCGTAACGGCGGTAAATGATGCGCCGTTGGCAACAGGGCAATCCCTCACTCTTAATGAAGACAACACGTTATTGATTACGTTGGCTGCGTCTGACATTGATAAAGATCCTCTCACTTATAGCATTGTTACGAGTACCCAAAATGGTTCACTGACCAAACAAAGTGATACCACTTGGTTATACTCACCATCCGTGAATTATAGTGGTACAGATAGTTTTATCTTCAAGGCAAATGATGGCACGGTTGACTCTAACCAAGCTACGGTCAATCTTACGATAAATGCGGTGAATGATAGCCCTGTTGCGAATTCTGATTCGGTCAGCGTGGATGAAGATACAACGCTGAATGTGACGTTAAGTGGTACGGACATTGAGGGAAGTTCGCTGACCTATAAAATCGGCACGTCTCCGAGCCACGGTAGCGCTACAATTTCTGCAGGTACGCTAACTTATATACCGGAAGCGAATTTCAGTGGAGCGGATAGTCTAACCGTTGTAGCCAATGACGGCGAGTTGGATTCATCTCCAGCAACGATTCAAATTACTGTAAATGCAATTAATGATGCGCCAACCATAACGGGTACGCCTTCAGTAACGGTAAATGAAGATTCAGCTTATCAGTTTACGCCAAGTGCTTCTGATATCGACAAAGATACGCTGACCTTCTCAATTACAAACAAACCAAATTGGTTAAACTTTGACTCAGTGACAGGTACGTTAAGTGGTACGCCGTTAAATGAACAAGTAGGAAGCTACACGGGGATAGTCATTTCCGTTAGTGACGGCAAAGCCTCTGTGTCTTTACCCGCGTTTACTTTGACAGTCAATAACGTCAACGACGCGCCTGTTATTAGCGGTGTGCCAGCGACCACAGTGAAGCAGGATAACAACTACTCATTTACGCCGACCGCAAGCGATGTTGATTCTCCGACATTGGTGTTCTCTATCGCGAATAAACCAGCTTGGGCGAGCTTTGACTCGAATTCTGGTACTTTGACAGGTACGCCAACGAGAGACGATATTGGTACGTACAATGGTATTGTTATCTCCGTAAGCGATGGCCCTTTATCAGCCTCGTTACCGAGTTTTGCTGTTCAAGTGCTTCCTGTGAATTCCGCTCCTATCGCGAAAGATATGCAGATAGCACTGAAAGAAGACGGGACAACCAGCTTTGCAGCTTTAGTGAGCGATATTGATAAAGATCCACTCGGTGTGCAGATTGTCTCGCAGCCGTCCAATGGTCAAGTGAGAGTCCAAGGCACAACGATTACTTACACACCTAACGTGAATTTCAACGGAATAGACACGTTTAGTTATCTTGCAAGCGATGGAAAACTAACCTCGAATACTGCAGTTGTAGGAGTGACGGTTAGTGCAGTTAACGATGCACCTGTGGCGAATGATGACCAATTTAATCTTTCTATTAATGCGGATAACCGATACACCCTTGATGTTCTGGCAAATGACTCGGATGTGGATGGCGATACACTGACCATTATTGGTGCAAAATCTTCGCTTGGCAGCGTTTCTTTCGCCAATGGTGCGCTTGAACTGCAAACATCAGGTGTCATTAGTGGCCCAATTTCCTTGAGTTATCTCATTGAAGACAAAGCGAAAGCCAGAGCAAAAGCGAACGTTTCATTGCAATTGAACTCATCTAACAGCGGTGGGCCTACGATTACTGCACCAGCAGACTTAACTGTCAGAGCGACAGGACTCTTTACCAAAGTTGACTTAGGGGTTGCGACGGCATTTGATGCTGGTGGTTTACCACTGCCTGTGTCGCTGGTGGATGGTAAAACGATATTCCCACCAGGAAGTCATTTAGTGTACTGGCAAGTGACAGACAGCCAAGGTAGAACTGAATTTGCAACTCAAACTGTGCATGTGGAGCCATTAATCTCTATAAGCAAAAACAGCACTGTTGTTGAAGATAGTCAAAACAGTTTCAGTGTTTTCCTTAATGGTACATCTCCAAGTTACCCTGTAGAAGTCGCCTATTCAGTTTCTGGAACTGCGACGTCAGCGGATCACAGCTTGACGGATGGAGTGGTGGTCATTGACTCAGGCACGCAAGCGACAATTAGCTACGATGTATTTGCGGATGAGACTCGTTGAGGGCATTGAAACTATCGAAGTAACACTGAGCTCCGGGCTGAACCTTGGTGCGAAGTCGTCAACCCGTATCGATATTGTTGAGCAAAATGTCGCGCCGACGTTATCACTCAGCGTTACGCAAAATAGTGAAGAACGTAATTTAGTGACTCAGCAAGGTGGTGATGTTTCGCTTGTCGCCAATGTGATGGATGTGAATCCTAGCGATGAAGTTACTCTGCAATGGAGAGTGAATGGTGGTGCACTCACTAACCAAAGTGCTGATCCGCTGCAATTTGTCTTTGATCCAATTAACGTGGCGCCGGGTATTTACCAGATAGATGCAATTGCCAGTGACAATGGGTCACCTTCGTTAACGAGCAAGAAATCGAGCTTTATTGAAGTCATTGAATCTTTGCCTCAACTTGGCGATCAAGATTCGGATGGTGACTTAATACCTGATTCTCAAGAAGGTGTAAAAGACAGTGATGGAGACGGTATTCCTGATTATCTCGATGCCATTGACGATTGTAACGTGATTCAGCAACGTGTAACGGATCCAAACCAATTCCTTGCAGAGGCTCTCCAGGCGTATGTCTCAGAAAAGGCGCAAACGTACCTCAGAACCAGTCAGGTGGCGTGGAATTATTTAATTCCGAACTTACTCAAGATCAAGCCGCGCAAAACGTTGGTGGTATTTTTGACTTCATTGCGAACGGCTTGCCAAATGCGGGGGATGTTTATGACATCGTATTGCCGCAGCGAGAACCGATTCCGATGAACCCAGCTTACCGTAAATTACGAGGCGGCCAGTGGGGAGACTTCGTTATAGATGGTCAAAACCAGATTTATTCTGCGTTGGGAGAAAAAGGCTATTGCCCACCACCAGGTGACTCATCATGGCAAGCGGGATTAACGCCGGGTCATTGGTGTGTGCAGTTAAGTATTCAAGACGGTGGACCTAACGACGACGATGGTGTCGCAAACGGAACGATTGTTGATCCAGGCGGTATTGCGGTTATGAATAACGGCAATGCATTCCCTGTGGTGACGGCTGATTCGGCGTCAACTCGACAAGGGGTTGCGGTGGTCATTGATGTTTTAACCAATGATACTGACGAAGACAACGATGTGCTGACGATAACCAGTGCCAACGTTGACTTTGGTGTAGTTGACATTGTCGATAATAAAGTACGCTACACGCCACCAACGAACTTGCTAGGTACAGCAACTATTTTGTATGGCATTAGCGATAATCAAGGCGGGACGGCAAGCGGGGAAGTTAAAGTTGAAATTAAACTGAACAATCCGCCAACTGTTCAACCAGACAGCGCCGAAGTAAACATTGGGCAGATTGCGATTGTCGACGTACTTGTGAACGACACCGATCTTGAAGGCGACGCATTAATATTAATGGACGCAGTAGCCCAACAAGGAAATGTGAGTGTAACGGATGATCAAAAAATCAAATATGTACCAAACGGAAGTTTTACTGGTATCGATACAATTACATATTACGTGCAGGATGAGCTGGGTGCGGCATCAAGCGGGACATTAACCATGACGGTAAACGCGGAGAATACCAACGTGAACAACCATGTAGAAAGTAAGTCATCAGGTAGTACATCTATTTGGATGTTAGTAATCGGTGGATTGTTCGGCCTGCTCCGACGCATTCGTCATAAAGGATTCTTCCTTGTGCCATTCCTTGTGAGCGCGTTAAGCTTGCTGCAAAGCCCACAAGGCTATGCTGCGCAGAATTGGATGCTTGGAGGGGGGTTAACCACGGCTAAAGCAACCAGCATTTCTTACCCAAGTAACTGGCAAGGTCAATCATCGCAAGTCGATGACTCTGCAGGTGGTTACTATCTCAGTGCAGGTTACACCTTTATGGAAAACTGGAATGCTATTTTCCAATATGAAGATTTAGGAACTGCTTCAAATAACTTTATTTTGCCAGCGTCCTCTGGTGAAGAAGGACTTTACGCAGCGCCTATTTTGGGGAAATCGGCTTCACTTGCGGTACGGTATTCACTGCCTGTGAGCACTGATTTTTCCGTTGATGTGTCGGCAGGTGTGCAAAAATGGAAAACGGATGTTAACGCGACCATTAATGGTGGAACTAAGCTTTCAAAGTCTTTTGATGGCACCGATCCGCTGGTGAGCATTGGTGGTAGCTATAAGGTATCTGAACATACGTCAATCAGAGCGCAGTTTCAGTTTGAGCAACGTGAACGCAACGATGTAAATACACTGATGCTTGGTGTGGAACGTCGTTTTTAAACTGCACCATAACGCATTGATGCGAAAAGCCAGTGCCTGTCACTGGCTTTTTATTTTCAAACAACACCCCAGCACAGAGCCAACAGAAATCCCGCTAATCAATAGAGTTCTTTGCAGTACCATGCACAACGAATCCATGTCTGCTTGCGAATATTCAAGGTTAAAGCCTAATAGTTAAGTCTTTCTGTACTTTGCAGATAATGAAATGGTAGATGAGTTTCATCAATGGGGAAGTGGACAAATGCATTAAAGGGTAGAAATTAAGAATGCGAGAAACTGAGGCGTTTTATAGAGGGACAGATTGAAACAAACCTGTCCCGATGAGTGGAATTACTCGATATTCTGGATCTGCTCACGCATTTGTTCGATTAATACCTTTAACTCAACCGCTGCATTGGTGATATTGGTGTTGATTGATTTTGAAGCAAGTGTATTTGACTCACGATTAAATTCTTGCATCATAAAATCTAAACGACGGCCACAAGCCCCGCCTTTTTTAAGGACTTTATTCGTTTCTTTCACGTGCGAACGAAGTCTGTCCAACTCTTCTGCAACATCTTGCTTTTGGGCAAGGTAGATCAACTCTTGCTCTAGTCGGCTTTCATCGATGTCCATTTTTAACTCATCTAGTCGCTGAGTGAGTTTGTCTCTTTGCCACTGATTAATTTCAGGGAGATGAGTCTCTACTACGGCAACCTGCTCGAGAATTGAATCAAGGCGAGTTTGGATCATCTCTTCAAGATTTGCACCTTCGCTTGCTCGAGCTGCTTTAAAGTCTTCAACGAGTTGATCAAAACCGTTAAGTAATTCACTGTTTACTGAATCAAGATCAATCTCTTGTGCTTCCATTACACCCGGCCAACGCAGAATATCGACTGGATTAATGTCGCCGCCACTTAAATCTTTTACCCAGTTTGCACTGGAAATAAGTTGTTTAGCTAACGTTTCATTGATGGTCAGTTCGCCAACATGGGCCGGGTTTGCGGTGAACTTTAAAAACACTTCCACTTTACCACGTTGCAATTGCAGACGCAGACGCTCACGGATCACGGAACCGAGTCCTCTAAATTGTTCTGGAGACTCGAATGAAAGTTTCAAGGTAACGCTGGTTTACAGAGCGGATTTCCCATACTCCAGTACCCCAATCACCTTTAACTTCGCGACGGGCATAAGCGGTCATGCTATGGATCATAAAAGTTCCTAATTAATATACATATCTAAACTATCGCATTATAGCCTAAACCGAGTTGTACTCCATAGGCAATGACAATTCGGCGTGCAACCAAGGATTCTTACCTTTATAATGGAACAAATTCAGCTATTAGGGGAACGTGGATGCGTCCAAGTCAGAGAACCGCAAACCAGATCAGGCCAGTAACCTTTACTCGTAATTACACAATGCATGCTGAGGACCAGTATTAGTGGAATTTGGCAACACGAAAGTACTTTGTACAGCAACGGTTGAGCAAGGTGTCCCAAGATTTATGAAAGGACAGGGCAAAGGTTGGATCACCGCGGAATACGGTATGTTGCCACGTTCTACACATACCCGTAATGACCGAGAGGCGGCTCGAGGTAAACAAGGCGGCCGTACAATGGAAATTCAACGTTTGATCGCTCGTGCGCTTCGTGCTGCGGTGGATCTAAAAGCGTTGGGTGAAAATACCATTACTATCGACTGTGATGTTCTTCAAGCTGATGGTGGTACGCGTACTGCTTCTATTAGTGGCGCGTGTGTAGCATTGGTTGATGCGCTAACGTTTATGCGAGCAAAAGGTATGATCAACGCAAACCCACTTCGCTGCATGATCGCCGCTATTTCAGTGGGGATCTATAATGGTCAAGCAATTACAGATCTTGAGTATGTTGAGGATTCTGAAGCCGAGACTGATATGAACGTTATCATGACGGAAACTGGCAAACTCATCGAAGTGCAGGGCACGGCGGAAGGTGAACCGTTCTCATTCGAAGAACTTCATGAAATGCTCGATCTTGCGAAACATTCAATTCGCGAAATTATCGATATTCAGAAACAAGCTTTGGCTTAAGCGCAACAGTAAAAGGGTTTCCATGAAAGCATATCAAAAAGAGTTTATTGAATTTGCACTTGAAAAGCAGGTTTTAAAATTTGGCGAGTTTACGCTGAAATCAGGCCGTACAAGTCCCTACTTTTTTAATGCGGGATTATTCAATACTGGTCGTGACCTTGCTCGCTTAGGTCGTTTTTATGCGGCAGCATTGGAAGATGCAGCAATTGAATATGATGTGTTGTTCGGCCCTGCGTATAAAGGTATTCCAATTGCAACCACAACTGCGGTTGCGCTTGCAGATCATCACAACAAAGATGTGCCATATTGTTTTAATCGCAAAGAGAAAAAAACACATGGAGAGGGTGGTTCGTTAGTCGGTTCTG